>VEQS01000004.1 GCA_018883105.1 Phycisphaerales bacterium
GCCGCGCCGGCGGCGCCGGCGAGGGCGGCGGCCGAGACGGCGGCGGCCACGGAGGTGCGCAGGGTGACGTTCTTCATCTGTTGGACTTTCCGGGTGGAAGGAGACTCAAGACCCAAGCGAGCTGCGGGATCGAACGCCGATCCGCCGCTGTCCACGCGTCCGCATTGCATCGGGGCTTCCTTCCGGAACGGTTTCCTGCGCGAGAAGGGAGCGTTCGACTTTCATGAGCAAATCGTTCAGCGCTTGGCCTTCGAGGCCCGCTCCACCTGCTCGAGGTAGCGCGCGACGTCCTCGCGCGGCCGCACGGCCTGCGCGTCGCGCAGGAGCGGCAGCGCGTCGGAGAAGCGCTCCTGCGAGACGTAAACCTGCGCGATGCGGACCTTTGCGTTTGCCGCGAAGGCGTCGATGCGCGCCGCACGCTCGTAGAAGAGGATCGCCTCGTCGGGACGTCCGCCGCGCTGGTGGTGCTGGCCCAGGAGCATCAGCGCCTCGCCGTCGAGCGGGTCGAGCTCGATGACCTCCTCCAGGATCCTCACCGCCGCGCCGTCGGTGGCCCCGCCGGCCATCGCCAGGCGCGCCTGCAGCTTCAGGACGCGGCGCTTGTCGCCGTCGGGGAGCGTGTCGCCCCACTGCTCGCGCACGTCCTGCAGCAGCTCGGCGGCCTGCGCGGACCCGCCGCGCGAGGCGAGCATCTCGGCGGCACGGATCGAGCGGCCCGGGGACTGGCCCGGGTCCTTCGCGACGGCACGCGCGTAGGCGCTCGCCGCGCGGTCGGGCAGCGACTCCGCGACGTAGATGTCGCCGAGGGTGAAGAGGCTGTCGACGGTCGACTTGCCGATCCCGTCGAGCGCCTCGAGGTTCACCGCGGCCTTCATCGGCTCCTTGAGCCCGAGGTAGGTGTGCGCCTGCAGCAGCCAGAAGTCCGCCTTGTCGGGGAACGCGGTGATCAGGACGTCGAGCAGGCTCGCCGCGTCCTCGTACTTGCCCTGCTTGAACACCGAGCGGGTGAGGCCGAGGCGCCACTCGACGTTCTCCGGCTGCAGGAGGAGCGCGTTGCGGTACGCGGCCTCGGCCGGCTGGTAGTCCTGGCGCGAGGAGTGGCAGAAGCCGAGCAGGCCGTAGGAGTACGCGTCCGCCCCGCCGAGCTCGATCATCCGGTTGAACGCGGCGATCGCGTCCTCGAGCATGTTCTTGCGCACGCAGATCAGGCCGATGCTGCGGTAGGCGCGCCGGAAGCTGGGGAACTTCGCCACCGCGTCCCGGTAGCGCGCGAGCGCGTCGTCGAGCTTCTCCTGCTGGAACAGGATTCCGCCGAGGGTCAGGTCGAGGACGGCCGAGGCGTCCGGGCGCACCGACTCGCGCAGCAGCCGCTCGGCCGCCGGCAGCTCGTCGGGCATCAGCTGGCGCACGAGCTCCAGCAGCGCCAAGTCGTCCGGCGTCACCCGCGGCTCGACCTCGGGGTTGATCCCGTAGCCGCCGATGAAGGAACGGCGGAATCCCGGGTCGTCCCAGATGGCCGCGAGGTCCGGCGGCGCCACCTGGGTGGACGGCCGCGGCATCAGCTCGTCGGACACGTCGGCGGCGGCGCGGGGCCCGGCCGCGGCGATGGCCGCGGCGGCAAGCAGGACGGCGGTCGGGACTCGGAGGGTGCTGGGTCTCACGGCTACCTCGCGGGCGGCTGGAATCGGATGGGAACGCGCATGCGGCAGCTGACGCGCTGGCCGCCCTTGACCGCGGGCTCGAAGCGCCACTGCCGGACGGACTCGAGCGCGGGCGCCTCGAACTCGGGGTGCGAGGACTTCTCGACGCGCGGGTTCGCCACGCGCCCGGTCTCGTCGACTATGAAGATCAGGGTGACGATCCCCTCGACGCGCGCGGCTCGCATCGCCTGGGGATAGCCCGCCGCCACCTGGTGGACGGCGCGCGGGCGCTGGTCGATCTCGGACATGCTGAAGGCGCCCTGGAACTCGTCCTTCTCCTCGCCGCCGCCGCGGCCCGTCGCGCCGATGCGGCCGCCGCCCTGGAGCGACGCCGCGCCGCCGCCGAAGTCCATGCCGCCCGAGGCACCTGCCCCGCCGTTGAGCGCCGCCTCGAGCGCGCTCAGGCTGGCCGCGTCGAGCGCGGGGCCGTCGTCTGCGCCGGCCACGGGCGCCTCGGACGGCGCCATCTCCTGGTTGGCGTCCGGCGGCGGTTCCTCCTTGGTCTCGATCGGCTCCTCGGGCTTGCGCTCCTCGGGCTGCTTCTCCTCCGCGTCCTTCTCCACGTCCTCGGCCACCAGCTCGACGTCGCGCTTGCTCGACGCGCTGGCCTCGCCGTGCATGAAGAAGATCCCGCCGAAGAGCAGCAGCAGCGCGTGCACGAACACGGCGGCGAAGGCGCAGAGGATGACCTTCAGGACGCCCTTCACTTCTTGTCCGTGTTGATGCCCACCTTGGCGATCCCGGTCTTGCGCACCTCGTCGAGCACGGTGACCACGTACTTGAAGTCCGCGGCGCCGTCGCTGTTGATGATGACCTTCGGGTCCTTCGAGGACATCTTGTAGGTCTGCAGCCGCATCGGCAGCTGGGTGGCCAGGATCTTGTCCTTGTTGAAGAACAGCTCGCCCTTGTCGTTGACGCTCAGGGTGACGGCCTTCTCCATCTCCGACTGGTCGCCGAGCGACTGCGCCGTCGACGCGCCGGGCAGCGCGACGTTCACGCCCTGGTTCTTCGACATGCTCAGCGACACCATGATGAAGGTCGCCAGCAGGAAGAAGATGATGTCGATCAGCGGGATGATCTCGATGCGGGCCCCCTTCTTGCCGCGCCGTCCGCCTCCGCCGGCCACGTCAGGACCCTCCCGCCGCGGCGACCGCCGGCACGGCCACGGGCGTCGGATCCGCCGCGGGCACGCGCGTTGCGGACGCGCGGCCCTCGACCAGGAGCTTCAGCTGCTCGCCCGCCGCCAGAAGCTCGGTCTCGATGCCCTCGATGCGGTTGTTCAGGTAGTTGAAGGGGATCAGGCACACGATGGCGATCACCAGGCCGAACGCGGTGGCGATGAGCGCCTCGGCGATGCCGCCCGTGATCGCGCCCGGCGAGCTCAGGTCGCCGCCGATGACGGCGAACGAGCCCATCATGCCCGTCACCGTGCCCAGGAGGCCCAGGAGCGGCGCCAGCGTGATGACCGTGTCCAGCACCGCGATGCCGCGGCGGTAGCGCTTGACGGCGCGCGTCTCGGCGTACGTGAGGGCATGCGAGAGCGACTGGTCGCGGTGCTCGAGCGCGAAGCCCATGGTGGTGACCACCGCGTCCTTCGACTGCCTGGAGATCTCGATCGCGCCGTCGATGTTCCCCTTGGACACCTCGGTGAAGAAGCGCATCACCGTCTTCGGGCTGCGCCGGCTCTGGTCGATCACCAGGAACAGCACGCGCTCGATCACGACCGCGAGCGCCACGATCGACGCCAGCAGCATGGGCCACATGATCGGGCCGCCCTTGATGAAGATGTGGACCAGGTTGGTCTTCTGGACCAGCGCCTTCAGCGCGCCGCCGCGGGAAGGGTCGAGCGGCAGCGTGCCCTCGCCCGAATCGACGAGGTCGCCGATCGCGGCCTCCATCGACCCCTCGAGCGGGCGCACCAGCGGGTTGGCCGACCCGACCTGCGGCACCGCCACGCCGCCCACGCCGCCCTCCGAGCGGAAGAGCGACACGGGGCCGATCATCGCGAACTGCCCCTTCATCACGGAGCCGAGCGTGTCCACGCCGACGCCCGCGAAGCGGTTGCCGCCCACCATGTCGAAGAGGCGCTTCAGCGTCAGGCTGACGAACGCGGTCTGCCGCGAGGTGCGCTCCGTGGGGGTGAGCGTCTTGTTCTCGACGGCCTGCTTGGCCGTCTCGATCTGGTCGCCGAGGACCTGCAGCTCGCCCGTGCCGATCTTCGTCTCGAAGGTGCGCACGTACTCGTCGAGCAGGTTCTGGACGTAGGTGAGCTCGTCCTGGCGGCCCTTGATTCGCGCCTGGATGGTGGCGATCTCCAGCGCACCGGCGTCGACGAGGCGCTGCACGCGGTCGCTGTCGCGCCGCAGCTGCACCACCGACTCCTCCAGCTCGGTGAGCTTCTGCGCCATCGGGAGCTTCTCCTCGGCGATGCGCGCGCGCATCCCGTTCAGCTCGGTGACGCTCTTGGCGAGCTCCGCGTCGGCGTTGCGCGAGGCGCGGCCCATGACGCCGGGACCGGCGTCCCCGGGCTTGGCGTCCTGCATGGCCGACGCGCACGGGACGGCCGCGAGGATCGCGGCCACGGTGAGGGCGATGGCGAGTCGGGGGTTCATCGGATCTTGATGGGAAGCGGGACGAAGGTGGGGACGTGCTTGCCCTCGATCACCTCGAGCGCGAGCAGGATCTGGTCGGCGGCGCCGGGGGCGGGCTCCCACTTCCAGCCGTCCTCGGTGGGGCGGCCGATGCCGGCCTCGCCCTTGGGGCTCAGGAAGTAGGCCTGCGCGAGGCCCAGGTAGATCACCTGCACCTCGCTCGACGAGCCGTCGGCGAGGGTGCGGATCTCGTAGGCGACCGAGATCTCGGAGTTGGCCTTGTTGACCTCGTTCAGGATGCCCAGCACGTTCTGGAAGCGCTCGGCGGGCGTCACGCGCGTGGCGGCCGGGTCCGCGGGGATGCGCTCGACGAGCGGGGCGATGCGGCCCTTCACCGGGTCCGGAAGCTGCTTCACGAGCGAGCGGATCTGCTCCTCCATCACCGTGGCGGCGGTCGCCAGCTGCTCTCCGAGCGTCTTCAGCTCGGCGTCCTGGGCCAGCAGCTCGTCGCGCTTGCGGTCCGACTGCGCGACGGCCTCCTCGGACTGGCGGATGCGCTCCTTGAGGACGCCGACCTCCTTGCCCACGAGGTCGATGCGGCCCTGCAGGATCTCCTTGCCCTGCTGCCAGTCGTTGCGCTCCTTGGCGATGATCTGCTGCGTCTCGATCCACTTCGCGAGGGTGAGGCGCGTCTCCTCGAGCGTGGGCTGGCGCGCCGCATCGGCGGCGTCGGCGGGCGGGGCGCCCTGCGGCGCACCGATCGAGAGCGCCGCAAGCGCCGGAGCGAGCACGCCGGCCGCGGCGGCGCGGGCGGGCACGCGGACGCGGAACACGTTCAGGATTCGTTGCATGGCGAGGCGCAAGGTAGGAACGCCCCACAAGCGAATTGCTCGGAACGCGTTCAGATCGCGTTAGTCCCGCGGACGGGCGCCCGGCCGCACGACCCCAACCGAACGCTCACACGGCCCTCATACGATCCCGCGCCCATGCGCCACGCCGCCCGTGCTGCTGCCCTGCTGCTTGCGTTTCCCGTTGTCGCCGGCTGCAAGTCGACGGCGCCGATCGCCGCGCCGCCGCCCGACGTGATGCAGGTGTCGTCGGCCGTCACGGTGGTGTTCGAGCGACCCGACGCTCGCTCGAGGATGCTGGCGCGCCTTCCCGAGGGCGCGAGCGTCCGGGTGGTGGAACGCGGCGCGACCGTGCGCATTCCCGCCGGCGCGATGATGAACGAGGCGTTCCCCGGCGAGGAAATCCCCGCCTGGGTCCGCGTCGAGGCCGGACGCACCTCGGGCTGGGTGCCGGCCCGCTCGCTGATCGACCCCGTGCTGCGCGCGCAGGGTGGCGATGCGCTGGCCCTCGAGCGCCGCGCGGCGCTCGCCACGGGCGAGGCCCCGAAGCCCGGTTCGGTGCGCGCCATCGACGGTGCGCCCGCGCTCGACGCCTCCGACGAGGCGGCCGCGGACGCGGTGATCGCGCTGGCCGCCGTGCCGCCGCGATTCGTCCGCCCGTCGGGCGACCCGTTCGCGGGCCCGGTGCGCGACGCCACGCTCGCGGCCGCAACCCCCCCCGCACTGGAGACGCTCGACCCGGGACTTGCCGCGCGCGTGGCCGAGGCGCGCACCGAGGCCGCCGACATCATCGCGCCCGAGTTCAACGGCAAGGGCCCCGGGCACCTCTGGGGCGCGCTGACGATCGGCGTCGGCGACGCGGCCGGCGTCACCATGGCGGTCGACGCGCTGGTCGAGGAGGCGACGCGCCCGCGGCCGTTCACCCCGGCCGACGAGCGGGTGCTCGGGCGCGCGTGCCTGGCCGCGTGCCTGCATGGCCTCGTGCCGCTGCCGCCCGAGGATGCGCGCGCGGCGTACGTCTCGTGGGTCGGAAACCGCGTCGCCGCGGCGTCGACCGTGCCCTTCCCGTCGATCGGGCTCGCCTTCGTCGTGGTCGAGGGCGACGCACCCGCGCAGGCAATCGGCATCCCCGGCGGGCCCGTCGTCGTCTCGGCCGGCCAGCTGCGCACGCTGCGCAACGAGCACGAGCTCGCCGTCGTCCTTGCACGCGCCGTGGCGCGCATCGAGGCCCGCCACGGCCGGCGCGCGGCGCTCGCCGCCGGCGGCGACCGCTTCAACCCGATGCTCCAGGTGCTGCACCTCGACGCCGCGCAGGCGCTCGATGCGGCGATCCTCGCCGCGCTGTCCGAGGTGCCCGAGGACCTCCTCGCCGACGCGACGGCCCGGGCACGCGCGCGGCTGCTCGCCTTCGCGAACGAGGGCTACGTGAACGTGGTGCGCGCGGCGCTCGACTCGGCACGCACGCCGTCCGAGGAGGATGTCGCCGCCGCCGATGCGCGTGCGCGGGAACTGGTCGCGGCCGCGGGATGGAATCCGCGCGCGTTCGACGCCGCGGTGCCCGGCGCGCCGGGTGGGCGATGGAGCCGCCTGCAGGCGCTCCTGGTCAGCCCGCCTTCTGCGCCTCGGGCTGCATCACGTACGGGCTCGGCGGCGGGTAGTCCGCCAGGTTGATCGAGCGGAACCACTCGATGGTGCGCACGATGCCCTCGGCGAGCGGCACCGTCGGCTGCCAGCCGAGCTCCTTCTTGGCCAGCGCGATGTCGGGCTGCCGGCGCGTCGGGTCGTCCTTCGGCAGCGCACGATGCTCGAGCGTGACGTGCCGGCCGGCGTGGCGCTCGACCAGCCTGGCCAGCTCGATCATGGTGAATTCCCCGGGATTGCCCAGGTTCATCGGTCCCGTGAAGTCCTCGCGCGAATCCATCAGCCGGCGGAACCCGTCGATCAGGTCCGACACGTAGCAGAAGGACCGCGTCTGCATGCCGTCGCCGTAGATGGTGAGCGGCTCGCCGCACACGGCCTGGCGGATGAAGTTGCTCACCACGCGCCCGTCGTAGGGGTGCATGCGCGGGCCGTAGGTGTTGAAGATGCGAACCACCTTGATCGAGGTGCCGTGCATCCGGCGGTGGTCGAAGCAGAGCGTCTCGGCGCAGCGCTTGCCCTCGTCGTAGCAGGCGCGCGGCCCGATCGGATTGACGCAGCCGCGGTAGCTCTCGGGCTGGGGATGCACCTCGGGGTCGCCGTACACCTCGCTGGTGGAGGCGTGGAACACGCGCGCGCCGGTGCGGCGCCCCAGCTCCAGGCAGTTGAGCGTCCCCATCACCGAGGTCATCGTGGTGCTGACCGGCTTGTAGCGGTAGTGGCCGGGCGCGGCCGGGCAGGCGAGGTTCCAGATGAAGTCCACCTCGAAGTCGAAGGGCTCGACCACGTCGGCCTCGACGAAGGTGAAGTCCTTCCGCCCCTGCAGGTGCTTCACGTTGTCGCGGTGGCCCGTGAACAGGTTGTCGAGGCAGATCACCTCGTGGCCGGAGGCGAGCAGGGAGTCGCAGAGATGGGAGCCGAGGAAGCCGGCGCCGCCGGTGACGAGGGAACGGGGCATGGGACCGTGAGTCTACGCCCGGCCCCGTCTCGCCCGGCCCTGCCGCTTGACCCCAGGCCCCGCGACGGCGAGGATCCCGCCCATGGAACGGACGCGGCTTGTCCTCGGCGCGATGACGGGCACCAGCATCGACGGCATCGACCTCGCGCTCGTGCGGATCGCGGGCGCGGGGCTTGCAATCCGCGCCGAGACGGTCGCCACGCGGTCCGCGGGCCTGGGGGACCTGGCGCCCCGTCTGCGTGCCGCGGCCACGCAGGTGCCGATGCCGGCCGGAGACTTCGCGCGCCTGGCACTCGAGCTCGGCGAGCTGCACGCACGCGAAGGACGCGCCCTGCTCGACGCGGCCGGCGTCGCGCGCATCGACCTCGCGGCCATCCACGGGCAGACGGTCTTCCACCAGCCGCCCGCGAGCTGGCAGCTCATCAACCCGCACCCGGTCGCACGCGCGCTCGGGTGCGCCGTCGCCTTCGACCTGCGCGGCACCGACCTCGCGCACGGCGGCGAGGGCGCGCCGCTCACGCCGCTCGCCGACTGGGTGCTCTTCCGCGCCGCACACGCGCGGGCCGTGGTCAACCTCGGCGGCTTCGCCAATGCCACCGTGCTGCCGCCGCGCGGCTCCGACGCCGGGGCCGACGTCGCGCGCGTCCGCGGCGCCGACCTATGCGCGTGCAACCAGCTCCTGGACCACGCGGCGCGCCGCGCGCTGGGCCGCGACTTCGACGCCGACGGCGCGGCGGCCGCGCTCGGCACGCCCGACGCGTCGACCGTCGATGCGCTGCGCACGGCCCTTGCCCCGGGCAGCCGGCCGCGCAGCCTGGGGACCGGCGACGAGCGATTCTCGATCGTCGACCGCGCGGCCGCGGACCTCGCGCCCAATGACCTGCTGGCAAGCGTCGCCGCCGCAGTCGGCGCGTCGATCGGGGCGGCGATCGACGCGAGCGGGGCCACCGACGCGGTGCTCGCGGGCGGCGGCACGCGGCACCAGCCCCTGGTGGCGGCCATCGCGCGGGCGGCGGCGGTCCCCGTCGCGATGTCCGATGCCGCGGGCATCCCCGCCTCGCACCGCGAGGCCATCGGCTGGGCGGTCCTCGGGGCGCTGGCGCAGGACGGGGTTCCGCCGTCGCTTGCCGCGGTCACCGGCCGCGCGGGGCATCCGGAAATCCACGCCGGGGCATGGATTTGCGCGGGAAACATGCGGGACTGACGATCCTTGAACCCAACCTTTACGATCGCAGGCGACACTGCATGGGAGTTCGGGCCACGGCCGGCCCGGGCAGGACCGCTTCCGCGACCGAGATCAGACGATGGCAACCACCCGAGTCCTCATCGTCGAGGACGAGCCAGACATCGCCGAGCTCGTGAAGTTCCACTGCGAACGCGAGGGCCTCGACGCCCAGACCGTCCCGTCGGGGCGCCTGGCGCTCGACATGGTGCGGAAGGACCCGCCTGAGCTCGTCATCCTGGACCTGATGCTGCCGGACGTCGGTGGCCTGGACGTGTGCCGCCGCATGAAGCAGTGGCCCGAGACCAAGGACGTCAGCGTCGTGATGGTGACGGCCAAGGGCGAGGAATCCGACGTGGTGGCAGGCCTTGAGATCGGCGCCGACGACTACGTCGTGAAGCCCTTCAGCCCGAAGATCCTGATGGCCCGCGTCAAGGCCGTGCTGCGCCGCGCGGTCGAGCTGCCCCCGCAGGAAGGCTCCGACCGCTACTCGCGCCTGGAGGGCGCGCTGGTGGTGGACAACGACCGCCACGTCGTCATCGTGCACGGCAAGCAGGTCGACCTGACCGTCACGGAGTACGGCATCCTCAACCACCTCGCGCAGCGGCCGGGGTTCGTGCGCACGCGCGACCAGATCATCGCCGCCGTGCACGGGCGCAACGTGGTCCTCTCCAGCCGCACCATCGACGTGCACGTGACCGCGCTGCGCAAGAAGCTCGGCGACCTCGCCGGCTGCGTGGAGACCGTGCGCGGCATCGGCTACCGCTTTGCCGAGAGCCTGGTGGCGGCGGAGTAGCCTGCCCACGATGGCGACGGACGCCGCGGCAACCGACTGGTTCGTGCCCTTCGTCGTGGCTCTTGCGTTCGCGGGGGCGGCGGTGGCCTTCGGGGCCATCGTCCTGTGGACCCGCGGCGCCGAGCGCCGGCGCATCTCCGCCGCCCTCGGCGCCCTCGGCGGAAACGACCTCGATCCCGTGCGCGGGGCGCGCGCGGCCGCCGGCGAGGCGGTGCGCCTCGACCGCGCGCTCGCCGAGCTCCGTGCCATCGTCGAGACCGCGCCCGCGGGCATCATCGCCCTCGACGCCCTCGACCGGATCGTCACCATCAACCCGGCGGCCAAGCGCATCCTCGACGTCGGCGAGCGGCCGGCGGACGGCCGCCTCCTCGTCGAGCTCGCCCGCAGCCCCGAGCTCGAGTCGCTGATCGCCGGCGCGCGGGAGACCAGCCGGCGCGCCGATGCCGAGATCCGCTTCGCCTCCGCGGCCGGCACGCGCATCGCGCGCTGCGCGGTGGTGCCGCTGAGCCGCGCGGTCGGGTCGGCGGGCATGCTGCTGGTGCTCGAGGACCGCACGGAGCTCAGGCGCCTGGAGTCGCTGCGCACCGAGTTCGTCGCCAACGTCAGCCACGAGCTGCGCACGCCGATCACCTCGATCCGCGGCTACGCCGAGACGCTCGTCGACAGCTTCACGCTCGAGCCGGACGCCGCACGGTTCGCGCGCACCATCTCGCGCAGCGCGGCGCGGCTCGGGATGATCATCGACGACCTGCTGCTGCTTTCCTCGCTCGAGGACCCCGACGCACGCGCCGAGCTCGACGCCTCGCCGGTGCGCGTGGCCGCGTTCGTGGCCGAGGCGGTCGAGCAGGCGGCGCCGCTCGCCGCCGAGAAGCGAATCGTGGTCGACGTGGCCGTCGACCATGACCTCTGGGTGATGGGCAACGCCGGGCTGCTCGCGCACGCCGTGGCCAACCTGGTGACGAACGCGGTCAAGTACGGGCCGGCCGATGCCGCGGTGCTGGTCGCGGCGCACGCCGAGTCCGGGAGCGCCGTCATCGAGGTCTCCGACCGCGGGCCCGGCATCCCCGAGATCCACCGCGCGCGGCTCTTCGAGCGCTTCTACCGGATCGACCGGGCGCGCAGCCGCGACTCGGGCGGCACGGGACTGGGCCTGGCGATCGTCAAGCACGTGGCCGTGGCGCATGGCGGCGGCGCCGAGATCGAGAGCCGCACCGGCACCGACCACGGCAGCACGTTCCGGATCCGCCTGCCGCTCGCCGAGATGGGGCCGAACCACGTGATTCCCATCGCGCGCGCCACTCCTGATTCCGGGACAATGTCCCGCCCCGAGGGCCGCCAGTCGGCCTGACCACCCCCACCGCCCGAGGCCACGATCCATGCGTTCCGCCCGTCCCGCCCTGATCCTTGCTGCCGCCGCCTCGCTCGCCGCGATGCTTGCCCTCGCCCCGTCGCGCCCAGCGCAGTCGGCCGAGGGCCCCGTGCGCGTCGACGGCTCCTCGACCGTGTTCCCCTTCGCCGAGGCCGTGGCAGAGGAGTTCTCCAAGAAGAACCCGAGGGCCAAGGTGACCGTCGGACAGTCGGGCACCGGCGGCGGCTTCAAGCGCTTCGGGTCCGGCGAGGTCGACCTCGCCAACGCCTCGCGGCCGATCAAGGCCGGCGAGGTTGCCGAGTGTGCCAAGCGCTCGATCGAGTTCGTCGAGCTGCCGGTGGCCTTCGACGGGCTGACGATCGTGGTGAACAAGGCCAACGACTGGGCGAAGCAGATGACCGTCGAGCAGATCCGCAAGGTCTATTCCGCCGACGGCGGCGCGAAGACCTGGAAGGACATCGACCCCTCGTGGCCGGACGAGCGCATGAGGATCTACTCGCCGGGCACCGACAGCGGCACCTTCGACTACTTCAAGGAAGTGGTGGTCGGCAAGGACGGCAAGATCCGCGGCGACATGAGCGTGAGCGAGGACGACAACGTGCTGGTGCGCGGCGTCGAGGGCGACCGCAACGCGATCGGCTTCTTCGGCTTCGCCTACTTCACCGAGAACCAGTCGAAGCTGCGCGCGATGCCCGTCGTCAACCCGAAGTCCGGCAGGGCCGTCACCCCGACGCACGACACCATCGAGGACGGCAGCTACGCGCCCTTCGGCCGCCCGCTCTTCGTCTACGTCAGCAAGCCCGCCCTCGCCAAGCCCGCCGTGGCCGCCTACGCGGCGTTCATGCTCGAGCACGCGGGCGAGCTCGCCGAGGAGGTCGGCTACGTGAAGCTGCCCGCCGCCGTCTACGACCGCGCCCGGGCCAACCTGGCGTCCATGAAGACCGGCACGCAGTTCATCGGCCCCGACGGCAAGGACGTCCACGGCCCGATCGCCGAGACCTACCGCTGAAGTAGGATCCGCCCCTCGGCGCGGGGACCGCGCCGGGCAGACGATGACCGCCGTGCCCGTCAGCCCCGCAGCGCGCGCCGCCGCCGCCAGCCGGCGGGGAACGCCGCGCGCCGCCCGGGTGCGCGACGCGCGCGAGCGGCTGATCCGCGGCGCGCTGGCCGGCTGCGCGCTCCTCTCGGTGGTCACCACCTTCGCGATCGTCGGCATCCTGGCCGGCGAGACCATCCGGTTCCTGGGGATGCCCGAGGTGTCGGTCGCCGACTTCCTGACCGGCACCACCTGGTCGCCGCTCCTGGGGGCGCAGAAGCAGTTCGGCATCTGGCCGCTCGTGTGCGGCACGCTGCTGGTCACCGCCATCGCCGCCGCGTTCGCGCTTCCGGTCGGGCTGGTGACCGCCATCTACCTGAGCGAGTACGCCCCGCCCCGCGTGCGCACGGCGGTGAAGCCGGCGCTCGAGGTGCTCGCGGGCATCCCGACCGTGGTCTACGGCTACTTCGCGCTCGCG
Organism: Phycisphaerales bacterium; assembly: GCA_018883105.1. GTDB lineage: Bacteria > Planctomycetota > Phycisphaerae > Phycisphaerales > SM1A02 > UBA966. Next base: position 12,637 of record VEQS01000004.1, read on the forward strand.
GTGATCACGCCGTTCCTTCACGACCACGTGAGCGACCGCTTCGGCACCTTCAACGCGCTGGGCGCGGGCCTGGCGGTCGGCATCATGATCCTGCCGATCGTCGCGAGCCTCTCCGAGGACGCGCTGCGCGCCGTGCCGCGCAGCCTGCGCGACGCCGCCTACGCGATGGGCGGCACCCGCTTCGACGTGAGCGTCAAGGTGGTCGTGCCCGCGGCCCTCAGCGGCATCATGGCGAGCTGGCTCCTCGCCATCACGCGCGCCATCGGCGAGACGATGATCGTCGCGCTCGCCGCCGGCGGGAACCCGGCCCTCACGCTTGACCCCAGCGCCGAGGTGCAGACCATGACCGCCTACATGGTGCAGATCTTCCTGGGGGATGCGCCCGCCACGGGCGTCGAGTACCGCTCGAGCTACGCGGTGGCCGCGGTGCTCTTCGTGATCACCCTGGGCCTGACGGTCGCGGGCAACCTGATCCTCCGCCGGTTCCGCGAGGAGTACGACTGATGGCGGTGCCGGTCGCCACCGCCGCCCCGCCCGCCCGCCGGCCCGCCGACATCGTCGGCGCGGCGCCGCCTTCCTCGCAGCCGCTGCGCCGCGGGACCGACCGCGCGTTCCTGGCGCTCTGCCTGGCGCTCACGGCGCTTGCGGTGATGATCCTGGTGGTGCTCCTGGTCACGGTGTGGCGCGACGGGCACGGCCGCCTCTCGACCGACTTCCTGGCCAACTACCCAAGCCGCCGCCCCGGCGAGGCCGGCGTGAAGGCCGCGCTGTGGGGCAGCATCTGGGTGTGCGCCATCTGCGCGCTCACGGCGATCCCCGTCGGCCTCGGCACCGCGGTGTGGCTCGAGGAATTCGCGCCCCGCTCGCGCCTGACGAGCTTCGTCAAGATCAACATCTCGAACCTGGCCGGCGTGCCGAGCATCGTGTACGGCATCCTGGGCCTCACGGCGTTCGTGCGGCTCTTCGGTGCCGTCAGCGCCGACCGGCCGCTCACGCTTGGCGACCCCGACTCGCCGCTGTACCTGCAGCTTCCCCTCGGCCACGGCGTGCTCGCCGGCGGGCTCACGCTCATGCTCGTGGTGCTGCCGATCGTGATCGTCTCCAGCCAGGAGGCGCTGCGGTCGGTGCCGCGCAGCCTGCGCGCCGGCGCCATGGCCCTCGGCGCCACGCGCTGGCAGGCCACGTGGAGCATCACGCTGCCGGCGGCGCTCCCCATGATCCTCACCGGCTCGATCCTGGCCATCAGCCGCGCGATCGGCGAGGCCGCGCCGATCCTGGTGCTCGGCGTGCCGCTCTTCATCCGTTCCGTCCCGAACAACCTCGCCAGCGACTTCACGGTGCTGCCGCTCCAGATCTACAACTGGGCCAATCGCCCCGGCGACGCCTTCCACGAGCTGGCGGCGGCGGCGATCATCGTGCTGCTGGCCGTGCTGCTGACCTTCAACGCCGTGGCCGTCGTCATCCGCCAGCGGCTCCACCGTTCCACCCAATGAGCGCCTCCATGACCACGCCCGCGAACGCCCCCGCCACCGGCGACGTCACGCTCCGGCGCCCCGACCTCGCGCCCGCCAAGCCCGCCGCGCCCGCGCAGCCGCCGCCGACCTGCATCCGCGCCGCCGGCTTCGATGCCTGGTACGGGGAGTTCCACGCGCTGAAGGGCATCACGCTCGAGATCCCGAAGAACCGCGTGACCGCCTTCATCGGGCCCTCGGGCTGCGGCAAGAGCACGTTCCTGCGCTGGATGAACCGGATGAACGACGCCATCGCCGGGGCGCGCGCGTCGGGAACGCTGACCCTCGACGGCGACAGCCTGCTCGACCGCGAGCTCGACGTGGTGGGACTGCGCCGCCGCGTGGGCATGGTGTTCCAGAAGCCGAACCCGTTCCCGAAGTCGATCTACGACAACGTCGCCTTCGGGCCCCGTCTCCACCGCAAGTTCTCCCGCACCGACCTCGACGAGCTGGTCGAGAGCGCCCTGCGCGCGGCCGCGCTCTGGGACGAGGTGAAGGACCGCCTGGGCGCCAGCGCCCTGGGGCTCTCGGGCGGCCAGCAGCAGCGCCTGTGCATCGCCCGCGCCGTCGCCGTGGGGCCGGAGGTCCTGCTGATGGACGAGCCGTGCTCCGCGCTCGACCCACGCTCCACCGCCCGCATCGAGGAGCTGATCCGAGAGCTCGAGGCCGACTACACCATCGTGATCGTCACCCACAACATGCAGCAGGCCGCCCGCGTCAGCGACCGGACGGCCTTCTTCTACGAGGGGTCGCTGGTGGAGCTCGGCGACACCGACGAGATCTTCACCAACCCGAGGAACAAGCAGACCGAGGACTACGTCTCGGGCCGCTTCGGCTAAGGATCGGTTAGGATCGGGTTCAGGCGAAGACGACAGCATGGCCATCGACCTCAAGACCGAGATCGTCCACCTCCGCCGCGGGCTCCTGGCCATGGGTGCGGCCACCGAGCAGCGGCTCGAGTTCGCGGTGCGCGCGCTCCTGGAGCAGGACGTGGCCGCCGCCGCCGCCGTGAAGGCCGGCGACAACGAGATCGACGCCATGGAGGTCGACCTGGAGACGCAGTGCATGAAGGTGCTGGCGCTGGGGGCCCCGGTGGCGCACGACCTGCGCTTCGTCCTCAGCGTGGTCCGCATCTCGGCCGACTTCGAGCGGATCGCGGACCTGAGCCGGGGCATCGCCAAGAAGGTCATCCGATGGTCCGACTCGAGCCGCCCCGTCGAGGTGCCGGGCGCGCTCGCCGACATGGCCGAGGCCGCGAAGACCATGCTCGCCGACGTGCTCGCCGCGCTCTCCGACGAGGATCCCGAGCTCTGCCGCGAGGTGCGCCGCGCCGACCGCCGCGTCGACGACCTGAACAAGGAGGTCGTGGCCGGGGCGCGCCAGCTCATCCAGGACGACGTATCGCGCACCGCCGAGGGCATCGACCTCATGCAGATCGCCCAGCGGCTCGAGCGCATCGCCGACATCACCACGAACATCGCCGAGGACGTGATCTTCCTCGTCGAGGGACGCGTGGTGCGGCACGAGGGCTGAGGCAACACGCGACCTTCGCGCGCACCTGACCGGGTCCTGATGGGCCGCGCACGGTTCCTTCACGGACGGGAGGCAACATCCCTCCCGTGAAGACGCCCACTGACGTCGTGATCCTGCCCGTCCTCGGCGCCGCACTTGCCGTCCATGCCGGAGGGGCCGCCGCAGCCCCGCCGCGCGTCGGCATCGGGGACGCCATGGACGGATCCGTGTGGGCGATCCTCGCCCCGGCCTCGGGGACCGGCGCGGTGCAGTTCGAGGTCGCCGAAGATGCGGCCTTCGAACGCACCGTGTTCGCCGCCTCGATCGCGGTGGCCGATGCGCTGGTGCCGGGCAAGGTGCGCATCGATGGGCTTGACCCGGCCCGCCGCTACCACTTTCGCGCAGCGCAGGGCCAGGAGGCCCGCCTCGGGGCATTCCGGCCGGCGGCCACTTCGGTGCAGACCGGCGCGCCGTTCGCCGGGGCCCGCTTCGGGGTGACCGGGGACTGGCGGGGCGACGTCGGGCTCTTCACCGCCATCGCCAACGTGCCCGGCCGCGACCTGGGCTTCTTCGTCAAGCTCGGGGACACGGTCTACGCCGACGTGGCAAGCCCAGCCGTGCCCGGCGGCCCGGCCCAGACGCTCGCGGAATTCCGGGCCAAGCACGTCGAGAACTACGCGCCCTCGTACGGCATCGACCCGTGGGGCGCGCTGGCCTCGAGCGTGCTCACGTTCGCAACCATCGACGACCACGAGGTCACCAACAACTTCAGCGGCGGCGCCCGTGGCACGGATGGCTCCTGGTACAACCGGGGCGACCTGTTCGTCAACGGGCTGCAGGCCTTCGTCGAGCACAACCCGATGTCCCCCGAGCCGCTGCCCGCCGTCGGGGATCCGCGGACCGATGGCCGCCCAGACCTGTTTCGGTCCTTCCGCTGGGGCCAGGACGCGGCGGTGTTCATGGTGGACACTCGCTCGTTCCGCGATGTCAACGTGCCCGCGGTGGCCAACCCGTTCGACCCCGTGCAGGTCCTGGCCTTCCTCCAGGCGAGCTTCAACCCCGCGCGCACGATGCTGTCGCAGCGCCAGCTCGGCCGGTTCCTCCACGACCTGGAGGCCGCAGACCGAGGCGGCGCGACGTGGAAGTTCGTGATGACCTCCGTGCCGTTCCAGAACTTCGGGCCGCTCCAGGGCGAGGACCGATGGGAAGGGTATGCGGCGGAGCGGGCGTTCATCATGCAGCAGATCGCGCTGCGCGGCATCCGCAACGTGGTCTTCGTGACCGCCGACTTCCACGGCACGATCGTGAACGACATCACGGTGCCCAGCCCATCCAACCCGCAGCAGCAGCTCTTCACCGGGAGCTGGGAGATCATCACCGGTTCCGTGGCGTACTCGGCGCCGGCCGGCCCGACGCTCGCGCAGCTCGGCCTCGCCACCGGCGCGATCACCGCGGGCCAGTACGCGACGTACCTGTCCCTCCCGACCGCCCAGGCCAAGGACGCCTTCATCTCCGGCGTGCTCGATGCCGTGGTCGGCGGCTTCGGCTACTCACCGGTCGGTCTGCAGGATCCCTCGATCGACGAGACGTTCGAGGTCGGCGGCCCCGTCGCCGTGCACCACTACGGATGGACGGAGTTCGACGTGGATCCCGTGAGCAAGCGGCTGACGGTGACCACCTACGGCGTCGACTGGTACACGCCTCAGGACGTCATCGCGAACCCGGACGCCATCATTGCCCGCCCCCTCACCGTTAGACAGCGCTTCTCCGTGGCCGCGCGGCCGCTGACCCGCCCCTGCATCGCGGACCTGTCCGGCGACGGACGGGTCGACGGCATCGACCTCGGAATCATGCTGGGTGCCTGGGGCCGGTGCGGCGCGGGACCCTGCGCGGCGGACGTCAATCTCGACGGGGTCGTGAACGGCACGGACCTCGGCACCCTACTCGGGGCATGGGGCTCCTGCTCCGGCACCTGACGGACGGGACCGCGGCCGTGTCGGCGGGCGGTGCGTCCCGGCGGTCGGGCGCGGCCTGAAGCGAAGAGGCACCCGTTCTTCACCCGCTCTTGACGCCGGGAGCCGGGTGCGTGGCACACTCCCCGGCGGAGGATGAAATCAATGGGAACGAGGGTTGCACCGCATGTCGCGGCCGCCTTGTGGCTGGCCCTGTCAACGCCTTCGCTCGCGGGAATCGTGCTCGACGAGGCGACTGCCGGCGACTTCTCCGACGACCGCCTGGCGCCGACGGCGGTGACGCTCGGCAGCGGCGCAAACGTCATCGCTGGGATGTTCGGCATCTCCGCCGCGGGCCTGGAGCACGACCTCGACTACGTCCGCTTCACCGTGCCCACGGGCTTCATGCTCACGCGCATGGTCGTGCAGGACGCGTACGTGGGCGGCGCATTCTCGTTCGTCGGGATGCAGGCGGGGCCGGTGGTGACGATCCCGCACACGTGGGACAGCGTCAACTCGCCGCTGCTCGGATGGGCGCACTTCGGCACGTCGAGCATCGGGCTTGACCTCCTGCCCACCATGGCAATGTCGCCCGGGTCCGTCGGGTTCACGGCCCCGCTGGGGGCGGGCACCTACACGCTCTGGATGATGGAGCTGGACGGCGGCGAGCCGTATCGCTACCGCTTCGGCCTCGAGGTCGTCGCCGTCCCCGGCCCGGGCGCGGCGTGGCTCGCTGCCGTCGTCGCGCGCCGACGACGCCGCCGCTCACAGTGACGCGAGGAACGCCAGGAGCGCGCGGCGCTCCTCCTCGGGCATGGCGACGAACGCGTCGCGAGAGCGCTGCGCCTCGCCGCCGTGCCAGAGCACGGCCTCCTCGAGCGACCGCGCCCGGCCGTCATGCAGGTAGCGGCTGTGCCCGTTCACCGTGGGCACCAGGCCGATTCCCCAGAGCGGCGGCGTGCGCCATTCGCGGCCGGATGCATCGCCGTCGCGGCGGCCGTCGGCCAGGCCCTCCCCCATGTCGTGCAGCAGCAGGTCCGTGAAGGGCCGGAACACGGCGCCGCGCAGCGCGGCCACCGGGGACGTGTCGCCGGATCGCAGTTCCGGCACGTGGCACGCGGCGCACCCGGCACGCATGAAGGCCTGTCGGCCCAGCGCGACGCGCGGGTCGTCCGGCGCCCGCTGCGCGGGCACCGCGAGCGTCCGGCAATAGTGCGCCACGCGCGACACCTTGTGCGCATCGACCTCGGGCGAGCCGCCGGACGGCTCCCGGACCGAACCCGACTGCGAGTCCGTCAGGACCTCCGCGGGGAACAGCGGGCTCGTGATGCCCATGTCCTCCGAGAACGCCGCCTGCACCTGGTCCTCCAGGGTGGCCTGCGACGCCTTCCAGCCGAAGCGACCGACACGGCCGCCGACGGCCAGCCGATGCGCGCGGCCCGAGATCCCGTCGCCGTCACGGTCCTGCGGATCCTCGCGCGCGAGGATCGTGGCGTCGTCCACGGCCTCGAGCAGCCCGCCGCCGACGAGCTGCGGCCCCACCCGAAGCGACAGCCGCACCTCGCCCAGCGGCCCGTATCCCGGTTCCTCCGGCGAGATCTTCCAGCGCTCGAGCTCGAACGGCGTGCCGTCGGCGTAGCGGCCGTGCTCGCGGACGGGATCGACCCGCACCCGCACCTCGGGACGCACGCCGGGCACGGCGTGGTCCTGAAGCTGGCGTCCGTAGACCGGATGGGCCTCGCCATCACGCGCATGCGGACTGACGAGGACGATCCATCCCGCCGAAGCCGATCCGTCGCCGACGGGCGGCAGTCCCCGGCCGTCCTCGGCGTGGCAGGCGCTGCAGGAGCTGGCGGCGAAGAGCGGACCAAGGCCGTCGCGGCCCTCGGCGGAAGCCGGCGCGACGACCCAGTTGTCGCGGAAGAGCGCGTTGCCCACGCTGAACGCGCGCCGGTCCTCGCGCGACAGTCCCGGCAGCGGCAGCGAGAATGCGTTCGTCCCGTCCACGTCGACGGTGGCCGGCCCGCCGAGCCGACCGGGGGCATCGGTGGCCGCCCCGGCCGCGATCATCGCGCCGACCGCGAGCGCCGCGGCGGACGCCGCCCGGCGGACCGCGCTCATCCCTGCGGCTCCGAGGGGAGCGACAGTCCCATCGCGCGCGCACCCGCCGCGATCGCCTCGGAGAGCGCCTCGAGCGACTCCATCGCCTCGGTGACGCGCACGCGCTCCACGGATCCGTTCGGCGACCGCACGGCGCGGTCGAACGGCGCGGGCATCGCATTGACGGCTCGCACCGCACGCGCGAGGGACTCGTCGACGCGCGCGGCCGCGGCCGCATCCCGCGCGCGGATCGCGGCGATGGCACCATCGTCGCCGGAGAGCACGTCACGGATCCCCTCGATGTTCGCACGGAAGTCCAGGTGCGTCGTGTCGCTGAAGCAGCTGTGCTCCTCCTCCTGGTCGCGGGTCTCCAGGGCGACTGCCATCCGCTCGCCCGACATCTCGAAGCCGGAAAGCAGCGCGGGGCCCGTGAGGACCGCGCGCATCGCACCCGGGTCGTCGACGAACCGGGCCCGGAACGCGCCGCCGTCCGCGCGCCACTCGCGGGCGACCGCATCGAGATCCTCGCAGAGGAGCTCGGTGACCTCGAGCAGGTACTCCCGGCGCCGGGCGGCGCGCGGGCCCGAGGCGTCGAGGAAATCGGCCACGGGCCGATTGCCGGGGCCGTCGTCCGAGCGGTCCTCGCCCCAGAGCATGAACTCGATCGCGTGCCATCCGGTGCACACGTTGGTCTCGCCGCCGCGCTGGTTCAGCAGTCGCAGGATGGCGCGGCCGAGCGATGGGTAGGTGGCGGGGTCTCCGATGATGCCGCGGGCCTGCGAGCGATCCGCCGGCTCGATGTACGCCTCATCGACGGGCCAGGCGTTGAGCCACGTCTCCCGCCCGCCGCGCCGCGCGTCGATCGGGCCGCCGCCGAAGCGAAGCGCCTCGGTGCGGCCGTAGTCGATGCGGGCGGCCGTCCATGCGGCGCGCGCCTTCGAGAGGCCGGCCTCGGTGGGTGCGGCGCAGAGGGCGCGTACGTCCGCCCGCAGCACGAGCGCCGAGGCGAGCGATGCGGCATAGGCGCGTTCGGCGCGCGCGGCGTGCGCCGAGACACACGCACGGTCGATGTCCGCCGTGCCCACCGGCGCGGGAGGCGGCAAGAGGACGAACGGGATCGCCAGTGCGGTGGCGTGGATCGACGGCAGCACGCAACTACGGTAAGGACAGGCCCACCGGGCGGGCGGGGCCCGCGCGCGAACGAACGCAATCTGAAGCCGCGCTTTGCCAATCGTTCACCGTCGGCGACGAGCCTGCCCGCCGATGATCCTCTCGCTCACGGCCTGCATCGCCCTCGTCACCGCCCCGCATGCCCGGGGTTCCGCCCCGCGGGCGGACGACGTCGCCCTGTTCACGGCCATGGACGCCGCCCGCCACCGCCTTCACGAGGACGTGTCGCGGTCGATCGTGACCGTGAACGCCTACATCAAGGTCCCCGAGGGGGTGGCGTACGAGGGGCGCTGGCAGGTCGCCGACGAGTCGCCCTTCCCGGGCTACGCGCGCGAGCACGTCTCCAGCGGCATCTTCGTCAATGCCGACGGCACCGTGCTCTGCTGCCGCAAGCCGCTCACGCTGGAGGGCGGCGTGTTCGCCGAGCGATTCGAGGTCGAGTCTGCGCAGGGCGAGCGGTTCGAGGCAGAGCTGGTCGCAAGCGAGCCGACCATCAACCTGGGAATCCTCCGCGTGAAGCCCGAGTCCGGGACGCCGGGCTTCGGATCGCTGGTGCCGGCACGGATCGGCAAGCTCGACCGACTCGCGACCGGCGACACGGTCTTCGCGATCGCCGACCCCTTCGGGTCCGCGCGCACCTTCGCCCCCGGCGTGATCATGGCGCTGCCGACGGCGGCCTGCTACCAGGCCGACCTGACCGGCAGCTTCATCCACGGCAGCATGGCCGTCGGCCCGGGCTCGATCGGCGGCGCCCTGGCGAACCCGGCCGGCGAGGTCATCGGCATCATCGTCCCGCCGCCCTCGCTCGACCCCCTGGCGCGCCCCGTGCCGCTGCCGGACGTCACCTACGCAATGCAGGTCGACACGGCGCTCGGCGTCGCCGAGGCCCTCAAGCAGAAGCGCTCGAACGACTCGCCATGGCTCGGTTTCTCGGTGCTCTCCGCGTCGGAGCTCAAGGCCAGGATGCGAGACGATGCGGCGTTCGCGGCGCTCGCCAAGCCCGCCCGGGGCATCTACGTCGACGACCTGTACGACCCAAGCCCCGCCAGCCGTGCAGGCGTCAAGCGCGGCGACTGGGTCGTCGAGATCAACGGCCGCCCGATCGCCGCGGTGGTCGACTTCCAGCAGGCGCTCTACTACTTCAGCGGGACCACGGTCCCGGTGAAGCTCTTCCGTGACGGCCAGGACGTCATGGTCACGTCCATGATCGAGCGGCGTCCGCCGGAAGCAAACCGCTGAGGCGACCGATGATGCGTCGTGGCACCTGCCGCCGTGCGACCCGTGGATTTGCGGGAACGAAACCTGCGGCTCACCGAATCGCAACGCAGGTCTCACCGCGACCAAGAAGTCTCCAAGGGAAACATGAGCGAACGGCCGTCACCATTCCCGCTCTGCCGCGGTGCGTCTCCGCGGCTCGATTCTGACGCACGTTCCAGGAGCTCGCAGATCATGAACCGATTCCACATCGCGCTGGGCTGGTCCGCCTCGGTCGCGGCGGCCGCCGCCGCCGGCGCGCAGGTCGTCCGCACCGGCCCGTCCTCGTCCGCCACGCCGTACGTCATCCCCTCCCCCGGAAGCTCGGTCGTCCGCGAGGTGGTGTCCATCCTCACCGTCGGCGACACGATCGGCGGCTACCAGCTGCTCGGCATCCCCGACGGCATGGGCGGCTTCAGCAACGGCAACGGCACGATGAACGTGTACATCGACCACGAGCTCACGGCGTCCGCGTCGGGGCGCCGGCACTCGCACCAGCCGGCGAGCCATGCCACCGTCGGCGGCGCCTTCATCAGCCGCTGGACCGTCATCTCCGAGCCGGGCGCTGACTTCCTGCGCGTCATCTCCGGCGGCGACGCGATGCTCTCATCCGCCGCCACCACCAACGGCACCGGCGGGTCGCTCTACAACTTCGCGCGCTTCTGCTCCGGCGACGTCCCGCCGGTCAACGCGCTCTTTCACGCGGCAACCGGCAAGGGAACGCAGAACCGGTTCTTCATCTGCGGCGAGGAGTCGGGCACGCCCGGCCGAATGATCGCCACCGACCTGAACACCGGCGTCGCCTACCAGATGCCGGGCTTCGACGCCTCGGCCGGCTCGTGGGAGAACGGCCTCGCCCGCCCGATGGCAAGCGACACCACCGTCGTCATCGGCACATCCGACGGCGGCGCCAACCGCATCTTCCTGTACGTGGGCACCAAGACCGACTCCGGCACCCCAGCCGAGCGGGCGGGCCTGATGAACGGCACGTCCTACGGCATCCAGGTGCAGGTCAACGGCCAGAACGTCGCCTCCGAGGACCGGGTGAACGCGCTCGGCACCGCGGCGACCGGCCCGATCTACTCGGGTACGTTCACGCTCGCGCCCGGCGGCACGGCAGCAGGCACCACGTTCCTGCGCCCGGAGGACGGCGCGTGGGATCCGGCGAACCCGCGTGACTTCTACGTGGTCAACACCGACCGCATGAGCACCACGTCGGCCGGCGCGCCGCAGGCGCACGGCAGCCGGCTCTACCGGCTGCGCTTCAACGACGTGAACAACGTCCTGGCCGGCGGCACCATCGAGGCGGTCCTCGACGGCACCGACGTCATGGAGATGGGCGACAACCTGTGCGTCTACAACGACCTGCAGGGCCGCACCCGCGTCATCCTCCAGGAAGACCCGGGCAACCACCCGCACAGCGCGAAGACACTGCTCTACACCGTCGATACCGACACGCTGGAGGTGATCCTCCAGTCCGACCCGGCGCGCTTCGGCGGGGTGGGCGTGCCCGCAACCGCTCCGTTCACTCAGGACGAGGAGAACTCGGGCGTGTTTGATGCCTCCGCCGAGCTCGGCTGCGGCTGGTTCGTCGGCAACATGCAGGCGCACTACACCCTCGCCAACCCGCTGGTCGAGGGCGGACAGCTGTACGCGTTCTTCGCGCCGGCGGCGGTCGGCAGCTGCAACGAGGACGTCAGCGCGCAGTGCGACGGCGTCGTCGACGGAGACGACCTCGGCGTCCTCCTGGCCCGGTGGAACCAGCCCGGCGGCCGCACCGACCTGAACGGCGACGGCATCACCAACGGCGATGACCTTGGCATTCTCCTGGCCAAGTGGGGCAACTGCGGCCAGTAAGTTCCTGGACGCAGACGTCACTCGCCACTTCGTTCGCGCCCCGGCGGGCCATTTCGGCCGCCGGGGCGCGTGTCTTCTCAGACCCGGGGCGCTGCGCCAGCATCCACCCGCCGAATCGGCCGTCCCGCTACACTGCGGGACTCCCCTCGGAGCCAGCCATGCATTACCCGCACAAGATCAGCCGCACGAAGAAGGTTCGCAAGGTCGGTTTCCGCGCCCGCATGAAGACCCGCAAGGGCCGCGCGATCCTGAACCGCAAGCGTCGCGTCGGCCGGGCCATCCGCGTCCGCTGAGCCGGTGACCCGCGCCCCACCTCGCACCGCGACGGTCCTGATCGGGCTGCGCGGGTCGGGAAAGACCACGCTCGGGAGGCTGCTCGCCGCCCGGCGCGCGGTGCCGTTCGTGGACCTCGACGACCGCACCGTCGCCTCCGCCGCGCACGCCTCGGTGAGCGCAATGTTCCGCGCCGTGGGCGAGGCCGCGTTCCGGCAGGCCGAGCGCGCGGCGCTCGAGGCAGCGCTGGCCGGCGACGCGGCGGCCGCAAGCGTGATCGCCCTCGGCGGCGGGACGCCCACCGCGCCCGGCGCACGCGGGATGCTCGAGGCCGCGCGCGACGCGGGCCGGATCCGGATCGTGCTGCTCGAGGCGCCGCCCGCGGTGCTCGGCGCGCGGCTGTCGGTCGCGCCCGGCGACCGGCCGCTCCTCATGGGTGCCGACTTCGCCGAGGAAGCGACGCTCCTTGCCGAGCGCCGCATGCCCGCTTACCGCGCGCTCGCGCAGGCCACGGTCAGCACGGCGCGCCCGACCGCCGACAGCCTCGCCGAGCTCGAGCGCGTCGCCTGACGCGCCGCGGTCACTCCGCGCGCGTGCCCGGCCACACGATCTGCACCTCGCCGTCGCCCGCCTCGACGGCGATGCCCAGTTCCCGCAGCGCGGCAAGCGCCGCCAGCTGCTCGGCCTGCTTCTTGCTCGCGGCCCATGCCCCCGGGAAGCGGCGGTCGCCGCCCTGCACGCAGATCTCGAAGCACTTGGCGTGGTCGGGGCCCTTCTCGTCGAGCACCACGTACTGCGGCATGCCCATCGAGAGCTGTGCCATGCACTGCTGCAGCACCTGCTTGAAGTTCTGCTGGTGCCCCAGGCGCAGGGCCGCCTCGATGCGCCCGCGCAGCCTCGGCAGGACGAAGGCACGCACCTTCTCGATGCCGGCGTCGACGTAGAGCGCGCCGATCACCGCCTCGAAGCCGCCCGCCAGGATGCTCTCGGGGATCCCCTGCGGCCCGCGCACGCCCTTGTCGAAGGTCATCATCGACTCGAGGCCCGCCTCGCGGGCGAGCTCCGCGCACACGCGTCCGCTCACGATGTTCGACTTCACCTTGGTGAGCTCGCCCTCCAGGAGGTCGGGGCGCTCGGCGTAGAGATGCGTGCACACGGTGAAGGCGAGCACCGAGTCGCCGAGGAACTCCAGGCGCTCATTGGAATTGACGCGCCCGGTGGCCGCCGACGAGTGCATCAGGGCAAGCGCCACCAGCCCCGGATCGGAGAAGCGGTGGCCGACGAGCGCCTCGACCGCCGCGAGCGCCGCGGGGTCCGGGATCAACGCCATGCGAGCATCACCTCGAGCATGCGCACGCCGAAGGCAAGCAACAGGCCGCCCGCGCCGCCCACCGCGAACCAGAATGCGGTCTCCAGACGCTCGCGCCGCCGGCGCGCCGCGGGGCGGCGCGCGGCCTCCAGCTCGGACGTGCGCACGGGGTTCGGTGCGCCTGCCTCGGGCGCGCCGCCGCCGAGGCGCGTCGAGAGCCGCATCAATCGGTCGGAGTGGGCGCCGCGCACGTCGCCGTCGGTGTGGTCATCCAGGATGCCGAGCGCCGTCGCCCACGCGCGGTCGCCGGGATCGTGGCGCGCGCGGCCGGCCACGGCCATCTCCGCGGACACGGCATTGCGCGCGGCCATCGCCGCGCCGAGGGCAGGATGCTGGAAGGAATGTTCGCGCTCGAAAGTCACAGCGGGCGTCCCAAGACGCTATCGGCTTGGGTGCGGGGCGCGTTGCAGCGGAACGGGAGGAAACGCGAACGCGGGCCGATGCCGGCCTGCGGCAGGCGGGCTCACTTCGGCCAGCAGCAGGCGCGCGCGTTGATCCGGTTGGCCAGGCGCTCGCGGTCCTTCGGCGTGGGGAAGCCGGTGAACTGCACGCCCATGCGGCGCGGGCCCGGGTCGTCGTCGGCGCTGAAGACGCGCACGACGGTGCCGCGCATCGAGATCGGCTCCCTCTCCGCCGGGGCATAGAGCTGCACGGTGACTTCGGAGCCGACGGGCAGGGCCTCGTCGAGCTCGAACCGCATGCCGGTCATCGAGACGTCGTAGCCGTGGCCCTCGAGGCCGCCCTTCGGGGTACCGAGGTCGATGTCGAACTCGGGCCCGAGCTCGAGGCCATCGATCACGACGACGCCACCGGCCGCACTGCCCGAGGGGGGCGTCGACGGGATCACCACGACCCGGGTGTAGGCCGGGCTGAACCGAAAGCGGTCGTCTGACCGTCGGTTGGGTGCGTCGACTGTGACCATTCCGTGCGCTCCTGTCGTCTCAGGCCGGTCGTTTCGTGGTCCGGGGTACCGCATGAGTCGGACTCCTTTACTGAACCCTGACTCGGCATTCCCCGTGAGCGCCCTTGAAACCGGGCGCGTCCGGGAAGTACCGCGAGGTGGAGCCCTGAACGAACGGTTCCCATGCCTCTGAAACGGCGCACCTGGATCCGCGGTTCGGGAAACCCCGACGCGAGGGCAGCGCCATCCAAGTGACAGTCTGGGATTGCTGGAGGGGTTGGTCAGGCAATCCCGGCCGTCTTTCGCCAAGATTCCCGAGGAAGATGCGCCCCGACGGGGAGAAATCCGGGAAGATATCGGTCATGGAGGCGCCACCCTGCCCGCTGGAGCCCTGCCTGAGCGCCGACGCCCTCCGTGGGCGCCGGGTGGCCGTCGTCGGCTATGGCAACCAAGGCCGGGCCCATGCCCTCAACCTGCGTGACAGCGGCATCGACGTCCGGGTGGCCGGGCGGCCGGGGTCGGACGCCCGTGGCCGGGCGGCGAGCGACGGATTCGGCACCCTCGACACGCGCATGGCGGCTGGGCAGAGTGACCTCGTGATCCTCGCCCTGCCGGACGAGGTGCACGCCGAGGTCTGGGCGCACGACGTGGCACCGGTGATCCAGGCCGGCCAGGTGGCGGGGTTCATCCACGGTTCGAGCATCCACTTCGGGCTCGTGCGGCCGGGCGCCGGCATCGGCATCGTGATGGTGGCGCCGAAGGGCCCGGGCACCACGCTGCGCGCGCGCTTCCAGCAGGGCCAGGGCATCCCCGCCCTGCTCGCCGTGCAGCAGGAACGTGACGCCGCGGGAGGCGACCCCTCCGCGCACGCCCTCGCCTGCGCGTGGGCGGCCGGCATCGGCTGCGGCCGTGCGGGCGTGGTGCGCACGAGCTTCGAGGCCGAGGCGGTGACCGACCTCTTCGGCGAGCAGGCGGTGCTGTGCGGCGGCATGATGGGATTGGCGCAGGCCGCGTTCGAGACGCTGGTCGAGGCGGGGTATCCCCCGCTCCTGGCCTACACCGAGTGCGTGCACGAGATCAAGCAGGTGGCCGACCTGCTGTACGCGCGCGGGCCCGCGGGCATGCGGCGTGCCATCAGCAACACCGCCGAGTTCGGAACCTACCGCGCCGCCCCGCTGATCGCCGATGAGCACGTGCGCACCACGATGCGGCGGCTCCTCGACGAGATCCGGAGCGGCGAGTTCACCCGCCGCATGCAGTCCGACCACGACGCGGGGGCGACGTGGTTCCGTGCCGCGCGCGAGGCCGCGGCCGCGCACCCGATGGAGCGAGCCGGCGCCGAAGTGCGCGCCCTGATGCCCTGGCTCGAGGCGGAAGGGCACGCATGACGCCGCTCGACGCCTGGGTGCTGGGGATGGTGGAGGGAATCACCGAGTACCTGCCGGTCTCGAGCACCGGCCACCTGATCATCACGTCGTGGCTCCTGGGCCTCGACCGCACCGAGGCGCAGCGCGCGGCCGTCGGCGACTTCGAGATCATCATCCAGGGCGGCGCGATCCTCGCGGTGCTCGGGCTCTACCGGGCGCGCGTGGCGCAGATGGCGCGCGGCACGCTCGCGCGAGCGGGAGTGCGCGGGCTCGGCGCGGAGGATGACATGCGCGCCGGGTGGACCGTGGCGCGCAACGTGATGATCGCCTTCGTGCCCTCGGCGGCCCTCGGCTTCGCCGCGAAGGACTGGATCAAGGGGAACCTGTTCAACCCCGCCGCGGTGGTGGCCGCGCTCGCCGTCGGCGGCGTGGCGATGCTCGCGATGGCGCCGTGGCAGGCGCGCAGGCTCCAGTCGCCGGGCATGCCGATCGAGCGCATGACGGCCGGGCACGCGCTGTTCGTTGGCCTGATGCAGTGCCTCGCCCTCTGGCCGGGGACGAGCCGCTCGTTCGCGACGATCCTCGGGGGGCTCCTCATCGGCCTCGGCGGCGTGGCGGCGGCGGAGTTCAGCTTCCTGCTCGGGCTGGTGACGCTGACCGCGGCCAGCGGCTACAGCGCGCTCAAGATCGTGAAGGCCGGCGAGACCGACATGTTCCTCGCGGAGATCGGCGGATGGCTGCCGCTCGCGTGCGGGCTCCTCGTCTCGTGGGCGAGCGCGGCGCTCGCCGTCGACTTCCTGGTGCGCTACCTCGGCAAGCACACGCTGGCGCTCTTCGGGTGGTGGCGCCTCGCGGTGGCGGGCGCGGTGCTCGCCGCGAGCTGGTTCCTCGGGCTTACACTCTCTCCGTGAACCAGTTCCTGCTCGCGCTTCGCAGCCTCGCGATCGCGGTCCTCGTCTTCCTGGTGCTCGCATTCTTCGCGGCGAAGTTCTTCGGGGGGACGCTCTTCCCCAAGCCCCCGCGCGTCGACTTCCCGGCGGTCGCCGCCGGCGGCCACTCCTACTTCCTGAGCGTGATGCGCGCCGAGGGCAAGGCCCCGGCCTTCAGCCTGCGCCAGCTCGACCCGACCGATCCCGGCGACAGCGTGCTGGTGGCCCCGCAGTCCGACCGCGAGAGCGATGCCTGGCAGTGGGCGGAACTCAAGCCGCTCGAGGCCGGGAACGTGGTGGTGCGCTTCACGCAGCGCGACGGGCGCACCGGCCGCTGCGAGGTGTCGGGCGGCGGCGCTCCGAAGCTCACGCTCGACTGAGCGCCGCGGCGAGGGCCGCCTCGTCCCAGACCTCGATGCCGAGTTCACGCGCCTTGGCGAGCTTGCTGCCGGCGCCGGGTCCCGCGATCACGAGATCCGTCTTCTTGCTCACGCTTCCCGAGACCTTGGCGCCCAGCGACTCGAGTCGCTCGGTGGCGGCGCGTCGGTCCATGGTCTCGAGCTCGCCGGTGAGGACGACGGTCTTCCCGGCGAACGGCGAGTCGGCGGCGGGCGCCACGGAAGCCGCCACGAAGGTGGTGCTCGCAAGCGACACGCCCGCCCCGCGCAGCGCGCGGAAGGCCGACTGCATGGCGTGCGAGTGCAGGTCGGCGTGGATGCTCGGCGCGGTGACCTCGCCGATGTCGCGGATCTCCTGCAGGGCCTCGACCGACGCGGCGAGCAGCGCGTCGAGGTCTGGGTAGGCGCGCGCCAGGCTCTTTGCGGTGGCGGCGCCGAGGTGGCGGATGCCGAGCGCCGCCAGGACGCGCGCCAGCCCCCGCCCGCGTGCGGCGTCGGCGCCCGCGGCGATCGAGGCAGCCACCTTGTCGCCGATCTTGCGCCGCACGCGCGTGCCGGCCTTGGTCTCGGTCTCGGAGGCGAGCGCGGCCACCTTCGCCGGGTCCAGCGTGAAGACGTCGGCGAAGCCGCGCACCAGGCCCGCGTCGACCAGCGCGTCGACGATCTTCTCGCCCAGGCCGTCGATGTCCATCTGGTCGCGGCCGACGAACCACTTGAGCCGCTCGCGGAACTGCGCGGGACACGCGCCGTTGGTGCAGAAGAGCTTCGGGCCCTCCTTGGTCACGGGCTCGCCGCAGCTTGGGCACGCGGACGGCGGCTCGACCGGCACGGCGCCGGCCGGGCGCGCGGCCGCCGCCACCTCGACCACCTGCGGGATGATCTCGCCGGCCTTCTCGACCACCACCGTGTCGCCCACGCGGATGTCCTTGCGGTGGATCTCGTCGATGTTGTGGAGCGACGCGTGCTGCACCTTGGTGCCGGCGATCACGACCGGCGCCATGATGGCCCGCGGGGTGAGCGTGCCGCCCTTGCCCACCTCCCAGTCGATCCGCTCGAGCACGGTGGGCCGCCGCTCGGCGGGGTACTTGAACGCGACGGCCCAGCGCGGGCTCTTGGCCGTGACGCCGAGCTCGCGCTGGTCGGCGAAGGAGTCGACCTTCACCACCATGCCGTCGACCGCGAAGTCGAGCTCGGCGCGCGCGGCGGCGAAGGACTCGATCTCGGCCACGCACTCGTCGGCGCTGCGGCAGGTCCGCGAGCGCGGCGAGGTCGGCACGCCGAGGGCGCGCAGCACCGCCAGGAACTGCGAGTAGCGCTCGACCGGCCGGCCAGCGGCCGTGGTGCCCGAGGACTCGCCCGCCCCGTGCGCCACGAAGCTCAGGCCGCGCGCCCGGACCACGGCCGGGTCGAGGCTCTTGAGGGTGCCCGCCGTCGAGTTGCGCGCGTTCATGAACTCGGGCTCGCCCGCGGCGCGGCGCTCGGCGTTGATCCGCTCGAAGCTCGCGCTCGGCATGTAGATCTCGCCGCGCACCTCGAGCACGGCGGGAACCTCCGCATGCTCGCCGGAGAGGACAAGCGGCACCGCATGGATCGCGCGCACGTTGTGGGTGACGTCGTCGCCGGATGTGCCGTCGCCGCGCGTCGCCGCCTGCACCAGGCGACCGGCCTCGTAGCGGAGGCTGATGGCAACGCCATCCACCTTCGGGTCGGTCACGGCCTGGAACGGTCGCCCGAGCGCGCGCTCGCAGCGCTCCCACCAGGCGCGCAGGTCCTCGATCGAGTAGGTGTTGTCGACCGACATCATCGGCACGCGGTGCGCGACCTGCACGAAGCCGTCGACCGGTTCGCCGCCCACCCGCTGCGTGGGGCTGTTCGGGTCGGAAAGCTCCGGGTGGCGCGCCTCGAGCGCGGCGAGCTCCGCAAGCAGCGCGTCGAACTCGGAGTCGGCCATGAACGGCGCCGACTCCACGTAGTACGCCCGGTTGGCGCGGTGGAGGAGCGTGCGCAGCTCCTCGATGCGGGCGGCGTCGGTCGGCGCGGGCATCGGCTCAGTCGCCGGCACTCAGGGCGTCGGGGCCCTTGCCCGCGGTCTTCTCGAAGTAGCCGCTGCCCTTGCGCTCGAAGCGCGAGAAGCCCAGTCGCTCGAGGTTCGACTTCGAGAAGCGCTGCGTGTCGCTGGAGGTCTGCACCTGCGGCGCCACGATGATCCGGCGCACCGGCTCGCCGGTCTCCGGGTGCGCCGTGAGCGGCGGGTCGCTCAGCTTCTGGAACACCTCGAAGACGTCGCCGTCCGTGCCGTCGGGCCTGACGATGGCGTAGGCGTAGGTGGGCATCGCAGCCGAATGGTAGGGGCGCGGGATCAGCGCGACGCGGCGGGCGCGAACGCGGGGGCCAGACGCCGGACCAGCGCCGCGGCGGCGGCAATGTCCGCCTCGCGGGTCGGGCCGGCCTCGCGCTCGATGACCAGGTCGACCGCACGCGGCAGACGGGCGACTTCCGCAAGGAAGGCGGGCCAGTCGACCGCCCCCGTGCCGGCAACCACCTCGCGTCCCCACGTGCCGGGCACCGCGGTGGGCACCGCGTCCTTGACATGCACCTGCACCACGTGCGCGGCGAGCGCGCGCAGGGACGCCACGGGATCGCCCATCCCGTAGAGGATCATGTTCGCGGGATCGAAGTTGACGCCGACGTCCGGGTGCGCGATCTCCTCGAGCGCACCGAGCAGCGTGGCCGCGTCCTCCTGCCCGGTCTCGAAGGCCACGCGCACGCCGTGCGCGGCGAAGAGGTCGGCCACCTCGCGCAGGCGCGCGACCATCTCGCGGCGGCCGGGGTCGGCGCGGTCGTGCGGGATGAACCCCGCATGGAATGTGACGAGCCCGATCCCCGCGCGGCCGGCCAGCTCCGCGACGGCCGCGGCGCGCGCGCGCGTTGCGGGCCACGTGGCGTCCGGGCGCACGCCGCCGGTACGTGCGATCGACTCGAGCGTCGAGTAGTCCTCGCCGACGGTGGCGAGCATGCCGCTCACGGTGCGGATGCCCCGCGCGCGCAGCGCCTCCACCGCATGGCCCCACGCGGCCGGTTCCTCGGCGCACGGCACGAGCGCCAGCTGCACGGCGTCCAGGCCGCACCGCGCGAGCGCGTCGGCGAGTTCGTCGGGCGAGGCGGTTCGCAGGCTCCACGAGCAGGCGGCAAGGGTGGGCATGGGCGCGTGATTTGACCCGGAATCGTCGGCGCGCGCGCGGATAGAATTCCGCTTCCGGCGCCGCCCCGCGCGCGCCGCCGCCCGCCGATGTCCACCGCCAACGCCGATCCAGACACCGCGCCCTCGATGCGGCCGATCAACGACCGCATGGGACCTGATGGCCGCACGGCGCGGACCGCGCTGCCGCAGGCCGGCCTCGGCGACCGCATGGAGGCCTGGCTCAGCAAGGTGAGCAACCAGAGCGAGCTCGTCCGCAAGCTCTTCAGCTCGATCTGGCTGCCGTACGCATTCCGGTCGGGCATCACCATGAAGTCGGTCTCGGACCGCAGCTTCGTGGCGGTGCTGCCCTTCCGCCGCTTCAACCGCAACTGGTACAACGCGATGGCCGGCGCCGCGCTCCTCGGGAACTCCGAGGTGGCCGGGGGCATGTACCTCTTCGCCCGCTGCGGCACCGACTACATCGTGGTCTGCAAGGAGATGCGCTACCGCTTCCTGCGGCCGTGCCTGGGGCCGGCGATGTACGAGGTGATGAACGCCGAGGACCTCGAGTCGCGGCTCAAGGCCGGCGGCGAGTTCAACATCGCGCTCGAGATGGAGATCCGCCAGCACGTCCACAAGCCGGGGATCAAGGCCCCGCTCGTGGGCAAGTGCGACATCGTCTTCCACTGCACCCCGAAGGCGATGATCCGCGCCAAGCTCGAGCGCCGCAAGAAATAGGTGCCAGGAACCCCTGTCCCCCCTTTCCCCGTGCGCCGGCCGCTCGAGAGCATCCAGTGGGGCCTCTACTGCACGTCGAGCTGGACGTGGTGCATCGGCATGTACCTGCCGTTCATCATGCTCCGGCTCTGGGGATGGCCGGGCTTCTGGGCCTTCCTGGTGCCCAACGTGGTCGGCTGCACGCTCTTCGGGCTGGTGCTCGACCGCGAGCGCTCGCGGCTCCTCGTGCGGCGCCTGGGCTGGACATGCGCGCTCTTCAGCGCCGTGACCGTGGCCTACCAGCTGTACTTCGCGGGGTGGGCCGCGCAGGCGCTCGCGGGCGACGCGCCCGGCCTGCGCACCGCGGCGGCGACCGGCGCCCCGGTGGCGGTGCTCGCGCTGGCCGCGGTGCTCGCGCTGCGGGATGACGGCCTGTGGCGCACGCTCGGCGCGGCGCTCGCGCTCGCCTCGCCGGCAGTGCTCCTGCTCCCGGGCGGGCTCGCGGCCCCCGCGACCGCCGCACCCGCCGGGACCGCGGCCGCGGCCGGCCCGCTCCTTGGGCCGATGCCCCTCGCCTTCGCGCTGCCGACGATCGTTGCCGGCTTCCTCGCCAGCCCGCTCTTCGACCTCACCTTCCACCGTGCGGCCCAGCACGCACCGAGCCCGCGCCTGGCGTTCCTGGCGTTCGGTGCGACGTTCGCGGCGATGCTTGTCCTCGTCGCGACGTTCAACGACCCGGCGACCGGCCTGCCCCGGATGGGACCCGCGATCGCGGTGCTCTGGGCGGTGCAGCTCACCTTCACCGTCGGCGCGCACCTGCACGAGCTCTTCCGGGCGCCCGACTCGGTGCGCATCCCGGCGCCGGCGACCGGCGGGATCGTGGTGCTCGGCATCATGCTTGCGCTCCCCGCCTTCGCGTTCGCGATCGAACCGGCGCTCCGCGCGGGCGAGCCGACATACCTGGGGTTCCTCGGGGCGTACGGCCTGCTGTTCCCGGTGCTGGCGCTGACGGAGGCGCGCGGCGTCCCGCGAGCGGCCACCCTCGCCATCCTCGCGCTCGGCGTGCCCTGCTACCTGCTGGGGGCGTGGGAGTTCCGCACCTTCCTGATGCCGCTGCCGATCGTGGCCGCGGTCCTCGCCTCGCGGCTCGCCCATCGGCCCGCACGGGCCTGAACGCCCGGCAACCCGGCAATCCGGCCCCGGTACCTTCGTCGTACCGACATGAGCCGCGCCGCACCCGATCCTCGCCCGGCCCCCCCGGCCGACCTCCGGCCGCTGCCCGCCGGCCGGTTCGACGCGGCCGCCGCGCGGCACCTCCTCGCGCGCGCAGGGTTCGGCGGCACGCCCGCGCAGGTGGACGCCCTGGTTGAGATGGGGATCGACCGCGCCGTCGGACTCGTCGTCGACTACGGGTCGCAGCCGCAGGCGCCGGTGTCCCCCGACGACTTCGACCGCGACCTCGTCCCCTACCTCGATGCCGCGGAGCGCCAGGAGCTGGTGCGCGCCCGGCGCGAGCGCGAGGAGGCCACCGTCGAGCGGCTCGAGCGCGCCGAGAACCAGGCGCGCGCCGCCGACCGGGAGCAGCTCGCCGGCCTGCGCAAGTGGTGGCTCGCGCGCATGATCGAGACCGCGCGGCCGCTCGAGGAGAAGATGACCCTCTTCTGGCACGGGCACTTCGCCGCCGGTGCGCGAACGGTCGAGGACAGCTGGAAGATGTTCCAGCAGAACCACCTGTTCCGCACGCACGCCACCGGGAACTTCGCCACGCTGGTCCTCGACGTGATCCGCGACCCGGCGATGATCCGCTACCTCGACAACAACCAGAGCCGGCGCGGCCGCCCGAACGAGAACCTCGCGCGCGAGCTGCTCGAGCTCTTCATCCTCGGCGAGGGCAGCGGCTACACCGAGCAGGACATCAAGGAAGGCGCGCGCGCCCTCACCGGCTACACCTTCCAGGACGAGGACTTCGCCTTCCAGGAGCAGAACCACGACGGCGGCCCGAAGGTCATCTTCGGCAAGCGCGGCAACTGGAACGGCGACGACTTCGCGCGGCTCGCGCTGTCGCAGAAGGCATGCAGCCGGTTCCTCTGCGGCAAGCTGCACCGGTTCTTCGTGAACGACACGCCCGACGCCGACCTGCCCGCTACCCACCGGGCCGCGCGCGACCGGGCGGTGGATGCCATGGCGTCCGAGCTGCGCGACGCGCAGTACGAGCTGGCGCCGGTCCTCTCGAGGCTCTTCCGCAGCGCGCACTTCTACGACGACGCGAACCGCGCATCGGTCATCAAGGGCCCGGTGCAGCTGGTGGTGCAGACCGTGCGGCAGCTCGGCACGCCGGTGCGGCAGCTGAGCTCCCTGGTGGCCGCGTGCGACCTGATGGGCCAGAACCTGTTCGAGCCCCCGAACGTCAAGGGCTGGGACGGCGGCCGCGCGTGGATCAACACGAGCACGCTCTTCGTGCGCCAGAACGTGGCCATCTACCTGCTGACCGGCCGGCGCCCGGACATCTACGACTGGGAGAACGACGGCGCGCGCTTCGACGCCGACGCGCTCGCCGCCGGCGCCGAGGACCCCGGGGCGCTCGTCGACCGCCTGCTCGCCGTCTCGCTCGCCGCGCCCGCGCACCCCGCGCGGCGCGAGGAGCTCGTGCGCTTCGCCGCATCGCAGTCGTCGCCCGCGGCGCGCGCCGGACGCGCGCTCGCGACGCTCGCCCTGATCACCGCCCTGCCCGAGTACCAGCTCGCCTGACCGCGACCCGCGAGGAACCCGACATGCACCAGCCAGACGCCTACAGCCGACGCATCTTCATCCGCCAGGGCGTGATGCTCGCCTCGTTCGCGGCCACGCTGCCCCACTTCATCCAGGAGAGCGCGCTCGGCATGCTGGCGCCGGACGGGTCCGCGGCCGGCTCGCGACCGGGCGTGCCGGAGGAGCGCATCCTCGTCGTCGTCCAGCTCTCCGGCGGCAACGACGGGCTGAACACGGTGATCCCCTACGGCGACCCCGAGTACCACGCGGCGCGCCCGGGGATCGCGCTCGGCGAGCCGGGCAAGGCGAAGAACGGCGGTGCGGCGCTCGAGCTCGACCGCGACCGGGGCATCGGCCTGCACCCGAACCTCACGGGGCTCAAGGAGCTGCATGACGACGGCCGCCTCGCGGTCGTCGCGGGCGTCGGCTACCCAAACCCCAACCGCAGCCACTTCGCCAGCATGGACATCTGGCAGAGCGGCCGCCCCGAGGGCAAGGGCACCGGCTGGCTCGGCCGCTACGTCGACGCGACGTGCAACGGGAGCCCCGCCGCGGACGTCGCCGTCTCGGTCGGGCGCACCGCGCCGCTCGCCATGCTCGGCGCCAAGTCGCGGCCGATCGCCTTCGAGAGCGCCGACCTGTTCCGCTGGCTCGGCGCCGATGCCGGCGGGCAGATGGACGCCGAGTACCAGCGCATGGTGCGTGCGGGCGAGCTGGAGGACGTGGCGGCCGGGTCGCAGGAGAGCTTCCTGATGCGCACCGCGCTTGACGCGCAGGTGACGAGCGACCGCATCCGCGCCGCGGTGAAGAAGGCGCCGCTCGCGCGCTACCCCGGCAGCGCGCTCGCGAAGCAGCTGCAGACCGTCGCCGCGATGATCCGCGACGGCATGAAGACGCGCGTCTACTACGTGAGCATGGGCGGCTTCGACACGCACGCCAACCAGGTCGGATCGCACGGCAACCTGATGCGCCAGCTCGGCGACGCCATGCTCGCCTTCCAGAACGACCTGAAGGCGCAGGGCAACGACGGCCGCGTCATGACCATGTGCTTCAGCGAGTTCGGCCGGCGCGTGCGGCAGAACGCCTCCAACGGCACCGACCACGGCACCG
>VEQS01000115.1 GCA_018883105.1 Phycisphaerales bacterium
TCTGGTTCTCGAACCAGCTCACGGCCACGACCTCGTTGGTGGTCTCGTCGGTGATGTAGACGACGCCCTGGACGATGCCGTTCACGGTGCCGCCGACCATGGTGTAGGTCGAGCGGGGGCGGAGCTGAGCGACGGCCGATGGGCCGAAGGTGACCGCGGCAAGCGCGGCCAGCAGGCAGCAGTTGAGGACGACGAGCGTGCGGATCGGCGAGCGCTTCATGGGATCTCCTGTGATGGCGCAGGATAGCCGCTTCAGCCAGGCGTCCCGCGACGCACGACGCATTCGCCCGGCTCGTGGTCAAGCACCAGCCGCCACGCGCCGCGGTCGGCGTGCTCGAGCAAGGCGCGCTTCGTCTGCATCGTGTCGTAGGGGAGCATGTCGTAGGCCAGGCTCGACGCCGGGTGCGCGTGGTGCACCGTGGGCATCACGTCGCCGGGGAAGCAGACGGTTCCCTCGCCATCGCGCCAGCGGACGACCTGGTGGCCCCACGTGTGACCGATGGCCGGATGCAGGTCGATCCCCGCGACCGGCGAGGTGGCGCCGTCGTGCAGCACCAGCCGGTCGGCGATGGGCTGCAGGTTGTCCGGCAAGTACGTGCGCGTCATGGTGCTGCGGTTGGCGAGCGCGTCCTCCCACTCCTGGCGCTGCACATGGACGCGCGCCGCGGGGAAGGAGCATGTGGCGCGCCCGTCGCCGCCCACGTGCGTCAGCCCGCCCGCATGGTCGAAGTGCAGGTGCGTGACGATGACGTGATCGATCGTGTCGGCGCCGACGCCCGCCTCCGCCAGCGCGTCGAGCACCGTGCGGATGCCGCCCGAGTGCGTCGGCTCGAAGGCGTAGATCGCGCGATCCTTGTCCGTCCACTTGGCGCCGGCTCCGGTCTCGACGAGCACGCGCATCGGCCGCCCGCGCACGCATGGGTCGTCGCGCTCGAGCAGCACGCAGTTCATCGCGAGCGGAATCCGGTTCTCCGCGTCGGCCGGAACCCAGCGCGACCACATCGCCTTGGGGATGATGCCGAACATCCCGCCGCCATCAAGGCGAAATCCGCCGGCGCGCAGCAAGCGCCAGCGGAATTCGGGGCCGTCCTGAGGGCTCACTTCGGGTCCGTCAGGCCTTCACGACGCGCGCGCGGCGCTTCGAGGGCGGCACGGACGCCATCGCGTTGCGGGTGTCGACCACCAGCGTCGCGTGCTCGCTCAGCATGCCATAGTCGACCGCGTCGTGGTCGGTGAGGATCAGGACGCAGTCCGTCGCGCGCAGCGTGTCCGGGGTGAGCGGCACGCTCTTCAGGTCGATGCGGTACCTGCGCATCGACGGATAGGTCGGGATGAACGGGTCGTGATAGGTCACCTCGGCACCACGGTCGCGCAGCAGCTCGATGATCTCCGCGCTCGGGCTCTCGCGCGAGTCGTCGATGTTCTTCTTGTAGGCGACGCCCATCACCAGCACCCTGGCGCCCTTGACGCTCTTGCGGTCGTCGTTCAGGGCGCCCTGCGTGCGGTCCACCACGTAGTGCGGCATCGCCGTGTTCACCTCGCCGGCGAGCTCGATGAAGCGCGTGTTGCGGCCGACTTCCTTCGCCTTCCAAGTGAGGTAGAAGGGGTCGATCGGGATGCAGTGGCCGCCCAGGCCCGGGCCCGGGTAGAAGGGCATGAAGCCGAAGGGCTTGGTGCTCGCCGCCTGGATGACCTCCCAGACATCGATGTTCATGTCGGTGAGCACCGTCTTCATCTCGTTGACGAGGGCGATGTTCACGGCACGGAAGATGTTCTCGAGGAGCTTGGCGGTCTCGGCCACCTCGGCGCTCGAGACGAAGTGCGCCTTGCTCACGACGCGGCTGTACAGCGCGTAGGCGAGCTTGCCGGACACCTCGTCGGTGCCGCCCACGAGCTTGGGGATCACCGACGCCGAGAAGTTCGGGTTGCCCGGGTCCTCGCGCTCGGGGCTGTAGGCGAGGAAGTAGTCCTCGTTGCGCTTCAGGCCGGTGGCGTCGAGGATCGGGCCCATCTCGTCGCGCGTGGTGCCGGGGTAGGTGGTGCTCTCCAGCGTGACCAGCTGGCCCTTGCGGAGGACCTTCGCGACGAGCTTCGTCGAGTCGAGGACGTAGGAGAGGTCCGGTTCCTTGTGGTGCCCGAGCGGCGTTGGCACGCAGATCAGGATGGCGTCGGCTTTCTGCAGGTCCTTCGGGTCGGCGGTGCCCAGGAAGCCCTCGTTCGACTTGATGTAGTCGAAGAAGTCCTGCCCCAGGTGCACGATGTAGGGCTTGCCTGCCTTGATGGCGTCGATCTTGCGCTGGTCGATGTCGAAGCCGACCACCTTGTAGCCGGCCTTCAGGCAGGCGTGGGCGAGCGGCAAGCCGACGTAGCCGAGCCCGACGATGCCGACGGTGGCGGTCTTGGACTCGAACTTCTTGAGAAGCTCGGTGGCGATGGCGTTCATGGGAGGCTTGGTGTGGGTCTCAGATCAGCTGCTCGGGGTGCTCGAGCAGCCCGACGACGGTGTTCAGGAAGCGTGCGCCCTCGGCGCCGTCGACCACGCGGTGGTCGCAGCTCAGGGAGAGGGGAAGCGCGAGGCCCGCATAGAAGCGGCCGTCCTGCACCATGACGCGCTCCTTGGCGCGCCCGGCGGCCAGGATGGCGACCTCGGGGTAGTTGATGACGGGCGTGGCGAACATCCCGCCGTAGCTGCCGACGTTCGAGATCGTGAAGGTGCCGCCGAGCGACTCCTCGCGCTTGATCGTGCGGTCCTTGCAGGCGGCGGCGAGGCGCTTCACCTCGTTCGAGAGTTCGAGCGGGCTCTTCGCGCCGGCATCGCGGATCACGGGCACCATCAGGCCGGCGTCGGTGTCCACCGCGCAGCCGAGGTTCACCGGGCCCTTCACGAGGATCTCGCTCGCGGCGTCGTCGGTGATGGCGTTGAGCGACGGATGCTTCTTCAGCGCCCGGCAGATCGCCGCCATGATGAACGGAAGCATCGAGAGCTTCTGGCCCGTGACGCGCGAGTACTCCTTGCGCTTCTGGTCGAGCGCCGTGACGTCCGCCTCGTCGACCACGGTGAAGTGGACGGTGGTGCGGACGCTGCGGTCGAGGCTCTCGGCGATCTTGCGGCGCACGCCGCGGAAGGGGATCCGCTGGGTGACGCCCTGCTGGTCGATGTAGACGCTGCCGGGCGCGATGGCCGCCGAGCGCGGCGCGAAGCCCGCGGTCGCCGCGGCGTGCCCGTTGCCGGAGGCGCCGCCGGCGAACGACTCGAGGTCGCTCGCGGTGACGCGCCCGCCACGGCCGCTTCCCGGCACGCGCTGGATGTCGACGCCGAGCTCGCGGGCGATCCGGCGCACGGCCGGCGTCGCAAGCGCCTTGCCCTCGCGGGAAAGCGTCGCGGCCTCGGGCGCGCGGCGCGCGAAGCGGTCGCTCACGGTGAGGGTGCCGCTCATGGTGCCGACGACTGTTCCCTGGTCTTCGGCGGCGCCGGAGGCGGCCTGCGCAGAGAGGCACGCTGACGAGGCGGACGCGGAAGAGGCGGACGCCGCGGTGGCAGCGGCCGGGGCGGCCTTCGCGCCCGCCGCTCCGTAGCGCACGAGCACCGCGCCGACCTTGACGATCTCGCCGGGCTTGCCGCACAGCTCGGTCACGGTGCCGGCCCACGGCGAGGGCACCTCGACCAGCGCCTTGTCGGTCTGCATCTCGGCGAGCGTCTGGCTCTCCTTGACGGCGTCGCCCGGCTTCACCTTCCAGGCGATGAGCTCGGCCTCGGCCAGGCCCTCGCCCAGGTCGGGGAGCAGGAAGTGGCTCTTGTCGCTCGGCTGCTTGATTCCGGCCATCGGTTGGTCCCTCGTCCCGCGGTCAGTAGGCCATCACGTCGTCGATCGCGCGGCCGATGCGGGCCGCGTCGGGCATGTAGTCGAGCTCGAGCTTGTAGTACGGCATGATGGTGTCGAAGCCGGCCACGCGCTGCACGGGGGCCTCGAGGTGCAGGAAGCACCGTTCCATGATGCGCGCGGAGATCTCCGCGCCGAAGCCGCAGGTGAGCGGCGCCTCGTGCACCACCACGCAGCGGCCGGTCTTGCGCACGCTCGCCTCCACCGCATCGGCGTCGAAGGGGTAGATCGTGCGCAGGTCGATGAGCTCGATCGACTTGCCGCTCTTCTCGATCGCCTGCATGCACTGGACGACGCTCGCGCCCCAGCTGACGACGGTGAGCTCGGTGCCCTCGCACACGGTGCGCGCCTTGCCGATCGGCAGCACGTACTCGTCCTCGGGCACCTCCTCGCGGAAGGCGCGGTAGATGCGCTTGGGCTCGAAGAAGATCACCGGGTCCGGGTCGCGGATCGAGGCGACCAGCAGGCCCTTCGCGTCGTAGGGCGAGCTCGGCATCACGACCTTCAGGCCGGGGGTGTGCGCGTAGATCGCCTCGGGGGAGTCGCTGTGCAGCTCGGGCGCGTGGATGCCGCCGCCCACCGGCACGCGGATCGTCAGCGGCACCGGGAACGCGCCGCGGGTGCGCGTGCGCATGCGCGCGGCGTGGCTGCAGATCTGGTCGTAGGCCGGGCCCAGGAAGCCGTCGAACTGGATCTCGGGCACCGGGCGCAGGCCGCCCATCGCCAGGCCGATCGCCGTACCGATGATGCCGCTCTCGGCAAGCGGCGTGTCGACCACGCGCCTCGCGCCGAAGCGCTTCTGCAGCCCCTCGGTGACGCGGAAGACGCCGCCGTTGGCGCCGACGTCCTCGCCGAGCAGCATGACGCGCTCGTCCTTCTCCATCTCCTGGATCAGGGCGAGGTTGATTGCCTGGACCATGTTGAGGTTTGCCATGGGTGATGCCTCGGTCTCGGAAGGGCGCGGAAAATGGTCCGGGAGGACCGGGAGCCTCTTAGTGATGCGCGTGCTCGGCGGGCTTGTTCAGGTGGTCGGTGCTCGCGAGCTGGCCGGGATCCTGCCCCAGCGAGTGGGTCTGCATCGTGTCGCGCTGCAGCGCCAGGTCCGGCGGCAGCTCCTGGTACATCGCGTTGAAGAAGTCCGTCGAGTGCGGCGCGGCGATGTTCTCGGCACGGGCCACGGCCTCGGCGACCGTCTTCTCGGTGCGCTCGAGGAGGTCGGCCTCCTTCTTGTCGCTCCAGAGCTTCAGTCGCTCCATGTGCTTGCGCACGCGGATGAGCGGGTCCTTTGCCTTCCACGCCTCGACCTCGGCCTTGTCGCGGTAGCGGCTGGCGTCGTCGGCGGTGGTGTGGTCGCCCAGGCGGTAGGTCACCATCTCCAGGAAGTACGGCTTGCCCTCCTTGCGGGCGTGGGCCGAGGCCTCCTTCATCGCGTAGACGGTGGCGAAGATGTCGTTGCCATCCACCTGCATGCAGGGCATGCCGTAGGCGATGCCGCGCTGAGCGAGGGTCGGCGCGCTGCACTGGATGCGTCCGGGCACGCTGATCGCCCAGAAGTTGTTCTGGCACACGAACACCACCGGGATGTCGAGGTTCGCGGCGAAGTTCGCGGCCTCGTGGAAGTCGCCCTCGCTGGTCGCGCCGTCGCCGAAGAAGGTGCAGGCGATCTGCTTCTCGCCGCGGTACTTGGCGGCCCAGGCGAGGCCGGTCGCGTGCAGCATCTGCGTGCCGATCGGCACCGCGATCGGGGTCGCATGGTGCTCGCGCGGCATCGCGTTGCCGCGCTCGTCGCCCATCCAGTGGAGGAGGATCGACTCCATCGGGACGCCGCGCCAGAACAGGCCGCAGTTCTCGCGGTAGCAGGTCACCAGCCAGTCGTTCTTGTTGAGCACGTAGGCCGCGCCGAGGCTTGTCGCCTCCTGGCCCATGTTCTGCGGGTACGTGCCCATGCGCCCGGAGCGCTGCAGGCGGAATGCCACGCCGTCGAGGTGGCGGCACTGGAACATCGCCTCGTACAGCTTCACGAGGTCGGCGTCCGGGATCAGCCCCTTTCCGAGCTTCTCGTCGAACGTCGCGTGCTCGTCGAGGATCGAGACGCGCGGGATCTCGGTCTTGAAGGCGGTGGTGATGGGCATAGAACCGGGAGTTTAGGTGAGGGTTCGGATGCGTCCACGGCGCGGACGCCTCGGCACGGTGGCCGATATTCACCGTGGTCGGCACGGATGAGGCCCGACTTGAGCCGAACCGGCGGCTTTCAGCGAGGCGCGGGCCCGGCGGGCGGCGGCACCGGCTCGATCGGCGCGTCCCCGATCGCCTTCCAGGCAGCGATGGCCTCGGCGCGGCGACGGTCGTATTCCTCCTGCGTGAGGAGTCCGTCGCGGCGCGCGGCGTCGAGCTGGATCAGCTCCTCGCCAAGGGTCGGTGGGCGCGTCACCACGGGGCGGTAGGTGACGCACGCGATCGACGCGACCCACGGCACGCAGGCCGCGAGCGCGACGCGAACCGGGTGCCGCAGGAACATGGCGCGCACTGCGTTCATGGGGCGACCGGCGGCCGGGCCTGGATGCGGAACACGGCGGGTTCGCCGACGTACTCGCCGGGCGGGATGCTCGGCTCGGCGAGATCGCGCGTGCACTCGTCGAACCATGCGAGCGCAGCGGCGGAGCGACCCGCACGCACCATCGCCTCACGCGTGTCGAGCTGGCGGATGCGCGCGTCGGTCAGCTCCTGCGACGGGCGCAATGGGTCACGACTCGACCATGGTTCGTACCCGGATCCGAGGAGGGAGAAGTACATCGACCCGGCCACTCCGACGTCGGCCGTCTCGAATGCGCGACGGACCAGGGAACGGCGGGCCTGCGCGTCGAGCGTTGCCTCGAGCTCGGTGCACTCGGCCGCGGTCAGGAGCCCGGCATCCCGCGCGCGCCGCAGGTCGGTGCGCTCGCGGTCGACCGGGTTGAACATGCCCGGATTGAAGATGCCGTAGCCCTCGGGCGTCGTGGATTCGGGCGCATGCACCGTCGCCTCCATCACGGGCGGCCGCGACAGCAGGAGCGCGCGGAACTCGTCGCAACGCGCCGCGGTGTGCGCGAGCACCTCGGGCCGGAGCGCCCCGGGACGCGAGTCCCACTCGTGCTTCACGGAATGGATCGACCGAAGCTTCTCGCCGGTGGTGACGTCCTGCAGGACAAGCGGCGTGAACACCGGGATGCATCCCGTGCCCGCGGCGACGGCGAGGATGGCCCACAGGGTGACGGCCAGGCGGTGCACGGCCCGATCGTACGCCTCATCGACCGAGGTAGCCTTGGTCGCGTGCGCTGCATCGAGTGCGGTCATTCGCTGTTCGGGATCGCCTCGGGGGCGGCGTGCCCGGAGTGCGGGACGGTGACCGCCGACGACGAACGCGTGCCGCGGCCGATCGCGTCGCCGTGGATCGTCGCGCTCGGGATGCTGTGGCCGGTGCCGATCATCGTGGTGACGGTGGTCACCGCCACGACGGCGGTGATGCAATCCAGTCAGCTCAGGGACGCGCGGGCGCCCATCGTCATGCTTGGCGTCGCCATGGCATTCGCGTGGATCGTCACGCCGGCCACGGTGGCGTTCGGCACCGTGCGACTGGTCAAGCGCCTTCCGCGGCGGGCGCGCTGGGCGCCGCTCCTGCTCGTCATCCCTCGGATCGTCGCCGTGCCGGCGCTGGCGGCGCTCGGCGGAGCCTGCATCGCTACCGTCGCGGGGTTCGGGGCGTGCATGGTCGGGATGTCGTTCCTCCGCATCCCATGAAACTCTCCATCGACCGGGTCCTCAAGCACACGCGCAGCCGCTGCCCGGCGTGCAAGGCGGAGATCGCGGCGACCATCGTCGAGCGCGGCGGGCGAGTCCTGATGGAGAAGGCCTGCCCCGAACACGGGGAATTCCGGGTGCAGCTGCAGTCTGACGCCCGGTGGCACTTCCTCAGCGAAGGCGACCGCTCGGGCGGCCACGCCGGCCCGGACTTCGAGCGGCTCTCCACCTGCGTCGCCCTGATCGAGATCGTCGAGACCTGCAACCTCACCTGCCCCACGTGCTACGCCGGCAGCCCGCACGGGGTCGGCGACGACCTGCGCTGCGCGCCGTTCGAGGACGTGGTCCGTCGCGTCGATGCGGTCTGCGCGCGCAAGGGCACCATCGACATCCTCCAGCTCTCCGGGGGCGAGCCGACGATCCACCCGGAGTTCGAGCGGATCCTGCGCTGGGCGACCGCCCACCCGTCGGTCGGCTACGTGCTCGTGAATACGAACGCCGTCCGCATCGCGGGCGACGAGCGGTTCCGCGCGATGCTCGCCGACGTCCGGCGCGCGAACCCGCGGTTCGAGCTGTACGTGCAGTTCGACGGCGTCCAGGAGGCCGGGCAGGCCGAACTGCGCGGCGCCGACCTGCGCGCGATGCGCGAGCGGGCGATCGACCTGTCCGGCGCGCTCGGCGTGCCGACCACGCTCGCGATGGTGGTCGACCCCCGGACCATCGCAGGCGTCGGCGACACGCTGCGCTGGGCCGTCGCGCGCCCGCACGTGCGCGGCATCAGCCTGCAGCCGGTGTTCACGAGCGGGCGGATCGCGCCGGTCGAGAGCCGGACGCTGCCCGTGTACGGGGCGGGCAGCGGCGCGGGCGGACCGGCCGTCGTGCATGCGCTCGGCGTCTCGGACGTCGTGCGCGCGTGCGTGACCCAGGCACCCGAGCTGCTCGCCGAGGCGGACTTCACGCCCCTGCCCTGCGGCGACCCCAACTGCCACACCATCGCCTACGTGCTGCGGACGCCGGATGGGCCCGTGGGCCTCAGCCGCCTGATCGACGTCCCAACCTACGCCGGCTTCCTGCAGAACCGCGTCAACTACGACCTCGAGGACCTGGCACGCTGCGGCTGCGAGACCGAGCCGCTCGGCGAACTCCTCAAGTCGCTCGAGCTGCGGCCCGAGCACCCCCTGCGCATCTTCATCAAGCCGTTCATGGATGCCTGGACCTTCGACCAGGACCGGATCGACCGCTGCTGCACGCACGTGATCCGCGAGGACGGCTCCCTCGACAGCTTCTGCCGCCATTACGGATAAATCGCGCCGGGGGCCATTTACCCCATTTACGAGCGGCAGCCTCGGATGGGCCGCGCGCGTGCGAAAATGGGGTAAATGGCCCCCGGCACCATTTTCTACTCCCTCACCACCGTCGCCGGCATCGCGGTGACCGCGCTCGTCTGGCGGCGCTTCGCGCCCCGACGCGACGGGCGCACCGACCCGCGCTTTGCGGCCGTGTACGGCGGCGCGCTCGCCGGCGCATACCTCGGGGCCAAGGTCGCGTTCCTCCTCGCCGAGGGCTGGCACCATCGCCATGACTGGGTGGCGCTTGCCTCCGGCCACAGCGTGACCGGGGCGCTGGTCGGCGGCGTGCTCGGCGTCGAGGCGGTGAAGTCGATGGT
>VEQS01000116.1 GCA_018883105.1 Phycisphaerales bacterium
TTCTCCGAGGTCGAGGGCTACGACGAGCTCGTCCTCCTCTCGAACATCCAGGTGCACAGCCACTGCGAGCACCACATGGTGCCGTTCGTGGGCGTGGCCCACGTGGGCTACATCCCCAACGGCCGCGTGGTGGGGCTCTCGAAGCTCGCGCGCGTGGTCGACATCTTCTCCAAGCGCCTGCAGGTCCAGGAGAAGCTCACCGCCCAGATCGCCGGGGCGATCAACGACACCCTCCGCCCGCATGCGGTTGGCGTGGTCATCCAGGCGAGGCACTTCTGCATGTGCTACCGCGGCGTACAGCAGCCCAACGCCATCACGACCACCAGCAAGCTGTACGGGACGTTCCTCACCAACCCGGCCGCGCGCGCCGAGTTCTTCCAGCTGATCGGCACCACCCGCGCCGCCGACCCGACGTGAACCGCATCGGGATCGACCTCGGCGGCACGAAGGTCGAGGTCCTCGCGCTGCGCGCGGACGGCACCGAAGCCCTTCGCACACGCGCTGCGAGCCCGCGCGAATATGGCCCGCTGATCGATGCGATCTCGGGGCTCGTCGGCGCCGCCGACCGGGCGCTTGGCCCGGCCGCGTACGCCGCCCCGGTCGGCGTTGGCGCGCCCGGCTCCCCCAGCCCGAGCACCGGCCTTCACCGCAACTCGAACCTCACGTGCATGAATGGCCGGCCCTTCGCGGCGGACCTGGCGGCGTGCCTGGCACGCCCCGTGCGCGTCACGAACGACGCCAACTGCCTCGCCATGAGCGAGGCGATCGACGGCGCGGCCGCGGGGCAGGGCGACGTGGTCTTCGGGGTGATCCTGGGCACCGGCGTCGGCGGCGGCCTCGTCGTGCGCGGCGACGTGGTCGATGGCCGCAACGGGATCGCCGGCGAATGGGGGCACAACCGCCTGCCGGGACTGTCGGATGCGGCGGCCGCGGCCCATCCCTGCCACTGCGGGCGCCTTGGGTGCCTGGAGCAGTTCCTCTCCGGCCCCGCGCTCGAGCGCCGCTACGCGGCCGCCGCCGGCGTGTCGCGCCCGCTGGCCGAGATCGCTGCGCGCGCCGACACCGACCCCCACGCCGCGGCCACGCTCGACTGGCTCGTCGATGCGCTCGCCCGCAGCCTGTCGGTCGTCGTGAACATCGTCGACCCGCACGCGATCGTCCTCGGCGGCGGGGTGAGCAACGTGCCCGGGCTCGCGCCGCGGGTGCAGGCGGCCCTTCCGGCCCTCGTCTTCAGCGACGGCTGCGACACCCCGGTACTGCGCGCGATGCACGGCGACTCGAGCGGGATCCGCGGCGCGGCCTACACCGCGACCTCGCGGCCCTCGGCGCTCGAGCGGTAGATCGCGTCGAGCACCGACTGCACGCGGCGGCCCGCGGCCGCGTCGGCGTGCGGCGGCGTCCCCCGCTCCGCCAGCGCGCGGAACATCCGGTACTGCTCGTCCCAGGCGTCGTGCTCGACGTTCCCGGAGGCGAACTCGGGCACCAGGTCGGCCACGCGCCCGCCCGCCTCGGTGGCGATCGAGAGCGACTTGCCGAAGATCTGGTAGAAGCATCCGCCCCGGTCGCCGAAGACGGTCATGCCGTTGGCCATGTGCTTCTCGTCGACGTTCATCGCCCAGGTGACGTTGACCTCGATGGTCAGGCCGCCGGCGCAGCGCACGAGCGCCGTGGCGTGGTCCTCGACGTCGCAGGTGCCGTCGAACCGCGGCGGGCCGGCCCACATGAAGGTGTGCACGTAGTCCTTCATGCGCGTCCCGAAGTTGGCGTACGTGGCGCCGCTGACGCGATCGGGCGAGGGGTTCCCCGTCAGGTGGAGCGCCAGGTCGAGGACGTGCACCCCGAGGTCGATGAGCGGCCCGCCGCCCGACATCGCCTTCGTCGTGAACCATCCGCCGAGCCCCGGCACCCCGCGGCGCCGGTACAGGCTGCACTTGACGTGGTAGATCCGCCCGAACGCGCCCTCGTCGATGAACGCCTTCACCGTGCGGCTCGCCGGGGTGCTGCGCGACACGAAGCCCATCTGCAGGCGGCCCTTGGTGCGTTCCATCGTGGCGATGATCCGGTCGCACTCCGCGACGCTCATCGCCATGGGCTTCTCCAGGAAGACCGTCTTCCCGGCCTCGAGCGCCTCGCAGGCGACCGCCGCGTGGTCGACGTTCGGCACCGCCACCACCACGCTGTCCACCTCGCGCATGGACAGCAGCTCCTTCACGGAGCCGCACACGCGCGCGTCCCGGTGCTTCGTGCCGAAGGCCGTGCCCTTGGCGGGGTTGACGTCCCACACGCCGGCCACCGGGATCCCCGCGCGCGCGGCGGTGTCCGCGTGCACGTTCCCGATCGCGCCGGCTCCGATGATTCCGAGCGTCATGGTCATGGCTGCGCCGGAAGATAGCCGCGCGTCCCCGCCCGCCGCGGCCTAGCATCCGCGCATGACCGCTTCGCGCACGGTGATCGTCGGCGCCGGCATCGTCGGCCTGTCGACCGCGTACTTCCTGGCCAAGGCCGGCCGCCCGGTGACCGTCCTCGACCGCGAGCCGGTCGGCGAGGGCGCCAGCTGCGGCAATGCGGGCCTCCTGTCGATCGGCCACTACCCGCTCACGCGCCCCGGCGTCAGCTGGCGCGGGCTGAAGTGGATGTTCGACCGCAACGCGCCGCTCTTCATCCGGCCGCGTCCCGATCCGTCGCTCGTGTCGTGGCTGTGGACCTTCCACCGCCACTGCAACCAGCCCTGGCTCGACCGCTGCATGCGCGAGCTGTGCGCGATGGGCTTCCCGACGCTCGCGCTCTTCGAGGAGATGATCGCCGCCGAGGGGATCGACTGCGACTACCGCCGGGACGGCTGGCTCGACGTCGTGATGGACCCCGCGAACCTGCCGCATGCCGAGGCCGAGGCGCGCGCCCTGGTGCCGCACGGCTACGCCTACCGCATGCTCACGGGCGACGAACTGCGCCGCCGGAGCCCCTGCTTCGCGCCGGAGGTGGCGGGCGCGGTGTGGTATGAGGACAGCGCCCACTGCCACCCTGCCGACTTCATGCGCGGGCTCGCGGCCGCGTGCACCCGCGCGGGGGTCGACCTGCGCATCCCGTTCGAGGCCGCCTCGGTGCTGCGTGACCGCGCCGGCCGTGCCGCCGGCGTGC
This sequence comes from Phycisphaerales bacterium, assembly GCA_018883105.1. GTDB lineage: Bacteria > Planctomycetota > Phycisphaerae > Phycisphaerales > SM1A02 > UBA966. The sequence continues at coordinate 3,139 of VEQS01000116.1, forward strand.
GCGGCACCTCGGGCGAGGTCGTCGAGGGATCCGACGTCGTGATCGCGGCCGGCGTCTGGAGCGATGGCCTCGCGCGCGACCTCGGCCTCGACATCCCGATGCAGGGCGCGCGCGGCTACCACCGGCAGCTGAAGGGCGTGCCCGAGCTGCCGTTCACCGGATGCGTCCTGCACGAGACCTTCGTCGCCGTCACGCCGATGCGCGACGAGCTGCGCCTGGCGGGGACGCTCGAGATCCAGCCGGTCGGCCGGCCGTGGATGCGAAACCGCCTCGACAACCTGACGCGCGGCGCCTCGCGCTACATCCGCGGGATCGACCGCGGCCGGACGGCTGCGGAATGGGCGGGCTACCGTCCGTGCAGCTCCGACGGCATGCCGGTCGTCGGCCGCGTGCCGGGCACCCCCGGACTCTTCGTCGGCACCGCGCACGCGATGATGGGGATGACCCTCGGCCCGGTGACCGGCCGCGCGCTCGCCGAGCACGTGCTCGGCCGGCCGCAGTCGCTGGCGCTGCCGATGTGCGACCCCGCGCGCTACTTCACCAATGCACCGCCGCGCGCCGTCGCGTCGGGGACGCAACGTCGCGCGGCGGATCCTGCGGTGCCGGCCGCGTAGGCCGGCGGGGTTCGTCGGACGTCAGGGCTGCTTCGGCGCATCGCCGGCCGGGGGTGCCGGCGGGGCGGGGGGCGTGCCGCCTGCTGGCGCCCCGCCCGGGCCACCGGGCCCGCGCGGACCGCCCATGCGGCCTCCGGGGCCGCCGGGCCCGCCCGGACCACCCATGCCGCCGCCCATGAGTTCCATCATCTGCATCTGCATCGCCTGCGCGAAGGCCGAGTTCGCCTCCTCGGTCGACTTGAACTCGCCGTCGAGCACGCGCTTGGCGGTGCCCTTGGCGGCGGTCGACATGGCGGTGCGCATGTCCTGGCCCATCATGTTGGCCATCATCACGGTCTGCGCACCCTCGCCCGGGCGCATGCCCGAGCCCTTCTCGAAGTCGAACCACCACTTGCCGTCGGCCTTCACGAGCGGGCGCGGCTGGCCGATCATCTGGCCCGTCCCGTCCTTGGCGACCAGGAGCGCCTCGGTGTCGCTCTCGGGCTTGATCTCGAAGGTGGTCCCGTCGGCGCCACCGCCGGGCAGGGCCATCGGCATCGAGCCCGCCTTGCCGAACTGCTTGACCTGCGCCTCGGCCATCGGCCGCATGTCGGAGATCATCGCCGCCGCGATGCGCAGCGACACCTTGCCGTCGTCGGTCGAGCTGCGCATGGCGCGCACGATGCGCATCAGCGACTCATAGTCGGAGTTCGCCTTGGGGACGAACGCCAGCAGGTCGTCCGTCGAGTCGAAGCCCTGGGCCTCGAGCTCGGGGAACACCTTCTCGGCGGACGGCGAGAGCTTCGCGGCCGGCCGCGGGGCACGGGGCGCGCGCGGCGCCGTCGGCGCGTCGCCGGGCGTGGCCGCCGGGGCGTCGCCCGGCTTTGCCGCCGGTGCGTCGTCGAGCCGCAGCGACGCCTTCTTCGTGGGCGTCGGTGCCTCGCCGGACTGGTACTTCTCGAGCGTCGATCGCAGCTCGTCCGCCGCGTCGCCCTCGGCCTGCTCGACGGCCTTCTTCTGCCACTCGACGGCCTTCGCCTTGTCGCCCGACTCCCACCAGGCGCGCGCGAGCGTGTCCATGATGGCCGGGTCCTCGCCCTTGCTGGCGGTGACGGCCTGCTTGGCCACCTCGAGCGCGAAGGGGATGTCGCGCTGCTCGACGCGCTTGTCGTCGAGCACGAACCACGCCAGCTGGTTGAGCGTCATGGCGTCGTCCTTGCTCGACCCGAAGATCTCGCGGCCGACGGCGTAGCCCTTCTCGGGCATCTTGGCGTCGGTGAGGAGCATCATGAACTTCTGCATCTTCAGGCCGGCCTGCTGCCGCTCGGGCGCCGCGGCGATGTCCTCGTCGATCATCCTGACGATCGCGTCCCAATCGCCGTCCTTGCGGGCCTTGGCGATCTCGCGCCGGCGCTGCATCTGCTTGCGGGCCGCGGCCGCCTCGGCCTCGAACTCCGCCTTGTAGCTCGCGGCATCCCAGGAGCCGGCGACGATCTTCTCCAGCGGCTCGTCCATCCCCATCGGGTGGCCGATCCACTGCACCGTGCCGCCCTTGACGACGAAGGCCGTCGGGATGCCGTTCTGGCCGGCGGCCTCCATGTACTGGCGGTGCGTGGAGCGGTCCGGGTCGGTGCACAGGTTGTAGCGGGCCTTCTGCTTCCACTCGTCGGTGTCGAGGAACTTGCGGACGGTCTCCTCCTTCTCGTCGCTCACGCCGACCACGACGACCTTGTCCTTGTACTTGTCCGCAAGGTCGCTGATGTGCGGCATGCTTGCGCGGCACGGACCGCACCAGGTCGCCCAGAACTCGACCACGTACACCTTGTCGCCGTCGAACCACTTCGGCTCGCTGCCGCGCACGAAGAGCTCGATGTCGGGCTTCGGGGCGGCGCTGCCGATGGTCATCGGCTCGGGGGCCGGCGCGTCCTGCGCGGGCGCGGGCTTCTCGGCGGCGGGCACGAGCTTGGTGGCGGGCACGGAGTTCTGCGCAGCGGCGAACGCGCCGGAGGCGAGCACGAGCCCGGCGAGCGACATGGCGGTCTTCAGCATGGGATGTCCCACGGGTGGCGGATGCCCAGCGGAGGCGCCGCACCGGCGCGCACGGGCGGAACGACGATACCACCGCGGCCGCGGCACGCCCGGCGGGCCGTATCCTCGCGGCCGAATGATGGTTCCCGCCGCCGCAAACGCCCCCCAGCGAGACGTCGCCCGCCTGATCGACGGCAAGGCGCTCGCCGACCGGGTGCGCGACGACCTGCGCCGACGCATCGCGGCCGCCGGACGTCCCGTGCGCCTCGACGCGCTCCTCGTCGGCGACGACCGCGCCGCCGGCATCTACGCGATGAACCAGGCGCGCACCTGCGAGGAGATCGGGATCCGCTACGTGCTGCACCGGCTGCCCGCGTCGGCCTCGTACGACGACATCGCGGGGCGCGTGCTGCTCCTCAACACCGACGACTCCGTGCGCGCCCTCATGGTGCACATGCCGCTGCCCGCGGGCATCGACACCGAGCGCGTCCAGTCGCTCATCGACCCCGACAAGGACGTCGAGGGCGTCAACCCCGCCAACATCGGGAACGTCGTCTACGGACGCCGCAGCCTGGTGCCGTGCACGGCGCTTGCGGCGCTGGAGATGATCGAGCACACCGGCATCGAGCTGCGCGGCAAGCGCTGCGCGGTGGTGGGCGCAAGCAACATCGTCGGCAAGCCGATCGCGGTCCTCCTGATGCGCGAGGACGCGACGGTGCACTCGACCAACAAGTTCACGCCGGAGCTGCCGAGGCTCGCCCGCGAGTGCGACGTGATCGTCGCCGCGTGCGGGGTGCCGCGCCTCGTCGGTGCCGGCTGGGTGAAGCCGGGTGCCGTGGTGATCGACGTCGGCATCAACCGGATCGCCGGCCCGGACGGCACGAAGATCACCGTCGGCGACGTGGACTTCGACGCGGTGCGCGGCTCGGCGGGCTGGATCTCGCCGGTGCCCGGCGGCGTCGGCCCGATGACCGTCGCGATGCTCCTGCGAAACGTCACCGACGCCGCGCTGCGCTGACGGCGTTGCTCGCTGCGCTGGCTGCGTCCCTCGCTGCGCTGGCTACGCCAGGAGCCGCGCCGCGTCCTCGTACCGCGACCGCGTCTGCGCCACGACCTCGGCGGGAAGCTCGGGGCCGGGCGGCTCCTTGCGCCACCGGCCCGCCGCCACCTCCGCGAGCAGCCAGTTGCGCAGGTACTGCTTGTCGAAGCTCGGCTGGTCGCGCCCGGGTTCGTAGCCCGCGCGCGGCCAGTAGCGGCTCGAGTCCGGCGTCAGCACCTCGTCGACGAGCATGAGCTCGCCGGTCGGCTCGCCGCCCGCGTCGAGTGCGAACCCGAACTCGAACTTCGTGTCGGCGAGGATCAGCCCGCGTCCGGCCGCGCGCTCGGCCGCGGCGCGGTAGATGGCGAGCGTCAGGTCGCGCAAGCGGCGCGCCAGGCCGCCGCCCACCGCATCGCACATCCGCTCGAAGCTGATGTTCTCGTCATGGCCTTCCGCCGCCTTGGTCGCCGGCGTGAAGATCGGTTCCGGCAGCCGCTCGCACTGGCGCAGTCCCGCGGGAAGCGCGATGCCGCAGGCGGTGCCCGACTCCCGGTACTCCTGCCAGCCGCTGCCGGCGAGGTAGCCCCGCGCCACGCACTCCACCTGCACCACCCGCGCCGCGCGGCAGGTCATCGAACGCCCCGCGAGCGTGCGGCGCTGCGCGGCGTCGAGCCCGGGGATGCCGTCGACCTCGGTGGCGAGCATGTGATCCGGCACCAGCCCAAGGGTGCGCAGGAAGCGGAACCAGCCCACGCTCACCTGCGTCAGCAGCCGGCCCTTGCCGGGAATCGGCGTCGGCATCACCACGTCGAAGGCGCTGACGCGGTCGCTCGCGACCACGAGGATCCGGGGCGCCTCGCCCGCGGCCGAGGGCAGGGCGTAGACGTCGCGCACCTTGCCCCGGCGCCGGCCTGGAAGCGGCAGGTCGGTCTCGAAGACCGCGTCATCGATCGCATCGCCCTGGGCCGTGCTCATCGGGGACGGATCGTATTCGGCCGCCCGAGCGCGCGATGGTGCGTGCGAAAGCGCATCGATCGCCGGACGCGCACGCGTGCCGGATACACTCGCGCCTCCATGCTCCGCTTCTCGACGTTCGACGAGCGCGGCCCCTCCGCGGCATGGCCCCTGGTGCGTCCGCACCTCCTCGGGGCGAACGATGCCACCTTCGCCGGGACGGTGGCGTTCGAGCGCGGGGACATCGTCTGCACGCCTTCGGAGGCGAAGCCGCCGATCGCGCTGTGCCTGGAGGTCGACGCCGGCCGCGCCGGCACCATGATGCTCCAGACCTGCCTGCTGCAGCAGCGCCAGGAGCCTTACCGGCTCTTCGAGGAGCTGGCGCGCCACCGGATCAAGCTGTTCCTGGAGAAGAGCGAGGCGTGGGGGCTCCTTGACCCCGCCCGCGCCCCCGAGGCGTTCGAGCTCTTCGAGCGCGCGCGCGCCACGTTCGTGGCGGGCATGGTGGAGATGGACCCGTTCAAGTCGCAGAACGCCTTCCGCGATTCGCTCGCTCTCGGCGTGTTCGCCTCCGAGAAGCTCCTGATGCGCCGCACCGAGCTGGGGCTGCACCAGCGCTACGGCGCGCAGGGCACGCCGCGCGCGCTCGGCGTGCGCGTGCCCATCGAGAAGGCGCCCGACCTCCTCAAGCAGTGCCTCTCGGGCGAGTTCGACACCGTGCTGGTGCCCACCCCGTGGCCGGCGATCGAGCAGCGCGAGGGACGGTTCACGTGGGAGCAGGTCGACCGCTGGATGATCTGGGCGAAGTCGACGCGCCGCGTGCCGGTGATGGGCCCGCTGCTTGACCTGCGCCCGGGCGGCGTGCCCAGCTGGGCGCTGCCGGCCCTGCGCGACCCCGCGAAGTTCGAGCGGCTCGTCTACGAGTTCGTGCGCGAGGTGACCGTCCGCTACGCGCCGCAGTCGCCGATCTGGCTGGCTGCCGCGGGCGTCAACGCCAACGAGGTGGCGGCGTTCACGCCCGCGCAGATGTGCCAGGTCGTGCGCCACGCGTGCGTCACGATTCGCCAGGCCGCGCCCGCCTCGAAGCTCATCGTCGAGGTCGGCGATCCCTTCGGCGAGCGCTCCCCGACCGACGGGGGCGCGATCGGTGCGATCCAGTTCGTCCGCATGCTGGTCTCCGAGGGGGTGCGCTTCGACTTCGTTGGTCTCCCCGTCGTTCTGGGCGACGCCGGCCGCGGCACGCGCGACCTGATGCAGGTGGCGGCGATGCTCGACCGCTTCATCAGCCGAAACGAGATGCCCCCGATCCTGGTGAGTGCACTGGCCGCCCCGAGCGCCGCCCCGCGCGAGCCGGGCGTCGGCTTCTGGCGAGAGCCCTGGAGCGAGCGGTCGCAGGCCGCGTGGGCCACCATGGCGTTCCAGGTGGCGATGTCGAGCCGCAAGGTGCAGGTCGTCGTCTGGGACCGCCTGCGCGACGACGCCGGCTCTGGCGTGCGCG
>VEQS01000117.1 GCA_018883105.1 Phycisphaerales bacterium
TGCGCGGGCAGGTCGCGCGTGGCGCGCACGATGTCGCGCACGCGGTCCTCGGCGAACAGCTCGCGCACCGCGTCCGGCGCCTCGTAGAAGCCGTCGGTGATCGCCACCAGCACGTCGCCCGGCTCGACCACGTAGCGCTGCGAGTCGCCGTCCGAGTAGGGCAGGGCGAATACGCCGAGCGGCGGCATGTCGGCGCCGAGGGTGACGAAGTCGTCGCTCGCGCGGCGATAGTGGATGATCGGGCCCTGTCCGGCGGAGATGGTGTGGATCCGGCCCGAGCGGCAGTCAAGCCGCGCGAGCCAGGCGGTGACGAACCGCCCGTCGGGCAGGTCCTCGCTCAGCTGGGCGTTGATCTCCTCCAGGATGCGCACGATCGGCTGCCCCAGGCGCAGCCCGACCCGCAGCATGCCGCGCATCTGGACGCTGGACAGGGCGCTGGCGATGCCGTGGCCGGTGGCGTCGGCGATGCTCAGCACGTAGCCGTCCGGCTCGGCGCCCGGCTCCGCGATCGCGTCGCCCACCAATGGCACCACGTCATACGCATCGCCGCCGCACTGCTCGGCCGGCACGCTCTCGCCGGCGATCTCCCAGCCGGGTGCCTGCACGAATTCGTCGGGGAAGGTGCCCGCCTGGATGCCCTTCGCCAGGTCGACCTCGCGCTCGAGCCGCTCGCGCTCGATCCGGTCCTCGATGAGCCGTCCGCGGCGCATCGCGACGGCGGCGTTGGCGGCCAGGCCCTCGGCCAGTTCCTCGTCGGCGGCGTCGAAGGCGCCCTCGCGGCGGTTGAGCACCTGCGCGACGCCGACGAGCTCGCCATCGTGGTCGAGCAGCGGGATGGCCAGGATCGTGCGCGTGCGGTAGCCGGTTTTCTGGTCGACGGCGCGGTTGAAGCGCGGTTCCGCGTAGGCATCCGAGATGTTGACGATCTTCCGGGTGGTGGCCGCGAGGCCCGCGATGCCGGCATCCATCGGGATGCGGATCACCGCGGGCGCGTCGCCGCTCCCCCCGATCCCGTGCGCCACCTGCGTGAAGAGCTCGTGCGCCTTGGCGTCGAACTCGAAGACCGTGGCGCGGTCGGCGTCGAGCAGGTCGCGCAGCGCGTCGATCACCAGTCCCAGGATCGACTGAAGGTCGCCCGTGCGCGCGAGGCGCCGGGAGACCTCCAGGAGCTTCGTCGTCCGCTCGGAGTCGGTGCGTGCCACGGGATCAGCCCTTGGGCGCGGCCGCGGGCGCGGCCGGCGTCTCGCCGCCCGGCGACTGCGGATAGATGAGGACGCGGTCGTGGGCCAGCAGCACCAGGTCGGCGAGGCCGTCGCCGGTCACGTCCACCACCTGGCCCATGCTCGGCTCGAACTCGCGGCGTTCGCCGCCGGAGAACATCCGGGTCTCGAACACCTTGAAGCCGAGGGCACGCAGCAGGCGCTCGGCCTGGCTGAAGGTGAGGATCTCGGCCATCTGCTCGCCGCCGTCGAGGACGGTGACGTCCATGTAGCCGTCGCCGTTCACGTCGCCGGGCACCAGCTCGTGCGGCACCTGGCGCGGGTCGTCGCTCGTCCACGTGCCCACCGTGTCGAGCACGATGCGCTCGCCGCCGAGGCGCACCAGCGCGAAGCTGTCGTCGCCCACGGCGAGCAGGCCGTCGTTGCCGTCGCCGGCGAACTTGCCGGCCACCAGCTGCGAGAACTTGAAGCCGGGTATCTCGATCACCTCCGACTGCTCCCACGCCCCCGACCTGTCCTTGGCGAACGAGATGGCGCGCGCACCCTCGCGGTCGCCCGCCACCACGCGGTCACCGAGGGCGGTGAGGGTGACGAGCTTCGCGTCGGTGTTGCGCGCATTCATCTGCGTGACCACCTGCCAGCCGGGACTCGCGCCGCCGGCGGGCTTCGGCTCGTAGCGCAGGGCACGCACGTAGTTGCGGTCGGCGACCAGCAGCTCGCCCTTGCCGTTGCCGTCCACGTCGGCCACCGCGGAGTTGTCGCCCGTGGCCGCCTGGACCAGGCCGAACTGGCCCATGTCCTTCGACTCGAGCACCTTGAAGGGGGCGGCCTCGGCGGCCGCGTCGGCGACCTTCGGCTGCGCGTGCAGCATGATCATCGGCTTCTCGGGGGTGAAGACGAGGAGGTCCGTCAGCCCGTCCTGGTCGGCGTCGAGCGACGCGACCGCGTTCGGCGACCGGCTCTGCGCACCGAGCGAGACGACGGTCCGCTTCGCCGCGTCCTCCTCGCGGTCGACCGGCACCAGCTCGACTGCGAAGCCCTTGCCGCTCGCCTCCTTCGCGACCACGGCGAGGTGCCGTTCGCCGTCGAGGCTCACCAGGTTGATGGCCACCGGCACGCGGCCGGCCCCGAGCTGCACCGCCTGCGGGAAGCCGATCGAGCCGTCCTTCGACGCGGCACTGCGGCCCACGACGCCCTCCTTCTCGGAGAGCGCGAAGACGATGGCGCCGTCCTTCGTCGGCGCCACCTCGACCGAATCGAGGTCGGCGAAGGACGGGCTCGCCATCGGCGCGCCGAGGCCCTTCGACTTCTCCTGCCGGTACGACATGATCGCGTTGGCCAGCGTGTTGGTCGCCACCACGTCGGAGAGGCCGTCGGCGTTGACGTCGGCCACCACCGTGCGGCGCTTGCGGTTCTGCGGGTCCTCGAAGCTCCAGGTCACCAGGCTCGAGTCGCGCACGCCCGCGCCCTCGATGGTGCCGCGTCCCACGCGGTGGAATGCCACGCGCTTGGTGGGGCGCTCGATGACGCCCAGGAGCGCGGCCTTCTGCCCGGGCAGGCGCACGGCCGACACCTCGCGCACGGGCGGCATCTCGAAGCGCACCTGCGGGCCGGCCTGCAGCCGGTCGCCCTGGCGCTCGGTGAACCACGCGCGCACCGGCGCGGAGTCCTCGGGCACCACGCCCACGACGTCGGTGGTGCCGTTGCCGTCGAAGTCCTCCAGGATCACCGCGACCACGCGCCCGCCGCCCGCGCTCAGCTCGAGCGGCGCGCCGGTCATGTCCTTGTCCAGGGTCCAGAGCGTGATCTTGCCGTCCACGACGCTCACCAGCTCCGGGCGCGCGTCGCCGACCACGTCGGTCACCGCGAGCGCGTCGCGGCTCGAGGAGAGGTTCCGCACCGCCTGCTTGCGCTGCACCTTGAAGGTGCCCGGGGACACCTGGCGCACGAAGACCACGCCCGGCGGGCTGTTGCCGGCGTAGACGAGGTCCATCATGCCGTCGCCGTCCCAGTCGGCCGGCACCACGGCCTCGACGCCGCGGTCGACCGTGACGCTCTCGCGACGGTAGCGCCAGTGCTCCGGGAACTCGTTGACGCCCTTCGGCGCCGGCATCTCGTCGGTCGGCTTCGCGCCCTTGCGCTGGAAGTGGATGTCGATGCGGTTCTTGAAGTTGTCGACCACCACGAGGTCGCCGAGCCCGTCGCCGTCCATGTCCTGCACGACGAACGGTCCCGCCTTCGGGTCGATCTTCAGCACCTCGAGCGGGCGGAAGCCGAAGTGGCGCGCGAGGTCGTCGGCGCCGGCGGCGGCGCAGGGCAGGGCGGCGAGCGTGAGTGCGATGGCGTGGCGCATGGGATCCTTGCGTGGTTCGGCGCGCATGGGCGCGCGGGCGGCGTATGGTAAGGTCACTCCTCCCGAGGCCCCATCCCGATGCGCATCACCCGGACCGCCACCGCGTTCGCCCTCATCCTCGCCGCGACCGCCTCCGCCGACACGGTGAAGCTGCGCAGCGGCGCCGCGATCAGCGGCACCATCCTGAAGCAGACCGACCGCGCGCTCTGGATCGACATCGGCGCCGACGTGCTGGAGATCAGCATGGAGCAGGTGGACTCGGTCGAGCGCCAGGACGCCGGGTCCGCGCTGACGGCCGACGACTCGCGGCTCTTCTCGACCGCCAGGGACCTGCCGACGCTGCCGCCCAAGGAACTGGCGAAGTCGCTCGGGCCCGCCGTCATCAAGGTGAGCTCGCCGGGTGGCCTGGGCTCGGGCGTCATCATCAGCCCCGACGGCTTCGCGATCACCAACGCCCACGTCATCCAGGGCGAGCAGTCGCTGCGGGCGACCGTCTGGTTCCGCCAGCCCGACGGCTCGCTCAAGCGCGTCGAGATCGACGACGTCGAGATCGAGGCGGTGAGCAACTCGCTCGACCTCGCCCTCATCCGCATCAGGCACCCGGACGGCAAGCCCTTCCAGGTCGCGCCCATGGAGATGGACGACCAGGTGGAGGCGGGGCAGCGCGTGTTCGCGATCGGCAACCCGCTCGGCCTCGAGCGCACGCTCACCGAGGGCGTGGTGAGCGTGCCGGCCATGCAGCTCGACGGCCGCGCCTACATCCAGACCGACACGCCGATCAACCCCGGCAACTCCGGCGGCCCGCTCTTCAACATGCGCGGCGAGGTGGTGGGCATCACCAACATGAAGATCACCCTCGGCGAGAACGTGGGCTTCGCCATCCCCGCACGGTTCGTCAAGGACTTCGTGCGCCACCGCGAGGCGTACGCCTTCAACAAGAACAACCCGAACTCCGGCCACTTCTACCACCCGGCCCCGCCGCGCCCGGCGCCCGGCGCGCCCGGCGAGCTCGCCGACGGCTCGTCCTCCCCCACGCCCGCCGCCAAGTGAGGCACCTTCCCATGAGCACCGTGCACACCCTGTCCGCTGCCGTCCTCGCCGTCCTCGCCTCCGCCGCGCACGCGGCCGACGGCCCGGTGGCGATCCGCCGCATCGCGCCCGACACCACTTACGTGATGGTCTCGGCCGACGACTTCGCGAAGACAGTCTCCAAGTGGGAGTCCACGCCGCTCCATGCCTTCGTCACCGGCGAGCAGATGCGAAAGCTGCTCGGCTCCGACGGCGGCGCGCAGGAGGCGATGTCCAAGCGCCTGCAGGAGATGGGCGTGCCCGAGGGGTCGTTCTCCTGGCCGGCGGCCTTCGGCGTGGCGCTCTTCACCGTGCACGACGAGGAGCTCGACGCCGAGGAGTCGCACTCGCTCTTCTACGGCGACTGGGGCGCCGGGGCGGACGGCATGGCGAAGATCTTCGACGCCTACATCGAGGAGTCGATCCGCAAGGACAAGGTGACGGTCGAGAAGGAGGACGTGGCCGGCCGCGAGGTGCGCGTCATCAAGCTGCCCGAGCCGCCGAAGGCCGCGGCCCCGGCCGGCGGCATGGACCTGCAGGTCGACCTCTCGATGAACCGTCCGTTCGAGCGGATCTACTTCTGCCGCGACGGCTCGCGCTTCATCGCGGCCTCCGACCTCGGCGGGCTCGAGGACGCGCTCGAGGCGATCGACGGCAAGCGCGCCGCGAAGCTGCCCGACCAGGCCGACTTCCGCGGCGCGATGGAGCAGCTCGGCGACGCCGACATCTCGGTGGCGATCCTGACCGGCCCCATGCAGAGGACGTTCGCGGGCGAGGGTGCGGGGATGCTCGCCCTCCTGACCCCGGTGCTGCAGCCGCTCTTCGGCGACGTGCAGGCGTGGACGATCGGGATCGGCGTCGACACCCCTCGCGGGCAGGTCGAGCTCTCCTCGGGCATCTACGTCCCCGGCGACAAGGTGGGCGCGTGGTCGCTCCTCGGGCCCGGCGCAGCGATCGAGGCGCCGCCGCCGATGATCGGCCCCGACGCCGTGGGCATGGGGCGCATCAACGTGCGCTTCGCCAAGGTGATGGAGGTGATCAACACCGCGATGGCGAGCCTGCCGCAGGACCAGGCCGACCAGATCGACGCGATGCTCCTCGAGCTCGGGCCCATGATGACCAAGGGCCTGGAGGCGCTCGGCCCCGGCGTGTGGACCTTCGAGACGGTGCGCCAGCCGCTCACCCCGGAGAGCCGCGTCAGCTCGACGCTCGTCAGCTGCTCGAACCCCAAGGCCGTGTACGAGTTCATCGAGCAGATGGGGGGGTCGATGGGCCTCGAGCCCCGCGACTTCGACGGCAACACCATCTTCGGCTCGGAGTTCATGCCCTTCGCGGTCGGCATCTCGAACGGCTGGATGGCCACCGGCGACTCGAAGCTCGTCGAGCAGTCGATGCGCGCCATCGGGCAGAAGGACCTGCCGAGCGTGGCCGACTCGCCCGCGTACAAGGCCGCGGCGCTCGCCGTCGGCGGCGACCCGGTCATCGCGTGGGGGTTCATCGACACCGCCGCGCGCTGGGAACTGGAGCGCCAGCTCCTGGAGCAGTTCGGCACGGACGAGTCGCGCCTGGACAACGTGGTCGGCCGTGCCGACGACTCGAGCTACGCCAAGCGCCTGGGCTACAGGCTTCCCGACGAGTCCGACGAGATCCTGAAGAAGATCGACGGCGCGATGGTGGCGCGGCACATGGGGCCGATGGCCTGGAGCATGCGCGCCGACGCGCGCGGCTTCGTGACCCGCGCGGCCCTCATGCAGCCGTCGGCGGCGCCGGCGGCTGCACCTGCGAAGGACGCCTCGAAGAAGTGACCGTCCGTCCCGCGGCGGCCTCGGGAACGCCGAGGTCGCCGTGGGCGACTCCCTCCGTGACCGAGATGACGGCGCCCGGGGCGCGCGCGGCGATGGCGTGCGCATGGCGAAGCGGCGAGACGTCGTCGTGCTCGTCGGCGGAGATCACGAGCCGCGTGGGCCCGAGGCGCGCGGCCGCGGCCGAGAGCGGCTCCTCGGCCCCCCAGCGGCGGACGGCGATCCACAGCACGAGGTCCGAGGCCGGTCGCGCCGGAAGCCCGCGCACGCGCAGGCGTGCCTCGAGCGGCGTGCGCGTGCCGTCGTAGGGGCCGAAGGCATGGACGGCGGCGAGCGGTGCGCCGGCAGCGGCGCGCCGTGCGGCGGTGCGGATCGCCACCACGGCACCAAGCGAGTGCCCGACCAGCTCGACCGGCGCGCCGGGGCGGCGGCGCTCCGCCTCGGCGACCACTGCCTCGAGGTCCGCGTGCTCGCGGCGGCCAAGCGTGCTGGGGCCGGGGGCATCGCCGTGCCCGCGCAGGTCCACCAGCACGAGGAGCGGGCTGCGGTCGACCCAGGGCCCGATCCGCCGCAGCGAGTCCCAGCGCGAGCGGCCGTGCCCGTGCACGAAGACCACGGTCGGGCCGTCGGCGGGGCCGCGGCCGGCGATCCACCAGCCGGGAACCTCTGCGCCGGGCGTCGCGACCGTGCGTTCCTCCGAGTCGAGCCCGAGGTCCGAGGGCGAGGCGGGCAGGCCGCGCGCGAGCGCCCACGCCATGCCGCGTCGCGGCGGATGCACTGCCTCGCGCCACACGCCGGCCGCGTAGAGCCCCCATGCCACGAGCGCCCCGACCGACAGCAGCAGGAGGAGCCCGACGGCCGGGTGCAGCACGTCGTTCACCGGTGCCCGTCGGCGGTGCCGGCGGCCGCGAGCGCGGCATCCATCCGTGCCGCGCGGGCCGAGCGTTCGTCCTCGTCGCCGATGGACGGGAGGTTGACGCGCACGTTGTGCGCCGCCGCGCGTGCCGCCAGCCGTGCCAGGTCCGCGGCGATGGCGAGGTCGCTGCCGAGGTTGCGGTTGGTGCGGTCGGCAAGCGCCGCGCAGGTCACCGACACGACCGCCGCGAGATCGAGGATCGCCTGCGGCGCGTCGATCGCCTCGGCGACCGCGCCGGGCCAGCGTGCGGTGCGTTCGGGGGCATCCTTCGGCAGCTTCCACAGCGCGTTGAGCGCGCCGTAGGCGTCGGCGTCGCGGTCGGCAAGCGCGAGGGCCTCGGCGCGGATCGCCGCGAGCCGCGCCAGCGCGGCGCGGTTGGCGTCTTCGTGTGCGGCGAACGCCGGCTTGCCGAGCGTGAACTCGACCACCATTCCGGCAAGCGCCGCGGCGTGGGCCAATGTCACGGCGGCCACCGCCCCGCCGCCGGGCACGGGCGTGCGCGCCGCAAGGGCCTCGGAGAACTGCCCGACGGTGAGCGTGCGGATCGTCATCGGCGTCATCCGCGGATGGTGGCGCCGAGGCGTGCGGCGAGCGCGTCGGCGAGCGCCGCCATCGGGGCGTCGGCGTCCTCGCGCCGCAGCGTGCGGTCGGGGGCGCGGAACACGAGGCGCATGGTGACGCTCTTGCGCCCCGCGCCGGTCTGCGCGCCGCGGTAGGTGCCGACGAAGCCGACCGACTCGAGGTTGGCGAGCGCCAGCCCGCGCGCGATCGACTCGACCTCGGCCCAGGTCGACTGCTCGGGAACGATGGCGCTCAGGTCGCGCTCGATGGCAGGGAAGGCCGGCAGCGCCTCCGCGCGCGCGTCGGGCGGGTAGCCCGCCCAGAGCGGCTCGAGCTCGAGTTCCGCCGCGGCGAAGGTGCCCTCGAGCCCGAAGGTCGCGAGCGCCGCCGGCGCCAGGGTGCCGTAGGTGCCGACCACGCGTCCGTCGCAGGTGACCGCGGCCTCGACCGAGTGCCACGGATCGCGCCGGTCGGCGGGCAAGGCGTCGATCCGCACGTCGGCATGGCGGCCGGCGAGCATGCGCAGGGCGCGCTCGCAGGTGCCGCGCATCCAGCGCATGGCCGATTCGGCGTCCTCGGGGCGATCCGAGAGCAGCGCCACCACCGGACGCTCGTCGTGCGCGCCGTCGGCGCGGAGCGCGAAGCGGCGCGCGAACTCAAAGAGCCGCAGCTCGGCGATCCCGGCGTCGGCGTTGCGCCGGCGCACCTCGAGCAGGCTCGCCAGCACCGACGGCCGCAGCACCGGCGTGCCGCCGGCACGCTCGTCGCCGACGCGCAGCGCGTGCTCCCCCGGCCGCAGGAACGGCGCCGCGCTGCGCTCGCTCACCAGGGTGTGCGTCACGCTTTCCACGAAGCCGAGGCCGACGAGGAGCGACTTCACCGCGCGCGGCGCGGAGACCTGCGGCTCGACCGGCGCCACGCGCACCGCGAGCGTCTCGCGCATCGGCACGCGGTCGAGGCCGTGGATGCGGCACACCTCCTCGATGAGGTCGATCTCGCGCTCGACGTCGATCCGCCGCGGGGGCACCGTGCAGTCGATCGCGTCGCCGCGCGGCACCGGCGAGAAGCCGAGCGTGTCGAGGGCGCGCACCACCTCCTCGACCGGGATCGGGGTGCCGAGGAGCGACGCCACGCGGGCCGGACGCACGCGCACGGTGCGTGCCGGGGGCAGGGGAGCGCCGGCCTCGACGGCGCCGTCGAGCAGCGTGCCGCCGGCGGTCTCCAGCACCAGCGCCGCCAGCCGGTCGGCCGCGGCATCGAGCTCGGCCGGGTGCACGCCGCGCTCGAAGCGGTACGACGAGTCGCTCGACAGCCGCAGGCCGCGG
>VEQS01000235.1 GCA_018883105.1 Phycisphaerales bacterium
GGGTTCGCGAGCGTGAATCCGTACTACGTCTACCAGCGCGCCGAGATCAACGTGCCCTTCATGGGGCCCGACCGCGCCGAGACGGCCGCGCGCCTGCGGACGCTCGTCTCCTCGGGCGTGCTCACCGCGCTGCACACGGACACGCCCGTCGCGCCGCCGCACCCGCTCGAGGCGATGTGGATCGCCGTGAACCGCCTCGGCGTCCGGTCCGGCAAGGTGCTCGCGCCCGATGAGCGCGTCACGCCGTACCAGGCGATGAGGATGGTCACCGTCGACGCCGCGACGACGCTCGGCGTCGAGGACAAGGTCGGCAGCATCCGTGCGGGGAAGTTCGCCGACTTCACCGTGCTTGCGGCGAACCCGCTCGAGGTCGAGCCGACGGCGATCCGCGACATCGCCGTGTGGGGCGTGGTGATCGGCGGCACCAAGTACCCGGCGAGCGACATCAAGCCGCTGGCCAAGGCGGTTCCGGAGGCGAAGCCCGCACCGGCAGCGAAGCCGGCGACCGCGGCAATGTCCGACGCCGCCGCCGCGCCGGCCGGCGACCGCCCGCGATCCCTTGCCGAGCGATACGGCAATCCGGCAGCCCGGCTCGACATCGATGCCGCGGTGCGGCATGCCGACGGATGCCGGCTCGAGTTCTGGCGGGCGCTCGCCGTGCGGAACGCCGATTCCGACACGCGACCTCAAGAGGGGGACTGACCACGATAAACCTGCGCCAGGGAATTCTCGCCTGGACCGCGACGGGCTCGTCCCGATCGCACTCGCCTACGGCGTCGGGGGCAGCGCGGGCTCGAGCAGCGCGGTCTCGCAGCCGGTCGGGTCGATGGTGGGCTGCCAGCGTCCGACGCCGGGGATCGGCATGATGTCACAGGGCAGCGTCGCGCCGAGCGCCCGCGCCCGGGCCGCCGCGGGGTCGATCGCATCGACCTGCACGTACGGGTACCAGCGCGCTCGCTTCCACGGGTGCGGATCGTCGGCGGGCCGCTTCCACAGGCTGGCCACGGGGTGGCCATTGGCGCTCGCGATGGTCACCGAGAAGTCACCCATGTCCTTCTCCGCCGCAGTCCATCCCAGGACGTGCGCGAGGAACTCGGCGCTCGCCCTCGGGTCGGGCGTGACCAGCTCGCTCCAGCACATGAAGCCGTGGCCGTGGGGGTTCACGCCGTCGGTCGCGCCCGGCGCCGCGGTGAAGAGGCCGAGCGCCGCGCCGAGTGGATCCTCGATGATCGCGCCACGGCCCATCCCGTTCTCCTCGGGGGCGGTGATGGTGCGCGCACCGCGCTCGAGCGCGCGGGCATGGGCCGCGTCGGCGTCGTCGACGGCGACGAAGGGAAGCCAGTGTGGCCCACGGTCGATGAGCGGCCTGGGGCAGCCTGCCAGCGCGCGCAGCGACCACCGGTGATGGGCGCCCGCGCTCATCATGTGCATGGTGCTGCCGCACGGCAGCGGGATCGCCGCGTGCTCGCCGCCGACGAGCGCGGTCCAGAACTCGACTGCACGCTCCGGCGCATCGCTGCGGTGCTCGAACCAGCAGAACATCCCGTGGTGGACGGGGACGGTCATGACGCCGGGGGTGGATGCGCCCATGGGTCCGGAGAGTATGGCGCCAAGCGCACCCCGCGACGACCGCAACCCGAGTCACGAATGCACGAGCCAGGGGTGGACTTCCTGGATGGGTACCGAAGCACCGACCTTTCTCCGCCCCGCGCCGCGCCCAGCCCCATCACCGAGCGGCAGGTGAACGCCGCGCAGCAGGCCTGGCGTGACGGCCTGGTCAGTGTCGCGCAAGCACACGCTCGCGGCGAAGTCGCCGACTGCTTCAAGTTCCGCAACAAGATCGGCAAGCACATCGCCATCGAGGCGCTGCGCACCTACCTGCGCCGCAAGGACGCGAAGGTGAAGGACCTGATGCACTTCGCCCGCATCAACCGCGTGCAGGCCGTGATGGCGCCGTACGTCGACGTCCTGCTCACGGCCAAGGGCTGACCACTCATGGCGTGCCGTCGGTGTCGCCGAAATCGATGGCGGGCACGCGGGAAAAGGGGTTTCGGTTCCGGTGACACCGTGGACAGCCGCTGTACGCGGAGCGAATCGGACCGCCCCTACCT
>VEQS01000118.1 GCA_018883105.1 Phycisphaerales bacterium
ATGCTGTTTAACGTGGCCTGCATGCTCCACGACGCGCCACGCCGTGCGTTGCCTGTCCGGTCGATGCCGGTACGGCCCCAGGTTGAGAAAGACCGAAATCGGTGCCAGGAACCCCTGTCACCGATTTAGCAAGTGTAGGGGCGCGCCGCGCGAATGCAATGATCCGTCCGCCGCGCGGCGTATTTTCCCGCCATGCAGCCGGACGGCTCCCCGATCCGCGTCCTCTTCCTGTGCCTCGGCAACATCTGCCGGAGCCCTGCCGCGGAGGGCATCTTTATCCACCGCGCGCGCGAGCGCGGCGTGCTCGACCGCTTCGAGGTGGACAGCGCGGGCCTCGGCGGCTGGCACGCGGGCGAGCGCCCCGACCCGCGCACCCTCGCGGAAGCCGCGCGCCGCGGCATCCACGTGCCGAGCATCGCGCGGCAGCTGGCGGAGCGCGACCTCGACCACCACCACGTGATCGTCTACATGGACGCCCAGAACCGCGCAGGCCTCGAGCGCCGCGGTGCGCCGCGCGACCGCCTGCGCGCGATGTCGAGCTTTCGCCCCGATGCGGGCCCGGACGACGTCGCCGACCCGTACGAGCACGGACCCGAGGCGTTCGTCGCGATGTTCGACCACCTCGAGCGCGCCGTCGACGGCATGCTCGACGAGCTCGCCGGCGGCGACTCGTCCCGTGCCGCGGGTGCACGCGGCGTCCGCCGCTGACGGTCAGTCTGCGCGCGACCAGCGCACGTCGTGGGCCAGCGCGGCGTGCCCCGAGGGAATCGACGCGCGCTCGCGCGTGGTGCAGTAGTCCATCCCGCCCATGCGCCCCACGGCCGCCAGGCGCACCGGGTCGATGCGCAGCCGGTCGTCGACGAGGTCGTCGCGCACGTGGATGAACACCACGCGCCCGACCAGGAGGTTGCTTGCGCCGGAGACGCCCGGGGCCATGCGCACCACCTGCTGCGTGACGCACTCGAAGGTGACCGGGCTCTCGGCCGGCCGCGGCGCGCGCACGCGCCGGCCGGGCACCGGCGTCAGGCCGGCGAGCTCGAACTCGCTCTGCCCGTGGGCAAGCGCCTCGGCGCATGCCACCACGCGCGCGACGTTCGACTCCGTCGCCACGCTCACGGTGAATTCGCCGGTGCCGCCCTCCGCCTCGGGCTTCGCGTTGCGCAGCGTGTCCTTCTCGCCGGCGCCGCCCGGCGGATTGGCCACGCTCACCACCAGGCCCATCGGCTCGCTGCCCACCCCGGTGAAGAAGCTGAAGGGCGCGAGGTTCGGGCGCCCCGCGGCGTCGCACGTGCCGACGACCGCGATCGGCCGCGGCACGATCGCCCCGATCATCAGCGCGTAGCGCCGGTCGACCGGGAGCGACTCGGGATCGATCTCCATGGCCGCGGCCCGCGGCCTACATGCGCCGGGTGATCGTGCTGAGCGTGGCGCTCAGGACGTTGGGGTTGGCGCGGATCGTCGCGAGGTGCTCCTCGCGCGGCGCCTGGTCGAGCTGGATGCGCGCAAGCGCCGCCTCGCCGCCACCGTAGACGATGTTCTCCATCTCCTCGACGTTGATCCCCGCCTGGCCCAGGGTGTAGAAGACGTGCGCGAGCACGCCGGGCCGGTTCATGTGCCGCACGGCCATCAGCGTCGTCGCCGGCGTGGCCACCGCGCGGTTCACGCAGTTGGGCACGTGGCCGCGCTCGGCCCAGGCCTTCACCACGCGCACCACCTCCTCTGCCACGGCGCGCTGCGCCTGCTCGGTGAGGGCGCCCACGTGGTGGGTGCCGACCACGCCGGGCTCGTGGATCATCGGGTCGCGGAAGGTGGCCTCGGGCGCGTCGGGCTCGTCCGCCCAGACGTCGAGGCCCACGCGCAGGTGGCGCGTGCGGATCGCCGTGGCGAGCGCCGCCTGGTCGATCACGCCGCCGCGGCTCGTGTTGACCAGGATCGCGCCGGGCCGCATCGAGGACAGGAACTTCTCGTTGACCAGGCTGTCCGTGTCCTCGCCGCCGCCGACGCTGATGCTGACGACGTCGCTGAGCTTGGCGAGGTTGATGAGGCTCGCGCAGAACTCGCAGCCGTGCTCGAGGGCCTTCTCCTCGGTGAGGTTCCGGCTCCAGGCGATGACGTCCATGCCGAAGGCCGTGCCGATCCGGGCGACTTCCTGCCCGACCTGGCCGAGGCCGACGACGCCGAGCGTGCGCCCGTGCAGGCCGCTCGCGGCCGCAAAGCGCCTCTGGTCCCAGCGCCCGAGGTGGAGCTCGGAGGTCTGCTCGGAGATCCGCCGGTCGCAGGCGAGGATCAGTCCCCAGGCGAGCTCCGCCACCGCGGTCGAGTTCCGCCCGGGGCAGTTGGCGACGAAGATGCCGCGGCGGCTCGCCGCGGCGACGTCGACGTGGTCGGTCGCGGTGCCGGCGACGATGATCATCGCCAGCCGCGGGCTGGCCTCGATCGCCTCGGCGCTGACCGGGGTGTTCGTGGTCACCAGCACGTCTGGCCCGGTGTCGCGCACGGCACGCGAGAGCGTCTCCTCCGAGAGCTCCGGGTCGTTCAGCACCGTGCACCCGAGGCCGCGGAGCTGGTCGAGCCCCTGCTTGGCGATCGGGTCGCAGACGAGCACCTTGGCGGGGCCCGCGATGCTGTGGGCCGGGGGTTGCGGCGTGACGAACGCGGTCATGCCGTGAAGTGTAGCCCGGTGCCGCCTGCAGTCGCCCGACTGGTCAGCGCGCCTCCGGCTCGCCCGCGGTGCGCGCGACGAACAACCCGCAGCGAGGGGCGAGCGAGCCGCCGGCGCTCGCCTCGGCATCGGCGGTGAGGATCGCCAGCGGCATCGCGCCCGAGAGGTGCGCCGCGGTGACCTGCGCGCCGCCGCCGACGATCACGTCGGCACCAAGCTCCGCGAAGGCCTGCACGTAGGCCTCGGTGCGCTGGACCGTCCATGCCGAGTGCGTCGATCCGTCGGCGGACACGAAGTGGTAGGCGGGACGCTCGTTGGTGTCGCAGGTCATCAGGTACGCGACGTCGTCCGACCGCTCGACGCGCACGAGGGCAGGGACGAGCTGCGCACCCACGCGCTCGAGGTCGGTCCGTGCGGCGGAGATCTCCGCGTCGGAGGCGGCGTGCGGCAGGAGCGTCACCAGGTCGCGCGTGTCCACGGCGCACACCACGCCCATCCAGCGCTTGCCGGCGTGCGCGGCCCGGTAGACGAACATGCGCGGCTCGGGGTCGTGGGCCAAGGCGCCCGTGGCGGCGAGGCGTTCGAGCTCCGCGCGCACGGCCTCCGTGCCGGCGTGGCCGCCGAGGACGCGCGCGAAGGACGCCGGCGGCATCGCCGCGAGGTCAGCGGGCGCATCGGGCGCGCACGCCACCTCGACGGCGCGTGCCTTCGGCGGTCGGGTCGTGGCAACGGAAGCAATGCGCATCGAGGGAAGAGTCTAGCCCCGTGGCCGGTAACGCTCGCCACGACGGCGTCCGCGCGGTGCTTTCCCGGACCTTGGGCGGAATCTCCGCCGATTCCGGCACGCACGCTTCAGTCGCAACCCGTGTCCGCCGATGCCCCGGCTGCGGCAGGTCGCCGCACCGAACCGCACACAGGAGATTCGACATGGACCGCCACGCCATCGAGCCCCGTTCCGAGCAGCCCGCCCCGATCGCCGCCCGTTCGGCATGGATGACGGTGGAGCCGCGCGACCTCGCCCACCACGTCTCGATGGCGGCCGCCGTGTCGGCCCCGGAAGCCAACAGCGGCTTCGACCACCTCGTCGACGAGCTCGTCGCGCAGGTTGATGCGACCGATCCGCGGCAGGCCGGCCACTCGCACCGCGTGTCGGTGCTGGCCACCATGCTCGGCTCCTCCCTGGGCATGGACCAGCGCGAGCTGCGCGACCTGCGCGTCGCGGCGCTGCTGCACGACGTCGGCAAGATCCTGGTGCCCACCGAGATCCTGCGCAAGGACGGTCCGCTTTCGGTGTTGGAGGCTGCCGCCGTGCGTCGCCACGGCATCTACGGAGGCTCGATCCTGCGCCGGATTCCCGCGCTGGCCTTCGCCGCCCCTGCAGCCCGCTGGCATCACGAGCGCTGGGACGGCATCGGATACCCCGATGGCCTGGCCGGCAACGCCATTCCGCTCCTGGCACGCATCGTGGCGGTGGCGGATGCCCTGGACGCCATGACGTCCGTCCGTCCGTACCGGGAGGCGATCAGCATGCAGGAGGCCTTCATGGAGCTCGAGGAGCAGTCGGGCGCCCAGTTCGACCCGCTCGTCGTCTCGGCGCTTGGGCCGCTCGTCGGCGCCCCTGGCTTCGAGGCCGAGGTCGCCGAGGTGGCCGGCACCGTCCGTGCCCGCTTCAGCCTGTCGACAGCGGCCTGAGGATCCGTTAGGATTCCGTTGCGACCTCCGGAAGCGCCCCTTTCGCGCCCCGGATCCCCTTGGTCGCCGACGTCCTGGCAGGGCCGTCGACATCTCGGCCAGTCGTTCCGCCGCGTCGCAAAGGAGTGCACGCATGACGGAAGTTCAGACCCTCGAAGCGCCCTCGGCGCGCCGTCCCTCGGCGTCGAAGGCACCCCGGACCACGAAGTCCACCGCGAACCTCGGCGAAGGATTTGCCGCCCGCGTCCTCTCGGTGCTCAGCGAACACCAGCGCATCGCGCTGCGCCTGCGCCATGGCGAGGGACTCTCGCCGGAGCAGGTGGCCGCACGCATGAAGCTGCCGCAGGGCGTCACCGACCGGCTGCTTGCCGACGCGGAGCGCACGCTGCAGGCCGCGCGCCGCGCCTTCGTCGAGGCGCTGGTCGAGAACGCAGCCTCGCGCGACTGAGTTCGCTCAGCTCCACTCGGAGAGCAGGCGCCCGAGATCGTCGCCGTCCACGGCGCCGTCCCCGGTGAGGTCTTCCTCGCAGTTGCCGCAGATGCCCCAGGCCGCGAGCAGCCGGCCGAGGTCGTCGCCGTTCACCGCGCCGTCGCAGTTGAAGTCCGCGGGCACGCATGCCGGTCCGTCGGTCGCCTCGATCACGAGGCGCGCCGCGCGCGCCGCGCCGATCGCCACCAGCGCGTTCTCCTTGGCGACGAAGATCGGGAACTGGCCCGACTGCTGCTGCACGAAGGTGAGGCTGGTCACCGCAAGCGCCAGGCGCCCGGCGCCGATCCCGTCGCGGAGGTAGCGCTGCACGCCGGGGTCGAGGACATCGATCTCGAAGCGCATGATCCGCCCGGCGGGGACGAACTCGCCGGCGGCGACGCCGGCGACGGTGCCGACGGCGAACGGTTCCGGCGCGTAGCGCTCGCGCGGCGTCCGCGAGACGTCGCGCACCGTGCCGTCGGCGGCGCAGGTGGCCGCGAACGCGTTGCGCACGGCGGGTGCGAGCGGGCTGGCGCCGACCGGCGCGTAGGGCGAGTTCTCGGCGAACGACGCGAGGGAGAAGCCGTTTCGGTAGCCCACGCCGAAGAGCTCGACGGGCTGGCCGGCGTCGGCGTCGGCGATCCACTCGGGGTCATTCGGCCCCAGGAACGTCTGCCACGGGTCCGGCGTCGGGTCGTAGGCGAACGTGAGGCTGCCGGCGACCTCGAGCTCGAGCACCGCATGCGTCACGGTGAGCCCGTCGCCGAGGCCGGTGGGCAGCGTGCCCGCGGTGTCGAAGGCCACCAGCATCTGCCCGTCGCGGCAGTCGAAGATCGACGCACCCGGCTCGCTGCCGAAGGTGCTGATCGTCGGGCGCGTGCCCGGCGTCGAGTTGAACGGGTACATCCAGCGGTCGTAGGCGGGCGTGCCGAGGTCGGCCGTCCAGGTCTGGCCGGCGGAGGCGACGCAGGCGAGCAGGAGGGCGGACGTGGCGGCTGCGGCGGGGGTCGTGGTCTTCATGGGCATCCGCACGGCGGGGGAGGAATACTATGTGGCGTTCCCGTGAACCGTCCCGGCATTCCCAGTTCCCGGCCCTTTTCGGCCCGTCCCGGCTTCTCGCTCGTCGAGCTGCTGGTGGTGGCGGCGGTCATCGGGCTGGTGGTGGGGATCGTCGTTCCGGTGTCGGCGGGCGCGCGCCGCGCGGCCGCGCGCGTGCAGGAGGCGGCCGCGCTGCGGTCGCTCATGGCGGCGTGGAACTCCTACGCCGTCGACGAGGGCGGGTTCGTGATCCCCGGATACCGCTCGGGCCTGGCCGCACGCGACGACCAGGGAAACCCGATCCCGCCGGAGTCGTTCGGCGGCGACGTCGAGGTGCAGAGGCGCTGGCCCTTGCGGCTGGCGCCTTGGCTCGGCGGCGACCTGCGGCGCCTGTACGCCGGGCCGAACGCCGAAGTGCTGGAGAAGCTGCAGTCGGGCGACCCATCCCGCTTCCACTACTTCGTCTCGCTCTACCCGAGCTTCGGGATGAACACGGCGTGGGTCGGTGGCGACGAGTCGCGCTTCCCGATCGACGAGCTTCTGCCGAACGGCGCACCGAACCCGCTGCGCCGGCTCACGGTGACCCGGCTGTCGGACGCGAAGCATCCCGCGCGGACGATCGCCTTCGCCTCCGCGCGCACCAACGCGACGGCGGACGGCTCGATGAGCGAGGGCCACTTCCGCATCGACAGCCCCTGGCTCTCCTCGCCCGGCGTGCGCTGGGCGCCCGAGTATGCCGCGAACGATCCCGCAAGCTTCGGATCCCTCAGTGCACGCTTCGGCGGGGACGTGCTCGCCGCCACGCTCGACGGCGCCACGGAGTTCGTACCCGTCGACGCGCTTCGCGACATGCAGCGCTGGTGCGACCGCGCCCCGGAGTCGGCGTGGTGGATCGGGAAGTGACGGCCGGAGTCCGCGGCGGGCGAGCCGCGCACCCCGCCCGCGCGTTCACTCCTCGTCGGCGCGCAGCTTCGCGAGCACGGCGAGGTCCTCGAGCGTCGTGACGTCCTGCGTGCTGTCGCGGCCGGCCGCCACGTCGCGCAGCAGGCGGCGCATGATCTTGCCGCTGCGGGTCTTCGGCAGGGCGTTGGTGAAGCGGATCATGTCCGGGCGCGCGATCGCGCCGATGTCCTTGGCGACGTGCTCCATGAGCCGCCGGCGCATCGCATCGCCCGAATCCCCGGCATGGTCGGGGTGCAGCACGCAGAAGGCGGCGACGCCCGTGCCCTTGATCTCGTGCGGCATGCCGACGACGGCGGCCTCGACCACGAGCTTGCTGCCCACCAGGCTGCTCTCGACCTCCGCGGTGCCGAGCCGGTGCCCGCTGACGTTCAGCACGTCGTCGATGCGTCCCATGATCCAGAAGTAGCCGCGCGCGTCACGCCGTGCGCCGTCGCCGGCGAGGTACATGCCCTTGACGCGCGACCAGTAGGTGTCGATGAAGCGCTGCCGGTCGCCGTGGACGCCGCGCAGCATGCCGGGCCACGGACGGCGGATCACGAGCAGGCCGCCGGTGTTCGGCGGGAGCTCGTTGCCGTGTTCGTCGACCACCGCGGCGTCCACCCCGAACATCGGCAGCGTGCAGCTTCCGGGGACGGTGGGAGTCGCGCCGGGCAGCGGCGTGATCACGTGCCCGCCCGTCTCCGTCTGCCACATGGTGTCCACGATCGGGCAGCGGCCGCCGCCGATCCGTTCGTGGTACCAGACCCACGCCTCCGGGTTGATCGGCTCGCCCACGGTGCCGAGGACGCGCAGGCTCGACAGGTCGTGCCTCGCGGGGTGCCCGTCGCCCCAGCGCATGAAGCTGCGGATCGCGGTGGGCGCGGTGTAGAAGTGGGTGGCGCGGTGGCGCGCGACGATCGCCCAGAAGCGGTCCTCGGCGGGGAAGTTCGGCGCGCCCTCGTACATCAGGGTCGGCACGCGGTTGGGGAGGATGCCGTAGACGATGTAGCTGTGCCCGGTGATCCAGCCGAGGTCGGCGGTGCAGAAGTAGACCTGCCCGGTGCCGGGCACCAGGTTGAACGTCCAGCGCGCGGTGGCGGCGGTGAACACCATGTAGCCGCCGGTGGTGTGGACGATGCCCTTGGGCTTTCCCGTGCTTCCCGAGGTGTAGAGGAGGAAGAGCGGGTGCTCGCTGTCGACGGGCTCGCATGCGCGCCGGCCGGGCTGCGCGGCGACGAGCTCATGCCACCACGCGTCGCGGCCGGGCGTCATCGGGCAGTCGGTCCCGGTGCGCCGCAGCACCAGCACGTGGCGCACGTCGGGCAGGCGTTCGCATGCCGCGTCGACGTTCTGCTTGAGCGGCACCACCGCGCCGCGCCGCCAGCCGCCGTCGCAGGTGACGATCACCGTGCTCCGGGCGTCCTGCACGCGGTCGACGATCGCCTGCGACGCGAAGCCGCCGAAGATCACGCTGTGCGGCGCGCCGATGCGCGCGCACGCAAGCACGGCGACGGCGAGTTCCGGAACCATCCCCATGTAGATGGTCACGACGTCCCCCTTGCGGACGCCGAGCGACTCGAGCGCCTCGGCACAGCGCGCGACCTCGTCGCGCAGCTCGCGGTAGGTGATGCGGCGCACCTCGGGGCCGCCTGGCCCGCACGGCTCGCCCTCCCAGACGATCGCGACCTCGTCCCCGTGGCCCTCCTCGACCTGGCGGTCGACCGCGTTGAAGCACGCGTTGGTGGTGCCGCCTCCGAACCACCTCGCATCGGGGAGCTCCCACTCGAGCACCCTCGACCACGGCGTGAACCAGCGGAACCCGCGTGCCACCTCGCCCCAGAAGCCCTCTGGGTCGCGGATCGACCGCTCGTGCATGGCGCGGTACTCGTCCATGCCGGGGACATGGACCGTGCCCATGCGCGCCGCAAAGTCCGCGGGCGGGGGAAAGACCCGGTCTTCCGACAGGACCGACGTGATCGCCGCGGGCTGGCTCATACGCAGAAACTACCCCCGAAAATGCTCCCGTTCCTCCCGGACCATTTTCCGCCGGCTGCCAGCGAAAATGGGGTAAATCGCCCCCGGCGCGATTTTCCCGGTTACTCCACGCGGCCGGCGGCGAAGGCGCGCGCGATGCGCAGGGCATCCGGCGCGCGCGACGGGTCCTTGCCGCCCGCCTGCGCGAAGTCGGGCCGCCCGCCGCCCTTGCCGCCGCACGCCTCGGCCGCGGCGCGAACCCAGTCGCCGGCCTTCAGCTTCGCCTGCAGCTCCTTGGGCACGTCCGCGGCAATCGCCACCTTGCCGCCCGCCTCGTCGGCGCTCAGGAGGAGGATGGCGCTCGCG
>VEQS01000119.1 GCA_018883105.1 Phycisphaerales bacterium
GGCCCGTCGGCGTCGAGGGATCGGCCTCGAGGTCGATCACGCCCGAGACGATGCCGCCGTAGCGACGCTCGATGTCGGCGGCCACCTCGGGGCTGTTGATGATGCGCACCAGCGAGTCGCGCGTGCCGACCACCGGCTCCACCTCATGGACGGAACCGCGGATGATGCCGAACCGCTCGCGGTCGGCAATCGACGGCTCCACGCGCGCCCGCATGCCGGCGCGCGCCCGCTTGCCGTCGGCGAGCGGGAAGAACGCGTAGCAGCGCATGAGCCCGTCGCCCGCGTCGGACACCACCGCGACGGGCATGCCGCGGCGCACCAGGTCTCCGGGCGCGCGCACCACCTGCACCACGCGGCCAGGCCGGGGCGCGGGCACGTTGCGTTCCGCCTCGAGCAGCGCCGAGGCGTGGCGCACGCGCGCACCCGCGTCGGCGATGGCGTTCTCGCGGCGCTGGCGCTCCTGCGCATGCCGCATGGCAAGCTCGGCCCGCTCGGAGGCGATGCGCTGCACGTCGGTCCGTGCCTCGGACAGGCTGCGCCCGATCTCGAGCTGCACGTTCACCGTGGAGAGGAGGTCCGACTCCGGCAGCAGCCCCTGCGCCACCAGGCCGCGCTTGCCCTCGACCGATCGCTCGTACTCGGCGTAGGCCGCCTGCGCGAGATCCACCCGGCGGCGCGCCTCGGCCTCGCGCACGCCGAGCGACGCCTCCGCCGCACGCATCGCGCCGTCCTCGGCCGCAAGCATCGCCACGTGCTGCTCCTTCAGGCGCGCGACCGCCGACTCGGCGTCGGCGCGCTGCGCCTCGAGCGCGGGGTTCGCGATCACCGCGATCACGTCGCCCTGCCGCACCACGTCCCCGGGCTTCACGCGCACCTCGGCGATGCGGCCGTCGGCCGGGCTCTCGGCCGCCACCACCATCGTGCCCTCGATCAGGATGCCGGTCCCGCGGACGGTCAGCGGCACGCGCCCGAGGAACCCCCATCCGAGCAGCGCCGCGCACAGCACCCCGCCGCCGGCAACGAGCAGCCACAGCCGCGCGGAGACGATCGGCGCCACCTGGTTGATGCGGTCGGCGGCGGCGACGGAGTCGACCGCGCGGTCGCGGAACATGTGGTCCTCGCCATCCATGGCTTCGGCAGACGCATCGTAACGCACCGCGGGACAGGGCCGCGCGGCGGCCTCAGTCGCGCGCGGTCCAGCCGTAGGTGGCGTAGGCGTGGGCGAACGTGCCGTCGGGCCGGAGCTCGATGCGACCGTAGCCGGGCTCGATCCCCTCGACCGCGCCCTTCCACCACGCGCCGCTCACCGCGCCGTCGCAGACGTACGACACGCCGTCCACATCGCACCGGTCGAGGAGATGCGTGTGCCCGCTGAGGCAGAGCTTCACGTTCCCCGCGGCCTTGAAGAGGTCGTGCAGCACCGTGGCGTCGGTGTGCATCTCGGCGTGGGTGATCACGGTGTCGGTGCCGTTCTGGGCGCGCGGGCGGGGGGCGCCATAGGTGAGCGCGGTGATCGACATGATGGGGATGTGCGACACCACGCAGACGTGGGTCGACCTGGGCGTCCCGGCCAGGAGCTTCGACAGCCAGTCGAACTGCTCGTCGTCGAGATAGGCCGTGTAGCCGTCGCCCTTCGGCTGAACGCTGTCGAGGCACACGAAGCGCCACGTGCCGTGGTCGAAGCTGTGGAAGGTGCGCGGCACCCCGAACAGGTCGCACGCGAACTTCTTCCCCCAGTCTGCCTCGGTGCCGCTGGTGCCGCTGCGCGCCCGCTGCCAGCCGAAGATGTCGTGGTTTCCCGTCACGTGCTGCACGGGCACCGAGCACTCGCGCGCAAGCGTCTGGCGGAAGAGCGTGCGCAGCTCGTCCGCGCGGCCACGCTTGGCCTCGAACACGTCCATCACCGAATCGCCGCCCGTGATCAGGAGGTCCGGCTTCCATGTTTGCGCGTGCGCCAGGGCGGCGGCCATGCCGGCTTCCGCGCCGCGCTCGGGCTGGACGTGGATGTCGGTCAGGTGCGCCATGCGGATGGTCGCGCCTTGGGCATCACCGCCGGCACCCGGCGCCGCGGTGGAGGCGGGCGACTGCGCACCCCACGCGCGCCCGAGCGCCAGCGCACCGGCGCCGCACGCGGCGGTGGCGAGGAAGGAGCGACGGTCGACGTGCGCGCCAGCGATTCGTTCGTCGGGCATTGGGACACGTTCTACCGCAAGACGCAGGGGGCATCCGTACACTCGCCCCCATCGTGGAACACCTGCGGACCATCGGCACGCCCGTCCTGAACACGCTCTTCGCCGTGCGTGCGGGCGAGGTGCGGCTCGGCCAGCGTGTGCGACCGGTCGGCCCGGACGGAGCGGTGCCCGAAAGTGCGCGCGTGGCGATCCTCGGGGTGCCCGAGGACTTCGGCGTGCGCGCCAACCTGGGCAGGCCCGGAGCACGCCGCGCGTGGCGCATGTTCCTGCCGCGGTTCCTCGCCATGCAGTCGAACCGCTTCCTCGACGGCGCCGAGGTGGCCATCGCCGGCACCGTGGAGGTGCGCGACCTGCGCAAGGCCACCCGCGGGCTCGACGCGACGATCGGCGGTCCGCGCGCCCGCGCCGAGGCGCTCGAACGGCTGCGGCAGGCGACCGCCGAACTCGATGCGCGCGTCACCGCGGTGGTCGAGCGCCTGCGACGTGCCGGCTGCGTTCCGATCGTTGTGGGCGGCGGGCACAACAACGCCTACGGCATCCTGGCCGGCTGCGCGCGCGCCGCGGGGCGGCCGGTCGGCTGCGTGAACGTCGACCTGCACGCCGACCTGCGCCCGCGCGAGGGCCGGCACAGCGGCAACGCGTTCTCGTACGCGCGCCACGACGGGCATCTTGGGCGCTATGCCGTGATCGGCATGTCCGAGGCGGCGGCGACCCAGGCCATCTGCGAGGCGATCGAGTCGGACGCCGGCACGCTTGCCGTCACCTTCGAGTCGATGCTGCGCGGCGCGTGCACGCCCGCGTCCATGGCTGCCGCCGGTGCGGCGCACGTGGCCGGCATGCCGTGCACGCTCGAGCTCGACGTCGATGCCGTGGCCCAGGCGCCGGCAAGCGCGGCGGCGGCAAGCGGCTTCTCGGCCGCCGAGTTCCGTGCGATTGCGATGCAGGTCGCGGCGGCCGTCGACCTGCATGCGGTGCACGTGACCGAGGCTGCGCCCGGGCGCGGCCCATGGCCGGACGAGATGGTCGGCAAGTTCGTCGCCGAGGTGGTGCGCGACATGGCGGCGGTCGTGGCCGCACGGGGCGCGGGCGCCGGCGCGCCTGCGGCCACGCTCACGCGCTGACCGGCGGCACGAACGCGAACCGTGCCGAGTCGAAGAGCCCGCGGTCGCCGAGCTTGAGCGCCGGGATCACGAGGAGCGCCATGAACCCAAGCGTCATGTACGGCGCGCGCAAGGGCGAACCGAGCGAACGTGCCCGCGCGGTGAGCCGCCCGTAGGCGGCCGCCACCGACTCCGCCGGCCGGTCGGACATCAACCCCGCGATCGGAAGCGGCAGCACGTCGGCAGGGGAACCGTCGCCGCCCGCCGCCGAGAGCCCGCCGCAAGCCGCGAACACCGCGTTCACCGCCTCGGCCATCGCCGCCGCGGACGCCCCAACCACGACGACGTTGTGGCAGTCATGCGCGACGCTCGAGGCGATCGCGCCCTCGCGCAGCCCGAAGCCGCGCACCATCGCGACCGCGACCGGAGCCGGGGCGTAGCGATTCACGACGGCGATGGCCAGGAGGTCCTGCGCCGGGTCCGCATCGATCGTCCCGCCACGGACGACCGCCGGCACGTCGGCGCGCCCGGTGACGAGCTGCCCGTCCGTGGCGTGGATCGCATGCACCACGACGCGCGCGCCGTCCGAAGACCCGGCGGGTGCACGCACCATGAAGTCCTCGGGCGCGCAGGTCCGCCCGACGAACGCGTTCGGCGTACCCGAGGTGCGCGGCCGGACGAGCGTCCGCCCGTCCTCCGCCACCGGCACCCCGGCAATCCACGTCATGCGCGGCCGGAACGACTCCAGGTCATCGACCAGCACCATGTCGGCTCGGTCGCCCACCTGCAGGAGTCCGCACGGCATCCGGTAGTGGCGAACCGGATGCAGCGTCGCCGCCCGCAGCGCAACCATCGGGTCGATCCCCTTGCCAACGGCGCGGGCCAGCAGGCGATCGATGTGCCCGGCCAGCAGGTCGTCCGGGTGCGCATCGTCGGTGCAGAACATGCACTGGCCCGGGTGCGTCCGCAGCATCGGCCACAGCGCCTCGAAGTTGCGCGCCGCGCTGCCCTCTCGGATCAGGATGTGCACGCCGAGCCCGGCCTTCTCGAGTGCTTCCTCGAGCGTGAAGCACTCGTGGTCGGTGGTGATCCCGCGCGCGAAGTAGGCCGCCGCATCGGCGCCGCGAAGCCCGGGCGCATGCCCGTCGACCGGTTTCCCGCGCGCGTGCGCAGCCGCGATCTTCGCCAGCACCTCGGCATCGCCCGCGATCGCCCCGGGCCAGTTCATCATCTCGCTGAGGCCATGGATGCGCGGGTCATCCAGGATCCGCGCGCAGTCCGCCGCATCGAGCCGCGCACCGGCCGTCTCGAACGGCGTCGCAGGCACGCACGACGGGCAGCCGAACCAGCACGTGAAGGGACTGCCCTCGATGTCCTCGAGCATGAACCGGATGCCCGGCTCGCCCAGGACGTTCGCGATCTCGTGCGGGTCGCTGACGGTTGCCACGGTGCCATGGCGCATCGCCACGCGCGCGAACTCCCAGGGCGGCAGCATGCTGCTCTCGACGTGGACGTGCGCATCCACGAAGCCGGGAACCAGGACCCCGGGGCGGATCGCGCCGGTCGTCGGCTCGATCGCCGCAATCCGCCCGTCGCGCACCACCACGCGCGCGGGGCGCACCGTGCCTGCCACCACGTCGGCCACCATGTGCTCGCGCTCGAAATCCGTCACCGGCATGCAAGGTAACCGCGATTCAGCGGACTGCATCGGGGTCGGAAACCTGCGGCACGACGTGGATCGCCAACCGGTAGCCCGCGGCACAGGCGGCGATCCCGACGAGCGCATTCACGCCGATCATGAGCGACGCGGACGCCGGGTCGCCGCCCTGCACCAGATCCACGACGTCCCATGCGAATCCGCTCACCGTGGTGAACCCGCCCAGGAAGCCCGCACCCAGCAGGTGCTCGCGCCGGCGCAGGCCATGCGGGATGCCAAGCGGCATGCCATGCGCATCGCGCGCCGAGAGCCGCGCGAAGAGCACGCCGATCGTCGTCGCACCCACCACGTTCACCGCCAGGTGCGCACCCCAGACCGGCCATCCGGCCGACTCGAATCCCGCCTGGACCGCGGCGCGCGCTGCGCTGCCGAAGGCACCCCCGACCGCGGCAAGCAGCGCGAGCGTCCAGGGCGGGAGCGATCCTGCGTCCGGGCGCGTCGGCAGTTCGACCCGCTCGCTCATGCCCCACCTCCGAATGCCGCTCGCACCGTCCACGCGCCAAGCCACGCCAGCGCCGGCGATCCGCCGAGCGTGACCGCCCACAGGACGGCCGCACTCGCCCGCTCGCCGCGCCACCACAGCTGCACCACGTCCATCGCGAACGCCGAGTAGGTCGTCCATCCGGCAAGCAGGCCCATGGCCGCAGTCACGGCGTGTGCCGAGATCGCGGCATCCGGCAGACGCGCCCCTGCAAGCACCGCGCCGATTGCCAACGACCCCAACAGGTTGATCGCGGCCACCGCCACCCACGGATGGTGCCCACGCCGCTGCATCGCATCACGAACCAGGACGCGGAGCGCGCAGCCGATGCCGCCGAAGATCGCGAGCAGTACCACGTCCGTCACGGCACGCTCGCCTCGCCCGGCACTTCACGGCCGGCCGGTGCGACCGCCTCAACCGGGGCATTGAGCGCGCGCAGCACGTCCGCGCACTCGCACTCGTCGACCATCCGCTGCATGCGCGCCATGAACGCCGCCCGCAGCGGGACCCCCGCTTCAGGCGGCCATGCCGACTCGACCCACGCCCTCCACGCGCCCGCGTTGCCGGTGAATACGTGCTCGATGGCGCCCCGAGCGACCGCGCCCACCATCTCCGGACACGGCAGGAATCCG
Organism: Phycisphaerales bacterium; assembly: GCA_018883105.1. GTDB lineage: Bacteria > Planctomycetota > Phycisphaerae > Phycisphaerales > SM1A02 > UBA966. The sequence continues at coordinate 6,123 of VEQS01000119.1, forward strand.
CCGGTGCCTCGCCGGGCATCGAACACGACGCCATCATCGCCCAATTCCATGCCACGCTCAACGCACTGCCGGAACCCGGCCTCCGCCTCGCGCGCCAGCTCGGCCAGGATGTCCGCGCGCACCGGCCGCCGCATCAGCGCCGGATCAGGCCTCCACGATCCGTCCGCGGCGTCCCATGAACACGTGACGTCCCAGTCCGAGAGATGGACGCCCGGCACGACCTCGTAGCGGAATCCATGGCATCGCCGCTCGAAGGTCCACGCTCCCGACGCATCCGACCGCTCCCACCATCCCCAGCCGATCGGCACCACCGTCGGCATGCCCTGCACGATGCGAATCTCGTGCCACTCGACGCCGCCGCCGGAGCCGGGGTTGGGTTGCCCGATCACCACGGTGCACGCGCCGCCCGGCGCAAGCGCGTCGCCGAATCCGGGCGACCCAACCGACGGCATCGACTGCTCGCCCGCGGCGCCGAACATCGGTCGCACGAAGCCAACCGTGTCCGAATGAAGCACGTTGGATCCGGCCACGCCACGAACCGTCATCCTCCACGGCTGCGGCCAGCCAAGTCGCACCGGCGGGTCGCTGCCCTCGATCCACTCGAAGAACATGCCGTCCCAGACGGCGTCCGACCAAGGATTCGGTTCCCACCCAAGCCACGCCTGCAGCGGATCGCCCTCCAGGACCACCGTCAACCCATCCGCGAACGTGGCCGACTCCACCACCACCCAGCGCGAAAGGACGCTGCGTGCCACCCACAGGTGCACCGCGTTCCAGAGTCCGAGGGGAATCGCCGCCACCAGCGCGAGCGCCACGCCGGATCCGACCGCCCATCCCCGGCCACGCCGGCGCAGCGCATCGCGTTCAGAGGAAGTCACCTGCCCGCACTCGCTGCAGCGAAGCCCGTCGCCGAAGGCTGCGTTCGGGTCGAACGGATGCCGGCATCGGACGCAGCGGCGCACGCCGTCCGGGCGCCAGCGCCGGGAGCACGTCGCCCACACGGCAAGCGCAAGCCCCGCGGCGATCACTGCATGCGTGACCCACGTCCACGGACCGGAGAGGAACGGCTCGAGAGGCTGGAGTCGGTCGTAGATCGTCACGCGCCGGGGGCCGGCGTTGCCGGCGACTCGCCCGTCGGCGGCTGGAAGCGCGGCGGCGCCTCGACGAAGACGTCCACCTGCTGTCCCGCATACGCCGGGAGGGCGGTGGCAGGATACGAGTAGATGACCTGCAGCACGCGCGTGTCGACGCGTTCCATGCTTGCGCCGGTCAGGCTGCGCTTCGGCACCACGTACGGATCGACGCGCACGAAGGAGAGGTCGGTGCTGATCGCGCTGTTGCCGCGCAGCGTGGCACGCGCCTTCGAACCGGGTCGGAAGCGCCAGGCGTCGTTTTCGTCGATGTCGATGCGCACGTGCATGGTGTCGACGTTTCCGAGCACCACCGCCGCGTCGGCGCCGGAGCCGCTTGCCGTGAACTCCCCGGGACGGATGTTGACGTCAAGCACGGTGGCATCGACAGGCGCGCGCACCTCAAGCCGAGACAGCTCGGTCTTCATCGCACCAACCCGTGCCTCGGCCTGGCGCGCCGCAGCCTCGGCCACGGCAATCTCCTGCGGCATCGCACCCGCGCGCAGCCGCGCAAGCGCCGCGCGTGCTTCGGCCACCTGCGCCGCCGCCTGGCGTGCCGCCGACTCGCGGCGTACCACTTCACCGCGGGCAAGCGCGCCCGGGTCGCTCACCGAACGCACCAGCCCGAGCAGCGCGTCGGCTTCCTGGGCACGCGCCTCGGCTGCCTGCAGCGCCGCCTCCGCCACCGGGATGTCCTCGGGCCGCGGCAAGGCGCGCAGCCGCTCAAGCTCGCGCCGCGCGGCCTCGAGCTGCGCCTCGGCCACCGTGAGTTCCGCGGTCGCCTGGCGCGCATCGATCGCAAACAGCAGGTCGCCCGCGCGAACCCGGTCGCCTTGCTTCACGGACACCGACGCGACGATGCCCGGCACCGCGGCCGCAGCCTCGATCGGCTCGCCAGCCGGCTCGATCAGCCCCGCACCGGCGATGCTCGACTCGAAAGTCGTGCGCGACGGCTCGTCGAGCGGTCGCGAGAAGCTCTCGGGGTTTCCGGCCGACAGCACGGCCACTGTCCCGACGGCCATGCCGGCCACCGCCAACGCGGGAAGGATGAACGAACGAAGCTTCATGCGACCGCCTCCTCGGGCACGTGGGATTCCACCACACGGCCATCGTCCATGCGGAAGATCCGGTCAGCAAACCGGTAGATCCGGGCATCGTGGGTCACCACCACGAGGGTCAGCTCGTGCCGGTCCGCCACCTCGCGGAAGAGCTCCATCACGTGCTGCCCGGTGTCGTGGTCGAGCGCGCTGGTCGGCTCGTCGCACACCACCAGGCGCGGCCGGTGCACCAGGGCGCGGGCGATCGCCACGCGCTGCTGCTGGCCGCCCGAGAGTTCCGAAGGCAGCGAATCCCCGCGGCCCGCGAGGCCCAGGCGGTCAAGCGCGGCCCGAGCCTCGGCGACCGCAGTGTCCCACTCCCACCCGAGGATCATCAGCGGCACGGCCGCGTTCTCGGCCGCGGTGAGCGTGGGCAGCAGGTTGAACTGCTGGAACACGAAGCCGACGTTTCGCGCGCGCCAGGCGGTGCGGTCGAGGTCCGCCATCTTCGCGGGATCCGCGCCGAGCACGCGGCACGCCCCCTCGCTTGGGTCCAGGATCCCGGCCACCACGCTGATGAGCGTGGTCTTCCCGCATCCGGACGGGCCGACGATCATCGCGAGCGACCCGGACGGCACCCCGAGCTCCACGCCGCGCAGCGCGGTCACCTGCGTGGCGCCGCGCCCGTAGACCTTCGTCAGGCCGTGCACCTCGACGGCGTGCGTCACTTGAACACCATCCCCGGCTCGAGGCGCATCACGCGTCGCAGGCTGATCCACGCGCTCACCAGGCAGCAGGTCATGATGGCGGTCGCGCCGAACGACGCCACGCGCCAGTCGAGCCGGAACGCA
>VEQS01000120.1 GCA_018883105.1 Phycisphaerales bacterium
GCACATGTCCATCATGCGGAAGATGTCGTGCACCGTCCAGATGTCGCCCGATCCGAAGATCGGGCGGTCAGGATGCCGCGCCACCAGGTCGCGCAGGAACTCCCAGCGCCCCGGGCCCGCGTAGCGCTGCTCGACCGTCCGGCAGTGGACGGTGGCCCAGAGGAATCCGATCTCGTAGGACGCATCGAAGATGCGCTCGAAGGCCATGGCCATCGCGGGGGTGTCGTCGTAGGCGCGGCGCAGCTTCACGGTGCAGGGAATCGACGCCGGCACCGCCGCCCGGACGGCGCGCAGGATGTCGACGGCATCCTCGGGATGCGCCAGGAAGTGCCCGCCGCGCGCACGCCGGCGGATCTTCTTGACCGGGCACGCGAGGTTCACGTCGATCACCTCGTAGCCCATCCCGGCCAGGATCTCGGAGCCGCGGGCCATCTCGTCGGGGTCGCTCCCCATGATCTGCCCGGCGATCGGGTGGTCGTCGAGCCCCGCGGCGCGGTTTTCCTCCAGCTCGCCCATCCCCACCTCGCTCGCGATCAGGTCCGGGTCCTCCTTGCGCCGGCCCTTGCCGCCGTTGATCAGCGTTCGGTCGAGGAGCGCCTCGGTGACGCAGAACGGCGCGCCGTGCATCCGCGCCACCAGCCGCATCGCGCCGTCGGAGTAGCCGGCCAGCCCCGCCTGGAAGAAGGGCGCGTCGAAGCCCGGGACATGCGCCAGGATGCGCGGGTCGGCACGCACCGCGCGGGCGGTCTCCGCGACCGGCCGCGACAGCGTGCGCGGGGGGATGGCGGAGGGTTCGAGCTCGACGCCCATGGTGCGCGGACCTTCGGACTGCGGCATACTACGGGTGCCGATGCGCGCGCTTCCCATGGTCATCGTGGCCCTCGCGGCCGCCGCCTGCGCCGTCGCGGGCGCGTGCCAGCGCTACCCGTACGACCCGACGAAGGCGACCCGGCCCTACCCCGCGCAGCTCGGGCAGGGTTCGCTCGTCGACATCCAGGTGATCCCCGACATCGGCAACGGCAGCATCAAGCTCGTGAACGCCACGGGCACCACGTACCGCGACTTCGACCTCTGGCTCAACCAGCGCTACGTTCGCCATGTCGACGAACTCGGGTCCGGCCGCACGCTCGAGCTGCCGGTCGAGAGCTTCTGGGACGAGCGCGGCGAGGGCCCGTTCCCGGGCGGCTGGTTCCGCTACTACCAGCCGACGCCAATCGTGCTCGTGCAGATCCAGGTGGCCCCGGACAAGCCGCTCGTCGGCCTGATCGCCAAGCCGCCGGACGTCGACCGGCGCTGACTCAGCCCAGGCCGAGCCGCGCGCGCTTCGCCTCCCACTCGGCGATCTCGCGCTTGTTGTCGGTGGCCAGCGGCGCGCCGCTGCGCATCGCCTCCACCTCCAGGCGCGTCAGGTGCATGCCCTCGAGGCGGTAGTCCTCGAAGGCCTCGCAGCTCACGGGCACGATCGGGCGGATCAGCTCGTACATGGCGCGCGCGAACACCTGGATCTCCATCTGCGCGTGCGGGTCCATGCGCAGCGAGAGGAAGTGGAAGATGTTGTGCAGGTCGCACTTCCAGTACCACTCGGTGTAGACGCTCACCGGCAGCGCCGCGCGGGCCAGCTCGCGGGCCACGCCCTTCTCCGTGAGCGACAGGTAGTCGCGGTAGTTCGCCTCCGCGCGCTCAAGAAGCTTCAGGAAGTCCTCGGCGGTTCCCGCGTCGATCGGTTCGTCGCCCCCCTGGCGGTTGGTCTTTGACTGCTTGCGCACCGACTCGGCGTCCGGCCGGTAGAAGCGGTCTGGGACGATCGAGTAGCGCGCCGAGTACTCGTTGACGTTGGCGGTGCGGTGGCGGATCCACTGCCGGGCCACGAAGATCGGCATCGCGATGTGGAACTTGAACTCCACCATCTCGAAGGGCGTCGAGTGCCGGTGCCGCATCAGGTAGCGCACCAGGCCGCGGTCCTCGCTCACCTGCTTGGTGCCCTGGCCGTAGCTGACGCGCGCGGACTGGACGATCGCGAAGTCCGCGGTCTTTCCCTCGGGCACCAGGCGCGGCATGCAGTCCACCATCGCCACGAAGCCGTGGTCGAGGCACTTCACCTGCCAGCGCGCGTCGCCGGCCATCACGTCGTGCAGCGGGGCTTCCGGGGCGATCCGCTCGACGGCGGGGGCGGACGGGGCGGCGGCGCCCGGGGCGCTCGCGGCATTGGCGGCATTCGCGGTCACGGGCAACTCCTCACTTCGTGGCGGGGACCGGGGCGGCCTCGCCGCGGGCGCGCGCCCGGGCGTACTCGGCGATCCACCCGTTCACCGTGTCGACGGTGCCGCGGGTGCTCGACTTGCCGTTGGTGTTCAGGTTCGGGGCCACGTCCGGGCCGGAGCCCCACGTGATCCCGATGGCGGACACCGCGTCGCGCGTGGCCATCGGCGCCAGGCCGCCGAGCGCGGACTCGCGGGTCGAGGGCCACTGCCCCCCCGTGGGCGGGCCGGTCGCGGCGTCCAGCAGGGCCACCTGCTCGTCGCGCACCGGGAACGCGCCGTCGTTGGCGCTCGCGTAGCAGAGGACGGCCCACGCCACCGTGCGCAGCGCCGCATCGGTGTCGCGCGCCTTGCCGCGCGCCGCCTGCGTGACCGTGAGCCCCCACACGAAGACCGCCACGCTCGTGATCACGAAGACCACCGCGATCGCGACGATCACGCGGCGGTTTCGCCGGGCCTGGTCGGCCGAGAGCGGCCGCGTGGGGTCGGCGATCACCGCTCGATCTCCTCGGCAAGCATGCGCTGGCGGCTGCGGCGCTTCTCGGCGTCGACGCGCGGGTCGCACTCCGGCACCGCCAGCAGCAGCCGGCGGGTGTAGGGGTGCTTCGGGCCGCCGATCACCTCCTCGCGCGTCCCTTCCTCGACGATCTTGCCGTCCTTCATCACCGCGATCCGGTCGCAGACGTGGTGGATGACGGCCATGTCGTGGCTGATGAAGAGGTAGCTCAGCCCCAGGTCGCGCTGCAGGTCGGCCAGCAGGTTGAGGATCTCGCTCTGCACGCTGACGTCGAGCGCGCTGGTCGGCTCGTCGCACACCACGAGCTTCGGGCGAAGCGCGAGCGCCCGGGCGATGCCGATGCGCTGGCGCTGGCCGCCGCTGAACTCGTGCGGGTAGCGGTCGGCCGCGGCGCGCCACAGGCCGCAGGTCTCCAGCAGCCGCTCCACCTCCTCGCGCAGCGCCTCGCCTTCGGCGATGCCGTGCACCTCGAGCGGCTCGCCGACGATGCGCCCGACGCGCATGCGCGGGTTCAGGCTGCCGCCCGGGTCCTGGAAGATGATCTGCATGTCGCGGCGCAGGCGACGCAGGCTGGCCGCGTCCTGGGCGAACACGTCCTTGCCGTCGAAGATGACCTTGCCCGAGGTCGCCGGCTGCAGGGCCAGCACCGCACGCCCGGCCGTGGTCTTGCCGCAGCCGCTCTCGCCGACCAGGCCGAGCGTCTCGCCGCGGCCGATCGAGAACGAGATGCCGTCGACGGCGCGGTGGTGGCCGACCGTGCGCTGCAGGATCCCCTTGCGGATCGGGAAGTGGACCGCGAGGTCGCGCACCTCCAGGATCGGGCCCTGCGCCGATGCGCCGGAACGGGGCTTGGTCTCTGCGGCGGGGGCCACCATCGGGCCATGAATCGTACCGGGTCGCCGGCCGCCGACCGTCAGCGCAGCGGCAGGTCGACGTCGCGCTCCGTGCCGTCCGGGCGCACCACCGAGAGCACCGCCCCGGGGCCCGCGAGGATCCGAACACGCCCCGACGCGCCGCGCCCCAGCCGCACCCAGAGGTCGTCGAGCGACGCCACGCGCAGCCCGTCCACCGCCACGATCATCGAGCCGGCCGGGATGTCCGCGGCAATGGGTCCGTCCGCGCGGCCCACCTCGACGCCGCGCCGCCCGCCGCGCGATGCATCGGCCAGCCCCGAGAGGCCCGCGCGTGAAAGCAGCGCCACCAGCATCGGCGCATTCACCGACGGATCGAGCGTCCCGAGCCGCACGGTCACCGGGACCCGCGAGCCCTCGCCGGCAGCGTCCGCCGGTTCACCCGCGCGCCACACCTCAAGCGCGAGGTCCGAGCCCGGGCGGCGCGAACCGATCTCGCTCAGCACCTCGTCGGCCACCTCGATGCGACGGCCACCCACCCCGAGGATCACGTCGCCGGCACGCAGTCCCGCGGCCTCCGCCGGGCTGCCGCGCGTCACCGCCGCGATCACCGCCGCGTCGCCGGGAAAGCGCGCGCGCACCGCATCGAACGCCGCGCCGCGCGGCCCGCCCGCGCGCATGCGGCGCGCATCGACCACCTGCACGCCGAGGAACCCGCGCGAGACCGCGCCGTGGTCGATCAGCTGGCCGACCACGTTCTCGACGATCGCCATCGGGATCGCCAGGCCGATCCCCGCGAACTGCCCGCCGCCGGCGGTCGCGCCGCGGCCGGTGGCGATCGCGGTGTTCATCCCGATCACGCGCCCGCGGATGTCGGTGAGCGGGCCGCCGGAGTTGCCCGGGTTGATCGCCGCGTCCACCTGGATGAAGCTCTCGTACTCGACCTCGGCCAGGCCGGCGCTGCGACCCAGGCCCGAGACGATCCCGCTCGACATGCTGAATCGGAACTCGAACGGCGACCCGAACGCGAACACCAGGTCGCCCTGCGCCGGCAGGTCCGCCGACCGGCGCGCCGGCAGCAGGCCGGCTGCCTCGATCCGCAGCACCGCCACGTCCGTGCGCGGGTCGAGCCCCACGATCGATGCCGCATGCAGCGAGCCGTCGTGCAGCTGCACCTCGACCTCGCGCGCGCCGTCGACGACATGCGCATTGGTCACCACGTGTCCGGCCTCGTCCCAGATCCACCCGGAACCAGACTGCGTGAAGGCGCGCTCGCCCAGCCGGCCCTTCGCGGCGGCCGCCACGCTCACGTGCACCACCGCCGGCTCCACGGCCTCGGCCACGTCGCGCATCGCCGCGCCCATCGCCTCCAGGACGCCTGGACCGTCGAGCCGGCCCGCGGCCGCATCCATCGACCGTGCGGCGCGCACGGTGCCGGCGGTGCGCATCAGGGCCGGCACGGTCCACAGCGCCGATGCCGCCGCCGCCGCGAGGAAGGCGGCCGGCAGCGCACGCGCGAACGTCGAGCCTCGCCCGGTCATGCCGACGAGCCGGCCAGCTGCTGCAGCCGCGCCAGCTCGTCCGCGGGAATTCGGTAGGGATGCTCGCCGAGGTCGCCGCGGCGCACGCGGTCGCGCCAGGCGCGCGCCGCCTGCTCGAGCGACTCGCCGAGCGCGGCGGCCGGACGCGCAAAGGACGGCTGCCACGCGCTCAGCCCCACCAGGTCATGGAGCACCACCACCTGCCCATGGCAGGCGGGGCCCGCGCCGCAGCCGATCACCGGCACGGTCGAGCGCTCGACCACCATTGCGGCCACCTCGGCGGGGCAGGCCTCGACCAGGATCATCGAGGCCCCGGCGGCCTCGAGCGCGGCGGCGTCGTTCAGGATGCGCATGGCGCTCTCGGCGGTGCGTCCGGAGCTGGCGTACCCGCCCTTCAGCTTCGACTGCTGCGGCTTGCTGCCCACGTGCGCCACCACCGGTATGCCCGCGCGCGCCATGCGCTCGACGAGCGGCGCGTGCAGGCGGTCGGCCTCGATCTTGACGCAGTCGGCCTGGCCCTCGGTCATGAACCGCGCCGCGTTGCGGAGGGCTTCCGCGTCGTCGGCCTGGTAGCTCATGAAGGGCATGTCCGCCATCACCACGCGCGACGGCGCTCCGCGACGGACGGCCGCGGTGAGGGCCACCAGAAGGCCGAGCGGCGCGTGGATCGTCGACGGGAAGCCGAGGATCACCTCGGCGGCCGTGTCGCCGACCAGGAGCACCTCGACCCCCGCGGCCTCCAGCCAGCGCGCCGTGGTGGCGTCGTAGCAGGTGAGGCACGAGAACCGGCCGCCTTCGCGCGCGGTGCGCGAGAGCTCTCGGAGGGTGATGCGCGCGGGCGCCTCGGACATGCGCAAAAGTGTACGAGCGCGGCCGCGTCCGGCGCGTTCAGCGCCGCATCGGGTTGAGGATCGCGTTATCGCGCCCGCAGACCAGGACGTCGGCGATCTCGATCGCCTCGCGGAAGCTCTCCTGCGCCTGCTCGAGGCTGAAGACCGGCGAGATGACCTTCCCCGCCGAGAGGTGCTCCTGCGTCGCCACCGCGTCGCCGGCCACCAGCACCGTGGCCGCGGGCAGCGGAAGAAGCAGACCACACGAGCCCGGCGTGACGCCCGGAAGCGGGAAGAGGTCGACGCCCGGCGCCAGCCGGTCGGGCGCCGCCTTGCAGCGCTGCAGGAGCGCGATCTCCGCACGCACCGTCGCGGCGAGGTCTGCGTCGCCCGCGCCCTCGGCCTCGCGGAACTTCTCGACGAGCTGCGCGCCGATCGCCTCGCGCTCGGCCTCGCCGACCAGCCACTGCGCGTCCTCGAAGGCCGCGAGCCCGCGCCGGCGCAGCGGGTGGAAGCTCGTCAGGAACACGTGCGTGACCTGCTCGGGCTTCAGGCCGCGCCGCTCGGCCAGGCGCGGCACGATCGCCTGCGGCGGAAGCGACGGGTCGACCAGGATGCGCGCGTCCCCGGACTCGACGAGCGTGGTGGTCGCATGCCCCGGGCGCACGTCACCCCGCTCGCCCCACATCGGGTGGTGCGACATCGCGCCGATCGAGATGACTCGGAACTCGGCCATCGTCAGCCCTCGCTGCCGCCGTGGTGCTCGGCCGCCAGCATGCCGAGCGGGTTGCAAGGGTCGCGCCGCTTGGCGGCCAGCGCGTCGATCACGCGCCGCGGCACCAGGGGCCCCAGCTTGTCGAGGCTTCCGCCGAACGCCGCGATCTGCTTGATCAGGCTGGAACTCGTGTAGGCAAAGGACTCGCCCGTCACGATGAAGACGGTCTCGATGCCCGCCACCTGGCGGTTGGTGATGGCCAGCTGGCACTCGCCGGCGAGGTCGGTCACGTTGCGGATGCCGCGCACGATCGCAGCCGCCCCCACCGAGCGGGCGAAGTCGACCGTGAGCCCCGAGTAGGTCTCGACGCGCACCGCCGCCCCCGCAGGCGAGGCGCGCACCAGGTCCTCGACGCACGCACGCGCCAGCCCCAGGCGCTCCTCGAAGCTGAAGAGCGCCGGCTTGTTCGGGTTGTGGCCGATGGCCAGGATCACCTCGTCGAACATGCCCCGCGTGCGCGCCAGCACGTCGAGGTGCCCGAGGGTGATCGGGTCGAAGCTGCCCGTGTAGACGGCAAGATGGCGGGCCATGCGTCGTCGCGGAGGGTAGCGCAGGCCGCACGGGCGGTCCGCGGCGCGTGCGCAGGCGGCACAGACGGACCACTCTCGGACGTTGCGCGACGTTCGGCGCGGAAATCGCGACATGCACGCTTGCGGCCCCCCGAATGGAACCGACAGTATCCGTGTCCCCGGCGCACTGGAGGGTTGCGCCGGAGACAACGGAACACGGGCCCCGAGGCGTGGGGGCCCATGGAACACGGGCCCGAGTGGTGAGGGCCCCACAATCCCTGGATCGGCCCCGTCTCGGTTGGATGCCTCCCCGAGCGGGGTCGTTTTTAAATAGGTGCCAGGAACGGGTGTCCCTGATTTCCTGCGGAAATCAGGGACACCCGTTCCTGGCACCTATTTCATGAGGTGGCCGAGGCCGCTGGCCTGGAGCACGTTCCGGAAGCTGTCGCTGAACACGAAGTTGTGCTCCGGGAACGCCAGGCCGCTCATGTTCTGGTCCACGTGGCTGAACATGATCTCGGTCTCGCCGATCCGCTCCCACGTGCCCGTGCGGTGGTCGAGCCGCTCGATCGTGCCGGCCGTGCCCGCGCCCATCGGGTCGATGCGCTCGAGCCGCGCGTCGTAGCGGATGCACTGGCCCGGCACCACGTCGGCGGTGATCTCGGCCTTCTGGATCTTGGCCAGCACCACCTTCTCGCGGAAGCCGCGCACGCTCCCGGCCAGGATCCCCGCCGTCTGCGCCATGCCCTCGATCATGAGCGATGCCGGCATCACCGGCTGAGCCGGCAGATCGCCCTCGGCCGCGAAGTGCTGGTGCAGGTGCTCCTCGGCGAGCGAGACGTTCTTGATCGCCACGAGCCGGCGGTCCGGCTCGTAGGCGACGATGGTGTCGATCCACATCCAGCGCATGGGCGGCCGCGCCGGGGGCTCACTTCTTGAGCTTGATCTCGATGAAGTCGCAGAGGCTCTTCACCGTGAAGAGCTTGGCGATGCCCTTCACGTTGCGGTCGGCGCCGAAGCCCGACAGGTCCACGTGAGGCATCTTCTCGTGGAGCATCGCCATGCCGGCGTCGGTGAACTTCCCTTCCTTCACGAAGTCGGGGTTCGACATCATGTTCTCGGGGAAGAGCTCGCCCTGCTCGATCTTGAAGGGCTTCTCCGGGGTGGAGAACTTCTTCTCGAGCTGGAACTGGATGTCCAGGAAGTCGATGCTCTCGGCACCGAGGTCCTCGGTCAGGATGGCGGTCGGGGTGATGTCCTCGGCGTCGGCACCGAGGGCGCTCTCCAGCACCTCGGTCACCTTGGATTCGATCTCGGAGCGGGCAATCACCATGGGTTCTCTGTCCTTCTGGCGTCCATGCACGCGGCCCCGGCCAGGGGAGCCGCACGTTCCCAGGTCACCCCTGGGACGGGTTCTGCGGGGGGATCCGCAGGGGTCGAAGTGTAAAACGGCCGGAGACGGCCGTCTCGGGCTCGCCCCCGCCGGGCCGCCGGACCGTGCCGGTGCCCTTGAAGACCATGCTGCCGTCCGGCTGGGCCTTCTCCAGCTGGACATCGACCTCCAGCGCCTCGCCGGGCCGCACGAACGAGCCGTAGCGCAGCGCCTTGGCCCCGCCGAGCACCATCCGGGGGTGGCCCAGGGCGTCGGTCAGCCGCCGGGCGGCCTGCACCATCGCCTCGAGCATGAACACCCCGGGCAGCACCTGGAAGGTCGGGAAGTGGTCCTGGAGGTACTCCTCGGCGAGGGTCACCTGCTTGAGGGCCCGGACCCGGTCGGGGGTCTGCTCGAGGACGGTGTCCACCAGGGCGAAATGCATGCGCGG
>VEQS01000121.1 GCA_018883105.1 Phycisphaerales bacterium
GGCCTTCGAGATGGGCTGCAGCTCGAGCACCGCCAGCAGGTTGTCCTCGCAGGTCAGGCGCTGGAACACCGAGGGTTCCTGCGCCAGGTAGCCCATGCCGGCCAGCGCATGCCGGTACATCGGCAGCATGGTGACGTCGCTTCCCGAGAAGGTGACCTTGCCGGCCTCCGGGGTGATCATCCCGATGGTCATGCGGAAGCTCGTGGTCTTGCCGGCGCCGTTGCGGCCGAGCAGCCCGACGATCTCGCCCTCGTTGACGGTGAAGCCGACGCCGTCCACCACGCGCCTACCGTTGTAGCTCTTGACGAGCCCTTCGACCTCGAGGAGCGGCATCCGGGAAGTGTATTACACTCGCGGCGACCGCCATGATCGGACGCAGCGTGCATCCCCGGACCGTCGGCTTCACGGCGCTTGCGCTCGCGGCGGCGGGTGCGGCGGGCTGCGTGCGGCGCGAGATCGAGATCACCTCCGAGCCGCCGGGCGCGGTGCTCATGCTCAACGGCCGCGAGGTCGGGCGCACGCCGACGCGCGTCCAGTTCACCTTCGACGGCACCTACGACGTCCGGCTCCGCCTGCAGGGCTACGAGTCGGTGGCCGGCAGCGGCACCACCGACATGCCCGTGTGGGACTTCGTGGGCGCGGACCTCGTGGCCGAGCTGGCGCCGGTGAAGCTGCAGCGGCTCGAGCGCTGGCACTTCATCCTGGTGCCGGACGCGGATGCGAACGCCGGGCTCATGGAGCGCGCCGAGGCCGCGAGGCGGCATGTCGAGTCGATGCCCGCCGAGGCGCCGGACGCGCCGCCCCCGCGGCCCGTGGCGACGCCCGAGGGCGCGGCAGGCGGCCGCTAGCTGGCCAGCGGCGCGGTGGGGCGGCCGAGCCCGAGCAGCAGGGCGTTCAAGCGTCGGTTGGCCGCCGGCCACTCGTAGTCGCCGAGCCGGTCCACGCGTTCCCAGCGGCAGTCGTCCGAGCCGAGGGCCCGCGGCGCGGCATCCGGCGGGGCCCGGAACGCCACCAGCGTCACGGCGATGGAACGTTCGGACGTCAGGTGCGGGTCGTGCTGTTCCACCCGGCCAAGCACGATCCCGTCGGCCGACGCGACCGTCACTCCAGTCTCCTCGGCCAATTCCCGGGCGGCGGCGGCCGCCAGGGTCTCGCCCGGCTCGGCCTTGCCGCCGGGCAGTTCCCACAGTCCGCCCCGGATGGCAGTGACCGGCCTGCGGGCGATCAGGACCTCCGTGCCCGCATCGGTGGCGCGCCACAGGGCGGCGACCGAAATCTCCAGGACGCCCGGATTCCGGACGGTCGTTCCGGGTTTGGCGGGGGCAGGCTGCATCGGGGCGGTCGGGACCGGGGTGTGCCGCGGGCGTCGGGAGGGGCGCTTGCCGGCAAGAAATGCGGAAAAAACGCCTGAAGACCGCCGTCGGCGGTGGCCGGGAATGGACGATACTACGCGTCTGGACCGGGGTCTCCAGTGCATGGACTTCTTCGAGGTCCTGGCTTCATCGCCGGGTCCGTCGACCCGCCGCCGTCGCACGTGTCGGAGCGTTCGACGGCGGCGATCTTTTTCGCGTGCCATACTGCAGGGCCCATGCACCGCGCCTCCGCACTCGGACTCGTGACGGCCTTCGCGGCCGGACCAACGGCCTTCGGCCTCGTCGATGCCCGAGCACTTCTCCTCGGTGCTCCGCCCGGGTCCGCGCCGGCCGATGCGGCGCCGGCCATCGCGCCCGCGGCCGCGCCCGTGCGCTTCGGCGCCAAGGACAGCTGGCGGCTTGACCTCGAGGGCGAGTGGACGGGCGACCTCGATGCCATCAACCTCGGGCTCGGCCGCATCGGCGTGGCGTGGTTCTTCGTCGACCACTTCGAGGTGGCGCTCTACGCGACGCTCGGCGGCGCGTCCGAGCCGACCACCGACGCCTTCATCTACGGCGGCGACCTCGAGTTCCGCTGGCACTTCCTCGCCTTCGAGCGCTGGTCGGTCTTCGCGAGCGCCGGCTGCGGCATCATCGGCGCCACCGAGCCGGTGCCCACCGGCGGCACCGAGTTCAACTTCACGCCCTGCGCCGGCGGAGGCGTCACCTTCGACGTGTGGGAGGGAACGCGGCTCTACCTCTCGGCGCGCTGGTTCCACATCTCCAACGCATCGACGTCGTCGAACAACCCGGGCTTCAACGGCCTGGGCCTGTGGGCCGGGCTGAGCTTCGCGCTCTGAGCCGGCGAGTCAGCGCGGATAGCCCGCGGGATTGGCCTGCATCCAGCGCCAGGCGCTCTCGACCATGGGCGCGAGCGTGACGTGGCGTGGTTTCCAGCCGAGCTCGCGCATGACCAGCGAGGGATCCGAGCGCAGCTCGGGCGGGTCGCCCTCGCGGCGCGGGGCGATCTTCGCGGGGATCGGCCGCCCGACGACGCGCTCGCACTCGGCGAGCACCTCGCGCACGCTGAAGCCGCGCCCGATGCCGACGTTGAACGAACGGCACTCGGCGGGGCGCAGCCCCGCGACCGCGTCGACGTGCGCAGCCGCCAGGTCCTCGACGTGGACGTAGTCGCGGATGCACGTGCCGTCCGGGGTGGGGTAGTCGGTGCCGAAGATCTCCAGGGCAGGGCGCGTGCCGAGCGCCGCCTGCAGCGCCGACGGAACGAGGTGCGTCTCCGGGTCGTGGTCCTCGCCGAGCAGCCCGTCCGCGGAGCACCCCGCGACGTTGAAGTAGCGAAGCAGCACCGCGCCGAAGTCGCCGCCGGTGCGGCGCGCGCCCTCGACCTGCTCGCGGATCATGGTCTCGCAGGCGAGCTTCGCCGAGCCGTAGGGGTTGCATGGCCGCTGCGGCATCGTCTCGACGATCGGCATGCGGTCGGGCACGCCGTAGGTGGCGCAGGTGGACGAGAAGACCAGGCGTCGGGTGCCGGCCGCCTGGATGGCTTCCAGGAGGCTCGCGGTGCCGCCGGCGCTGCAGCTCCAGTACATGGCGGGGTGGCCCATCGACTCGCCGACCAGGGCGAAGGAGGCGAAGTGCAGCACCACGTCCGGCCGTTCGGCCAGCAGCGTCTCCCGGAGGGTCCGGCGGTCGCGGATGTCGGCCTCGACGAACCGCACCCGGCCGGGGGCGAGTCGTTCCAGCACCCCGATCGCTGCCCGGTGGCCGCGTTCCAGGCTGTCGACCGCCACCACCCGCTCGGCCCCCCGCATCAGGAGTTCCCGCGCGGTATGCGATCCGATGTAGCCCGCGGCGCCGGTGACTAGGTACTTCACGATGGATGCTCCAAGGGGAGGTCGTTCTTATCGGCATCCTCATGGGAGGATGCCGGTGCGGTCGATGGGTATGCTAAGAAACTCATCGGCCCGCCACGGATGGTGGATCGACAGGCGGGGCCCCCGTCCGGGATGGCGCCCGCCTTCGCCTCTGCAGTTCACGCATGGACATCGCCGCCCCGACCCGCCCGACCCAACGCAGTCTTCCGCCGGCGCCCCCCGAGGGGCCCGCGGTTTCGTCGCCCCTCAAGCTGTCCGGCACCGTTGCCCTCCGGGACGTCCCGTCGGACGACCCCCGCCTGCAGGCGTTGAGCCGTGCCTGTGCGCTGCTCGAGGCCTTGGAGGCCGAAGCCAAGGCCCTTGACCGCCGGCTGGCGGATGCCAACCGGGTCGACCCGATGCGCCACGTGCGGGGGCAGACCTCGCTTGAGGCGGCCATGGCCGAAACCCGGACGATGGTTCGGGAACTGGACGACCTGCTCTGCACCGCCGCCGAGGACGCCCGGCGCCAGGCCGGTCGCACCCAGCCGAAGGGAAGCCGGTGACCATGGCGGCCGAATCCGAGCCCCGCCAGGGCACCGTGATCGACCTCTCGGCCCTCCCGGCCGCGCGCCTGCGCGAGGCCCTGAACGCCGCCTTCGACTACCGGGGCGACGTGACCCTGCACCTTGCCGACGGGTCGGCGATCGAGTGCTACGTCTTCGACCGCCGCGAGGGTGACTCGCTCGAATCGTCGCTCGTGCGCATCATGCTTGCCGGGGGCGGCGAGAAGCGCACCATCCCCTACGCCCAGATCCGTCGCCTGGAGTTCTCCGGCAAGGACGCGGCGGCCGGCAAGACCTGGGAGAACTGGGTGCGTCGCTACGTCGAGAAGCACATCGCCGGCGAGCGCGCGAGCATCGAGAGCGAATCGCTCGACTGAACCGGGGCCCGCGGGCGGCCGCGCAGGGTCAGAACGTCCGGCCCGATTCCGGGTCGATGAACTTCCAGCCGAACTGCTTCTTCATCCGGTGGATGATCGTCCAGGCGATGTCGTCGTCGGTGACGGCCATCTCCATCTGGCGCACCGGATCCTCGCCGGGGGCGATGACCAGCTCGATGCCGGGGCCGTAGAGGACGGTGCCATTGGGCTGGTCGGGGCCGGTGTTGCACGTGGCCAGGCCCGTGACCAGCTCGGCCCGCGTCCCCATCGGCGTCAGCGAGCCGTCGGCGGACGGAATCGCGTGCTGGATCACGTATCGCTTGCGGGCCATCGGGGGTTCCGCACGATAGCGCACGCGCCGGAACCACGTCATCGTCCCACCGCCTTCGCCACCGCGTCGACGAGGGTCGAGAGCGGCACCGGCTTCACCAGGTAGGCCGCAGCGCCGAGGCTGCGGGCAAGTTCCGCATGGCGCGTGCCGCGGTTGGCGGTCACCATGACGACCGGGGCCTTCGGCGCCGCCGAACGGCAGCGTTCGAGCACGGCGAACCCCGATTGTCCAGGGAGCATCACGTCGAGCACGACCGCGTCCGGCGGGGCGGCCTGCAGGTGGTGCATGGCGACGCTGCCGTCGGCCACCTCGTCGGTCACCGCGCCCTCCGCACGCAGGGCCAGGCCCATCGCGGTGCGGATGTCCGGGTCGTCGTCCACCACGAGCACGCGGGCGCCCGCCAGGCGCGCGGGACCCGTCACGCCGCCGCCCCCGCCGGCGCGGCGTGCGCGGCGCGGGCCGCCTGCTCGACGAGCCGGTCGACCTCGTCCGCGGTCATCCACGGCAGGGCGCGCAGCTTCGCCTCGATGCGCGCCGGCATCGGCTTCGACTCGCGCGCCCAGCGCGGGCGGCTCTTCCAGCGGCGGTGGATCCAGAGGTACTGCGTGGGATCGAGGTTCACGGCCCGCTCCATCGCGCGGTTGTAGCGCGCGGTGAGCCAGAAGACGGGGTCGTCCTCGCCGGCCCAGTCGCGGGGGCGGATGACGTCGGTGGTGCAGACGCGGTAGCGGAATCCGTCGCCGTGGCGCAGCGCCACGCCCACGACCACCGGCAGCTCGTAGCGGATGGCAAGCAGCGCCACCGACTTGTAGGCGCTCGCCATCTGCCCGAAGAAGGGGACGAACACGCCGTCGTGGCCCGCGTCCTGGTCGGCGATCATCGCGATGCGGCCGCCGGACGTGACGATCCGCTGCAGCTCCTCGGTGGCGCCGAACTTCGTGATCACGCGCATGCCGCGGGCCTCGCGCTTGCCGAGCGCCCAGTCCCAGATCCACGGGTTGTCGAGCGGTCGCGCGAGCGCGTGCATCCGGAAGCCCATGAGCGTCGGGAAGAACCCGAGCAGTTCCCAGTTGCCCGCGTGCGGCGCCAGGAAGATCGCCGGCCGGTCCTCGATCATCGCCTCGATGCCGGGGCGCGCCTCGTCGAGGTCGACGTGCCGCGGCCAGGTCTCCTCGGTGAGGAGCCGGGGCAGCTGGAACGCGTCCACCATGTACGTGCGGAACATGTAGCGCACGCTGGCGCGGGCGAGCGCCTCGGCCTCGCCGGCCGGCATCGCGGGGAACGCACGGCGGACGTTCCCGAGCGCGCGGTCGAGGCGCCTTGGGTTGAGGGTGCACCACGCGTCGGCCACCACTCCCGCGGTGCGGAGGTTCTGCTCCGGCGGGAACGCGCCGAACAGCCACTCGAAGCTGCGCGCGCCTGCGTACTGCGCGAGGTGGATCGCGTTCCGCAGGGCAGGTGCCTTGGCTTGGGCGCCCATCGTCTCGAGCGCCCGGGCGCGGTCAGCGTCCTTCGTTGGTCAGGACCTGCATCCGGTTCCAGTTCAGGACCGGGACGCGGGCCGACTGCGCGTCGGTGAACAGGGCCGTGTAGGCCTCGTACGCGCGCTTCTGGTCGAAGTGCGCCGTGTACTCGCCCTCGTCGGCGTCCGGCGGCAGGTCGAGCGGCTTGGAGGGCTGCACGCCCATCACCACGAAGTCGAGGTCGCCGCGAAGCGCGTCGCCCTCCACCACGTCGCCGCCCCAGGCCTTGATGCGGCCGCGGACGTACTCGGCCTCGGCGGCCGTGGCCTTGCCGTCGGCATCGACGTCGAACATGCCGTGCACCAGGAACTTGTAGCGGTACTCGGGGCTGAAGATGACGTTGGCGATCACGTCGTCCTTCACCACCGGGCGCGTGCGCGCGCCCCAGCGGCGGCCCTCGGGAATGATGCGCGCGGTCGAGGTGCTCTCGTCGACCTTGAGCACCTGGATGCGGGCCTTGCCGGGGATCAGCTCGCCGGTCGAGGGGTTGTACTGGATGGCCTGGACGCTGTCGTAGACGTCGAAGGTCATGCCCGGCTGCACGCGCTGCTTGGCGCCGATCGAGATGAACACCTCGCCGTCCTGGCCGGCGGAGTCGATGATGCGGCCGTCGGCGAGCTGCGCGGCGTTCTCCGGCTTCACGCGGTACTGGTCGACGCTCTTCTGGAGCTCGGAAACCCGCGTCTCCAGCGTGGCGCGGCTCACGGACTCGCTGTCGATCTTCTCCTGCAGGCTCGCCACCTCGTTGCGGCGGCGCTGGTCCATCTCGTCCTGCAGGCGCGTGATCTCCTGGACCGTGCTCTCGACCTTCTTGCCGTACTCGTCGACCTTGGTGCGGTATGCGCCGATGTCTCCCTCGACGCGCTGGCCGGCGGCCAGGGCGCCCTGTGACGCCTTGCCGGCCTCCGCGCGGGCCGAGGCCGCGTCGGCGCGGGCCGCGTCGGCCTGCTGCTTGAGGTTGGCGTTGTCCTGGGCGAGCTGGTCGCGGTTCGACCGGATCGAGTCGAGCTCGAGCTTCAGGTTGGTGACGTTCTCGGCGCCGAGCGCCTTCTTCGCCGTGGCGAGGGTGTCCTCGCCGGCGACGGCGTCCGCCTCGCCGGTCATGAAGCCGACGAGCGCCTTGTACTCGCGGTCGATCTTCGAGGCCTTCGAGTTGCTCGCCTGCGCCGCGTCGTCGGCGGCCTTCTTCTTCTCCACCGCGGCACCGGCCTCGATGTAGAAGTAGATCGTGGAGGCCAGCAGGCCGACCGTGAGGATGACGAAGGTGACGAGGCCAACGACAAGGCCGGTCGTGCGCTGGTTCATGGAAGGCATGTCTCCGAGGGCGGAACGGGGGAGGGTCCCCGCCGGGTGAAGCGGAAAGTGTCCGGAAACCGGGCGTCCGCGTCAAGTGGAGAGTACGCGAGCCGGGTGCCGCGGGGTTGCGCGCGGGGTGACGTTCGGTCGATTGGTTTCCGGCCACTTCGGCCGTGCGCGGGTCACTTGCCGGCGCTTCGGCGCTGCAATTCCGCCTTCGCCTCGCGGAATTCGACGACCTGCACCTCCTCGGCCTTCTCGGGCCGGCGGTACCAGCGCAGCATGGCCTCGAGGTCGAGCGTGCCGTACCACGGCTTGCCGGACCAGAAGGCGCTCGGGCCGCCGGCGGTGGCGGCGGAGGCGCTGCCGCGCGCGGCAAGCTCGGCCTGCGCGCGCTCGAGCTGCGTGCGCGTCTCGACGAGGGCCGTCTTCAGCTGCGCGATCTCCGAGCGCATGACGTCGGTCGCCCCGGCGGCACCGGAGGTCGCGCGCGCCGCGGCGAGGTCCTGGTTGGCGCGCTCGAGCGATGCGCGTGCCGCCTCGGCGTCCGCGGCGCGCGCCGCCGATTGGGACTGCGCCTCCTGGAGCTTCGCCTGTGCGTCCTTGGCGGCGGCCTGCGCGGCGTCGGCGCGCGCCTGCGCGTCCTTCGCCGCGGCCTCGGCGCGCGCGGTACGTTCGGCAAGCGCCTTGGAGTCGGCCTCTGCCTTGGCGGCGCGGTCGGACTCGCTCTGTGCGTGCTTCGCCGCGTCCGCCGCAGCGGCCTCCTTCTCGGCGAGCGAACTCGACTTGGAGGCGAAGTGGATGGTGGTGCCCAGGAGGATCGCGGTCAGGATCCCGAGCGCGACGGTCATCGGGGAACGGTTGGACGGAGAGGTGGTCTGGTTCATGGTGCGAATCGGAGGGCCGAGCGTGATGCCGGGCGGAGTGACACCCCGCCAGTGTCCGGAAACAGGTCGGCGACCCGGGTATACCGCCTGCCAGCCCGCCGGTTGCGGCGGCCGCGGAATCTTGGCATACTGCCCCATTCGTCCGAACGCCGAGGAACCCCGTGCCGAACACCGAGTCAGCCAAGAAGCGAGTCCGCCAGAACGCCAAGCAGAACGCCCTGAACAACTGGCGCAAGCGCCGGGTCAAGGACCAGGTGAAGGCGTTCGACCAGGCCATCCACGCGCGTGACCCCAAGGCCGCCGAGGCCGAGTACCGCAAGGTGGTCGCCATCCTGGACAAGGTGGCCTCGACCTCGACCATGCACCGCAACACCGCGTCGCGGAAGAAGAGCCGCCTCGCGAAGCAGCTGAAGGCGATCCAGGGCGCCAAGAAGTGACCCCACGGTCGGCGCAGGTTCGCGTCCTCTGCCTGGACGTGGACGGGGTGTTGACCGACGGGACCGTGGCGCTCGATGACCTCGGGCACGAGACGAAGCGCTTCAACGCGAAGGACGGGCTGGGGATCGCGATCTGGCGCCGCATGGGCGGCGAGGTGGCGGTGATCACCGGCCGCGCGGGCCAGGCGGTCCGGCACAGGCTCGAGGAACTCGGCGTCCGTCAGCTCCATTCGGGAACCCCCGACAAGGCGGCGGCGCTGCGCGCGGTGGCCGCGGCCGTGGGCGCCGGCCCGGAGGCGATCGCATTCGTTGGAGACGACCTGCCCGATCTTCCGGCGATGCGGGCGTGCGGATACCCTGTGGCCGTGCACGATGCCGCGGCGGAAGTCCGTGCCGCGGCGGCCTACGTGACCGCCGCGCCCGGCGGCCGAGGCGCGGTGCGCGAGGTGGTGGAGCACC
>VEQS01000005.1 GCA_018883105.1 Phycisphaerales bacterium
TCGAAGTAGCCCGTGCCGGAGGCATCGCCGCAGTCGGTGAATGCGTCGCCGGTCAGGAACAGGTTCACCCAGTCATGGGGCAGCAGGACACGGCGCACGCGCGCGAAGTTCGCGGGTTCGCGCGACTTCATCCAGACGAGCTTCGGCGCCGTGAACCCCGAGGGCACGGGCCGGCCGACGCGCGCGCCGAACTCGCGTGCCTCGTCGGCGCACTCGGTGTCGCACCAGAGCTTGGCGGGCCGCACCGGGCGGTCCGAGGCGTCGAGCGCGACGCAGCCGTGCTGCTGGCCCGAGACGCCGACGGCGGCGATCGATGCGGGGTCGATGCCCGCGGCGGCGAGCGCCTCGCGCACCGCGTGGGCCACGGCGTCGATCCAGCGGTCGGGATCCTGCTCGGCCGCGCCCGGGCGCGGTGAATCGACGGAGAGCGGCGCGCCGCCGCGCCCGAGCACGCGGCCCGCGCCGACGTCGAGCACCAGCGCCTTCGCGCCATGCGTGCCGAGGTCGATGCCGAGCACCGGCCCCATCAGGCGTGCACGCCCCCGCGCACGCCCATCAGGTGCTCAATCAGCAGCTGGTCGAGCCGTTCGTAGCGCAGCCCGCGTGCGGCGATCGCCTCGGGATCGACGGAGAGCGCCGACAGGCGCGCGGCGGCGTTGGCGCCGCCCGCGCGCAGGATCGATGCGCAGTCGAGCGGCTCGTCCGCATGGGCGTTCGCCGCGAGGATCGCACGCACCTCCGGGTCCGCGTCGAACGCGCGCGCCTTCGCGGCGAGGATGCGGTACGTGCGCATGCAGCCGCGCGCGAAGTCCCAGACGCCGTCGACGTCCTCGGTGCGGTAGGCGTGCGCGTCGAAGTGGCGCGGCCCGTCGTAGGCGGGGCGGCCGCCCGTGCCCTCGAGCATGCGCACCAGGAAGAACGCGCCCTTGAGGTCCTCGCTGCCGAAGCGGAGGTCCTGGTCGAACTTTCCGATCCGCTGGGCGTTGAGGTCGACGTGGAACAGCTTGCCGCACTCCATCGCCTGGGCGACGGCGTGCAGGAAGCTGAGCCCGGGCATGGTCTCGTGCGCCACCTCCGGATTGACGCCGCACATCTCGGGGTGGTCGAGCGTCTCGATGAAGTGGAGCATGTGCCCCGTGGTGGCGAGGTAGATGTCGCCGCGCGGCTCGTTGGGCTTGGCCTCGAGCGCGAAGCGCAGGTTCCAGCCCTGCCCGCGCACCCAGTGCGTGAGCGCGTTCATGCACTCGCGGTACCAGCGAATCGCGTCGCGCGGGTCGCGGCAGGCGTCGGTCTCGGCCCCCTCGCGGCCGCCCCAGAAGACCACGGTTTCGGCACCGAGCTCGACGCCGAGCTCGATGCCGCGCATCGCCTTCTGCACGGCGAACGCACGCACGCGCGGGTCGCTCGCCGTGAACGCGCCGTCGCGGAACACGGGGTGCGAGAACAGGTTGGTGGTGGCCATCGGCACGCACAGGCCGTGGTCGGCGACGGCACGGCGGAACTCCGCGACGATCCGGTCGCGCTCGGCCGCGGGGGCGCCGAAGGGCACGAGGTCGTTGTCGTGGAGGTTGACGCCCCACGCGCCGGCCTGGGCGAGCCCGGCGACGAGCTGCACCGGCGTCAGCGCCGGGCGGACGGGCAGCCCGAAGGGGTCGCCTCCGCGGTTGCCGACCGTCCACAGGCCGAAGGTGAAGCGATCGGCAGGCGTCGGGTCGAACGCGTCGGGCATGCGGGAAATGGTACGGAGCGCACGGCGATCACTCCGCCGCGACGAGCATCGAGTACGGGGGCAGCGTCACGGCGGCGGCGAGCGGTCCGCGCGGCGCCGCGCCGGCGGTCGACGCATCGACGAGCACCTGCCAGCGACCGGCCGGCGGACGAACGGTGACCGGCACCGACTCGCCGTTCAGTGCCACGAAGATCCGCTTCGCGGGATCCTTGGACGGCGTGCCGTCGATCGTCCACGCGACGGCGGGGCCTGCGTCGACCCATGCCACGGCGCGTCGCACCTGGGCATCGTCGGCCATGCGGAACGCCGGGTGCGCCCGGCGCACGGCGATGAGGCCGGCCACGTAGCCGGACACGTCGCGGCAGCCGGACTTCGCGTCCCAGTCGAAGCGGTTGATGGCGTCGCCGGCCTCGTAGGAATTGTGGTTCCCCTGCTTGGTTCGGCAGATCTCGCTGCCGCCCTCGATGAAGGGGATTCCCTGGCTCACCAGCACGATGCCGAGCGCCAGCTTCTGCATCGCGCGGCGCGTGGCGCCGTCGGCCGCGGGGGCGGCCCTGGCGATCTTGTCCACGAGCGAGAGGTTGTCGTGCGCCGACGCGTAGTTGATGGTCTCGGTGGGTTCGCGCGTGAAGTCGTCGATGGCGCCGGCCACGCCGCGGCGCACGGCGTCGCGGTCGCCGCCGGGGCCGGTGGCGAATCCGGTCGCGGCGCCGTCGAGGTCGCCGCGGATCGCGTTGCGCAGGTGGTCGTTGAAGACCGCGATCGGCATGCCCTTCTGCGCGCCCTTGCCGAAGCGGATCGGCCCGCCGCCGGTCCACGGCTCGCCGTAGATGGTGGCGTCGGGGCGACGGGCGCGGATCAGTTCGCAGGCGGCGCGCACGGTGGCCGGGTCGTGCGTGCCCAGCAGGTCGAAGCGGAATCCATCCACGCGGTAGGCGTCGAGCCAGAACGCCAGGGAGTCGAGGATGTACTTGCGGACCATCGTGCGCTCGTCGGCGACGCTGTTGCCGCAGCCGGCGTCGTTCGTGTAGCGGCCGTCCGGCGTGGTGCGGAAGAACCAGTAGGGCACGGTGCGGTCGAAGGGACTCGCGGCGCCGCTCGAGGACGTGTGGTTGTAGACGACGTCGAGGATGACGCGGATGCCCGCCGCGTGCAGCGCCTGGATGGCGGTGCGCAGTTCGCGCACCGGGGCCAGCGGATCGGCCTTGTCGGAGGCGTAGTTTCCCTCCGGCACGTTGAAGAGCGCGGTCCAGTAGCCCCAGTTGTAGGCATCGGGCGCGGCGGTGAAGTCATGCACCGGCATCAGGTGCACCGCCGTGATGCCGAGTTCCTTCAGGTGCGCGAGGCCCGTCGCCTCGCCCGCGGCCGCCGCGCCCGCATGCACGAGGCCGAGGTAGGTGCCGCGCGCCGGTGCCGGGCATGATGCGTCCGCCACCGAGAAGTCGCGCACGTGGAGCTCGTAGATCACCTCGTCGGTCGGCTGCGCGATCCGCGGAAGCGGCGTGTCGCCCCAGCCCGGCGGCGCGGCGCGCGCAAGGTCCACGACCACCGAGCGCGACGAATCCGCGGTGGCGGCGCAGCCGTGGATGTCGGGAACGATGCGTTCCGTGCCGTAGTGGCGGAAGCGGTAGGCGTAGACGCGCCCGTGCAGGTCGCCGGGGACGGTGGCTTCCCATTCACCGCGCGGGCGCCGGCCGAGCGGGATGACCTGCGACGGCTCGGGCGACGCAGCGGATTCGAAGAGCAGCAGGTCGACCGACGCCGACACCGGCGACCAGGTGCGGAACACCGTGGACGCCGCCGTGCAGCGTGCACCAAGCACCGCGTCGGTCGGGGTGAACGCGCCGTCCTCGAGCACGCCGCGGGCGTAGACGGTGACTGGCGGCGCGCCGGGCGGCTGCAGCCGGAGCGATGCGATCTCATCCGGGCGCACCGGGCGCGACAGCGTCAGCTCGAGCATCGGCCGGGTGGCGCCGGCCGGCGTCACCGCCTTCACCGACCGGATGCGCGGGGCGTTCGAGCAATCGACGCACTCAAGGCCGATCTTGCTGGACGCAGCGGGTGCAAACGGAATGTTGGTGGCAACCAGCACGCGGTCGCGGGCATCGAGGAACGCAGCCTCGATGCGGGGCGCGCGATCGATCGTCGGCGGCGCGTCGTGGATGGTGGGATCGCCGGCGACAAGCCACACCTCACGCCGCCCGGCAGCCGGGACGTCGATGAAGCGGTCGCCGTCGCCGTCCTTCTCGAGCCACTCGCCGCGCCGGACGATGATGCCGACGCGGTCGGTGCCATCGCCAACCGGCACGACCGCGATGCGGCCGAAGTCGTCGCCACCGCTCAATGGATAGGCCCGGCCGTCCTTGCCGGGAGCCCACGCCCAGACGTTCCAGCCTTCGTATGACTGGTCGAGCCGGGTCCAGTGGATGACCAGCTCGCGCGCCGCGACGGCATCGCGCGCGGCCATGACGCCGAGGACGAGGAGGATGGCGATAACCGTGCGACGAATCGGCGCCATGGTGACGCGATCGTAGGGAAGTGCGCGCCGCCCGGGTTCTCGCGGTCGGCGCCGAAACGCCGCCGCCGCGAGGCACTATGTTTGGGCGTCATGCACGCCGGACCGATCCTGGCCGCCGCCCTCCTGCTGGCCGATGGGCCCGCGGGAGCGCCTGCCGGCCACGGGTCAGGCACCGCGGCGGAGGGCGCCAAGCCCGAGGGCGTCGCCGCCGACATCGTCGAGCAGCGAGCGCGCAAGGCACGCGACACGTGGTGGAGCTGGCGACCGCTGTCGAGCGCCGCTCCGCCGGAGGTCGCCGACGCATCGTGGGTCCGGACCCCCGTCGACCGGTTCATCCTCGCGAAGCTGGAGGCGGCCGGCATCCGGCCGGCATCCGAGGCCTCGAAGGCCGCGCTCATCCGCCGCGCGACGCTCGACCTCACCGGTCTTCCACCGACGCCCGAGGACGTGGCGGCATTCGAGGCAGACACGCGGCCCGATGCGTACGAACGATTGATCGACCGCCTGCTCGAGAGCCCCGAGCACGGCGTGCACTGGGCGCGGCACTGGCTCGACCTCGTCCGCTACGCGGACACCAACGGCTTCGAGCGCGACAGCGACAAGGTGTCGGCGTGGAAGTACCGCGACTGGGTGGTGCAGGCGATCAACGACGACATGCCCTACGACCGGTTCGTGCTGGAGCAGCTGGCGGGCGACGAGCTGCCGGACCGCACGCACGACACGCTGGTGGCCACCGGCTACTACCGCCTCGGGATGTGGGACGACGAGGTGCCGGACCTCAAGCAGGCGCTCGCCGACGACCTCGACGGGATCGTGGACGTCACGGCGCGCACGTTCCTGGGGATCGGCCTCGGCTGCGCGCGATGCCACGACCACAAGGGCGACCCGATCCCGCAGCGCGACTACTACCGCTTCGCGGCCTTCTTCGCCGGCGTCAAGCCGTACAAGTCGAGCCCGTTCAACTCGATCGACGCGGAGAGCGTGCTGCGCATGGTGCGGCGCGACTTCGGAACGGTGGACCCGGAGGCGGAGCGCCGGGACTACCAGGCGAAGCGTGCGGAGCTGCTAGCGGCGATCGCCGAGATCGAGCGCGAGTCCGCGGCGGGTGCCGACGCGCCTGCGGGCGGGTTCATGGACCTTGCGCCGGCGGCCGGACTGGTCGCCCACCTCGCCTTCGAGGACGAGCGCAGTCCCACCGCACGGAACTCCGCTCCGGGCTCGACCGTGCCCGACGCCATGGTGCGCGACGCAGGCTTCGGCGCCGAGGGACGCATCGGCCGTGCCTTCCGCTTCGACGGCGGCGACGACCGGCTGGAGATCGCGCGCCCCGTGGCCGACAGCTTCACGGTGAGCTTCTGGTTTCGCACCACGGACGTCGGCGGCGGCAGCGAGTCGGACCGACGGTGGTTCCTGGGAAAGGGGCTGGTGGACGGCGAGATCCCGGGCATCGTGCGCGACTGGGGCATCAGCCTGATTGCCAACGGCTATCTGGCCGCGGGCACCGGCGACCCCGAGACCTTCGTCTCGAGCGGCCCCGGGCACAACGACGGGCGCTGGCACCACGTGGCCTTCACGCGGGACCGCGCCGGCGGCGACATCGCGCTCTGGGTGGACGGCGTGGACGTCGACACGGCACGGGGGTCGAAGGAGGCGCTTGATGCCCCCGAGACGATCGCGATCGGCTCAATGCGCCCGGATGGGCACCCCTTCGCCGGCACGATCGACGAGGTGCGCTTCTACGACCGCGTCCTGTCGGGCGAGGAGATCGGCGCGATGGCCACCGGACTCGCGCCGGCCTCCGAGGTGGACCGCGTGCTGGCGGGCCGGCCCGACGACGAACGCGCCCGGTGGTCGGCCATGCGCGCGCAGCTTGCCGGCATGCGGCCTCCCGACTGGAAGGGCGAGACGGTGCTGGCCGTGCGCGAGCACGAGGCGCCGCGCGAGATGCACGTGCTGGCGCGAGGCAGCCCGCATGCGCCGGGCGAGCGCGTCGAGCCCGGCGTGCCGATCATCGCCGCGCGGTTTGCGCCCGATGCACCCGAGGCACGCCCGCACGGCGAGTCGAGCGGCCGGCGCCTGGCGCTCGCACGCTGGATCGCCGACGAGCGCAACGCGCTCACGCTGCGCACCGTCGCGAATCGCCTCTGGCAGCGCCACTTCGGCCAGGGAATCTGCCCGACCACCAACGACCTGGGAAAGCTGGGCGAGGAACCCACGCACCCGGAGCTCCTCGACTGGCTGGCGCGGCAGGTGGCGGCGAACGGCTGGAGCATGAAGTCGATGCACCGGCTGCTCATGACGAGCGCCGCGTACCGGATGTCGAGCGTTCCTGGCGAGGATGCGCTCGAGCGGGACGCCCCGAACGCCCTGCTCTCGCGCTTCCGAGCGCGGCGGCTTTCGGCCGAGGAGCTGCGCGACTCGATGCTGGCCGCGGCCGGCACGCTGAGCGCGGACCGCGGCGGACCAGGCGTGCGGCCGCCGATGCCCGAGGAGGTGCTTGCCACCAGCTCGCGCCCCGAGGAGGTGTGGCCGCTCACGCCTCCCGAGACGTGGACGCGGCGCACGCTCTACGTCCACCTGAAGCGGTCGCTGCAGCACCCGCTGCTTGCGGTCTTCGACATGGCCGACGTCGACGGCCCCTGCCCCGTGCGCTTCGCCACGGTGCAGCCCACGCAGGCGCTGAGCATGTTCAACGGCGCGCTCACGAATTCGGTGGCGCAGGATCTTGCTGCACGCGTGATGCGCGAGCACCCCGGCGACGTGCGCGCGCAGCTGGCGCGGGCGCGGGCCCTCACCTCGGGCACCGTTCCGCCGGCGCGGGACCTCGACGAGGCCGAGGCGTTCCTGCTCGAGCTGCGGGAACGCGACGGCATGGACCACGCGCGCGCGATGCAGGCCTACTGCCTGGTGCTCTTCAACCTGAACGACTTCCTGACCGTCGACTGACCGGAGCCCCACCGATGCACGAGCGCCTCCATCTGCCGCGCAGCACCTTCTGCGGGAACACCCGCCGGGAATTCCTGTGGCAGGCGGGCGGCGCGTTCACGAGCGTCGCGCTCGCCGGCATGCTGGCGCAGGACGGGTTCCTCGCACGGCAGGCGTTGGCCTTCGATGGCACCACGCCCCTGCCGCCCTCGCCCAACCCGCTCGCACCGAAGCCGCCACTCGTCGGCGGCAAGGCGAAGAGCGTGATCTTCCTCTTCATGTACGGCGGCCCGAGCCACGTCGACACGTTCGACTACAAGCCAGAGCTCTCCAAGTTCGACGGCCAGACGATCAAGGTGAAGACCAAGGGCCGCGGCGGGGACCGAAACGAGGGCCGCGTGGTGGGCCCGAAGTGGAAGTTCCGGCAGCACGGCCAGTGCGGCGCATGGGTGAGCGACCTGTTCCCGAACGTCGCCACCTGCGTCGACGACATCGCGTTCGTGAAGAGCATGTACGCCGAGAGCCCGATCCACGGCAGCGCGATGCTCATGATGAACAGCGGCAAGCTGCTCGGCGGCGCCCCGGCGCTCGGCAGCTGGGTGAACTACGGGCTGGGCACGGTGAACCAGAACCTGCCGGGATTCGTGGTGATGCTCGATTCGACGGGCGGCCCGATCAGCGGCGCGAAGAACTGGTCGTCGGGGTACATGCCCGCCATCTACCAGGGCACGGTGCTGCGCGGCGATGGCCCGCCGATCCTCGATCTTGCGAACCCGCCTCATCGGTCGACCGACCTTCAGCGGCGGATGCTCGACCGCCTGAAGCTCTGGAACACGCGGCACGCGCTGGCGCGGACGGGGAACTCGGAGCTCGAGAGCCGCATCGAGAGCTACGAGCTCGCCTACCGCATGCAGTCGACCGCGCCGGAGGCGGTGGAGCTCGAGGGCGAGTCGGCGGAGACCAAGGAGCTTTACGGCATCGACCGGCCCGAGACCCAGGACTTCGGGCGCAAGTGCCTTCTGGCGCGGCGCCTGGTGGAGCGCGGCGTGCGCTTCGTGCAGGTCTACTCAGGTGGTGCGCACAACGACGCCAACTGGGACGCGCACGGCGACCTGAAGAAAAACCACGACTACCACGCCGGCCGCACCGACCGGCCGATCGCGGGACTGATGAAGGACCTGAAGCGCCGCGGGCTGCTCGACGAGACCATCGTCGTGTGGGGCGGCGAATTCGGGCGCCAGCCCACCGCCGAATACGCCGAAGGCACCGGGCGCGACCACAATTCGTTCGGCTTCACGATGTGGATGGCAGGCGGCGGCGTGAAGGGCGGCGTGTCGGTCGGAGAGACCGACGAACTCGGCTCCACCGGCGTCGGCGACCGCTACCACGTCAAGCACCTGCACGCGACGATCCTGTCGCTCCTGGGGCTCGACCCGAACGCACTCACCTACTTCTACGCCGGGCTCGACCAGAAGCTGGTGGGCGTCGAGGGTGCCGAGCCGATCCGCGGGGTCATGGCCTGAGGGCGCCGGCGGCCTCGGCGCAGCCGCTCACTTCCAGAGATCGTCCTTCGGCGTGCCCAGGAAGGCCGGCATCATGTCGAGGGTCGGCGGCACGATGCCCAGCTGCGCGACGGCGTCCTGGCCGTCCTCGCTCCAGCAGAACTGGAGCCACTCCATGATGGCCGGGGGAATCGATGCTTCGTCGGCGGCGACGAAGGCGAGGCTCATGCTGCGCACGATCGGGTAGGTGCGGTCGCGGATGGTGCCGACCGTCGGCGCCACTGGGCCCGATCCACTGTCGAGCGGCACGGCACGGGCGCGCGGCTGGCGAGCGCCGTAGCCGGCGACGCCGATGGCCAGCGGATACGCGCAGCAGGCGTTGACCACCGAGCTGGGGCCAGGCTCCACGTAGCAGAGGATCGTGGTGACCCGCTCGCCGGGCATGCACCACTCGGTGAACGCATGCATGGTGCCGGAGCCGCCGTCCATCACGTAGAGGGGCGGGAACTCGCCGCCGAGGGGCGAGTTCGGATCGAGCTCGTTCCAGCGCAGGATGGGCTGGGGCGTGAGCGAGTGCGTGATCGACACGAGCCCGTTGCACTGCTGGCGCGTGAGCGACGGGATCGGGTTGTCGCGGTTGACGAAGACGCACACCGCGTCCAGCGCGACGGGTGCGATGAACAGGCGCTTCTTCGTGGCCTTCTCGATGGCCGCACGCTGCGCGTCCGTGGGCCGGTCCGAGATGGCGGCCAGGTCGCACTCGCCGGCAAGGAGCGCGGCCAGCCCGCGGGCGCTGCCGCCCTGGCGGATGTCGACGGCGATCGCGGGGTAAACCCCCTCGAAGCGCGAGGCGACCGAGGTGAGCATGGGGCCCATCGAGTCGGAACCGATGATCCGCAGCGAGCGAGCGGCAAGGTCGTCTTCCGGGAAGTAGGCGGGGAATCCCGAGATGATCTCCGACACCTCGTCGTCGTAGCCGGTCGGCGGCGTGTACAGGGCCTTCGCAGCATCGCGCAGCGCCTGCTCGGCCGCGGACATGGCGGGTGCCGCGGCAGCGGCCGACGGGAGCTTGACGTCCGGGGTCGGCGCCGGCTCGCGTGATTCGCGCTGCGGAACCGCGAGCGTGCCGTCGGCGGCGAGTTCCTGCGTGCTGCCGGCGGATGCGGCCGGCGACTTCTCGCAGCCCGCCGCGACGGCGAGGGCCAGGAGCGAGGCGATCATGGGGAAGCGGGTCATGACGTCTGCCTCCGGCGGAGCATGAGGACGAGCGCGATGCCGGCGATCGCGGTCACGAGCAGGATCATCGCGCCCCGGAACACCCGGTCGACGACGTCGGTGGCGGTGCGCTCGACGCTTGCCACCCGGTCGGACACGAGGTTGACGCGGTCAGGCATGGTGGCGGCGGTCCGCGAGATGGTCTCGACCGCCTCGATCAGGCGGGCCGTGTCCTGCAGCGCGAGCATGTCGTACATCACCGCCTGGATCTGCCAGTTGGCGAAGAGCGGCACGCGCTTGGCCCAGAAGAACGACCGTTCGAGCGCCAGCTGCGCCTCCTGCACCTGCTCGGTGGCACGGTCGATCGGCTCGAGCAGGCCGTTGCCGTCGCGCACGGTCTCGATGAGCGCCTCGCCCTTGGTGCTGGCCACCTCGCTGAAGCGCACGTAGGCGACGAACTCGGTGCCGCCGCGCTGGGCCCACCACGAGGCGATCATCAGGTCGAGCTGCTCCAGCTGGTCGTCGGTGAACACCTTCGAGGCCATGCTCCACACGTCCTCGCGCGCCTTGCGGAAGTTCTCCACGAGCGGCTGGGCGCGGTCGCCCCAGATCACCTGCGACCGGCCCGAGTCGACCCAGAAGTAGTTCTGCAGCGTCACCACCGCCACCTGGTCCACCAGCTGCCCGAGGGTGTCCGGGCTGGTGGCGATGTCGTACATGCTGGATACGCTCAGGAGCCGCAGGCCGTTCATGATGCGGCACTGCTGCATGTCCGGGTTGTTGCGCATGACGCGCTCGCTGGCGGCGAGCATCAGCGTGAAGTACCGGTCGGCGAAGGCGTTGGAAAGTTCCTCGAGCTGCGCGCGCGTGATCCGCTGGTCGCGCAGGACACGCGAGCGGTCGGTGGCGCGGACGGTGGAGTGCTGCGCGCAGCCGACGACCGCCGCGAGCGACGCGGCGACCAGTGCGGTGCGCCACGCGCGCGCACGCGACCGGCGGAAAACCAAGGGGCGAATGGAAATCATCCTTAGGTAAAGTACCCCGCCTTCGCATGACACACCACGCCCCCGCCATCGTCGTCGCGCTGGCCCTTTCCGGGTCCACGATTGCGCAGGATCCTGCGCCAGCTGCCACTCCTGCCGAGCCCGCCGCGGCCGCTCCCGTCGCCGGCGACCTGGTGCGCCTGCAGCTCACGACCGGTGAGGTGCTGACGGCGACCCTGAAGTCCGAGACGCCGGAGGACGTGACGATCGCCCACCCGGTGCTGGGGACGATCACGCTGAAGCGCGCGTCCGTGAAGGCCATGGTCATGGCGCCCCCGCCCGCGCCGCCCGCCGAGGATGGTGCGATCGCGAAGGTGGACCTCGGGCCGGCCGGCAACGCCGCCATGGATGCGCCAAAGCCCGTCGGGAGCGTCAATCCCGGCGACGCCGCGGCCACCGACGGCAAGGCCGCGGCCGGCGATGCCGCCAAGGCACCCGAGCCGCCGCCGTCGCCCTGGAAGTTCGTGCTGGACGCGAACGTGAACTACGTCTCGGCGGCGAACAAGCA
Organism: Phycisphaerales bacterium; assembly: GCA_018883105.1. Classification (GTDB taxonomy): domain Bacteria; phylum Planctomycetota; class Phycisphaerae; order Phycisphaerales; family SM1A02; genus UBA966. Next base: position 11,441 of record VEQS01000005.1, read on the forward strand.
GCTCGACTTCCGCGTGGCCGGCGCCGCCGTCTACGAGGTGAAGGACGTCGAGAAGTGGTCCAACAGCGTCGAGTTCTTCTTCAAGACCGTCGACGGCGGCACGACGGACAACAACCTGCTGGCCACCAGCACCTACGACCGGCGCTTCGAGTCCAACACGCGCGTCCTGTGGTTCGTGAAGGGCCAGGCGCAGTGGGCACCGCTCGAGGACTACGAGCAGCGCCTGTCGGCCTGGGGCGGCCTGGGCTACGAGTTCTTCAAGAAGCCGACGGCGAACCTGATCGGCAAGATCGGCGCGGGGTACTCCTACGAGTTCGGCAACATCCAGGAGGGCGACCCGCAGCTCTACGCGTCCGCCGAGTGGGACTGGGACATCACCGAGAACCAGGCGATCACGGGCAGCTACTGGATCACCCCGGACTTCGCCGACTTCACGAACTTCCTGATGCTCGCGCGCCTGGAGTGGACCATGAAGCTGCCGGACGTCCCGGGCCTGAAGCTCCTGGGCGGCGTGCGCTGGCAGTACCAGTCCCAGGTGCCGACCGGCGACATCCAGAACGACATCCGCGTGTACGCGGGCCTGCGGCTCGAGGTGTGACGGCGCACGCCGCGCTGCACGCCCGCCTCGAGCGGATCGCCCGCGACCTGCGTGGCCGCTGTGCCGGCGTGCGCTTCGGTGCCCCGGTGGCGTTCACCTATCACCCACTCGACTACGCGTGGCATGCGCACCGCACGTACCTGCGCATGGCGCGGCAGCGGCCGGCCATCCTCTTCGTCGGCATGAACCCCGGGCCGTTTGGCATGGCGCAGACGGGCGTGCCGTTCGGCGAGGTGGCCGCGGTGCGCGAATTCCTGGGAATCGACGCCCGTGCCGCGCGGATCGGTGCGCCCGAGCGGATGCACCCGAGGCGTCCGGTGGACGGCCTATCGTGCACGCGCAGCGAGGTGAGCGGAGCCCGCGTGTGGGGGTGGGCGCGCGCGCGGTTCGGCACGCCGGAGGCGTTCTTCCGCTCGGCGTTCGTGTGGAACTGGTGCCCGCTGGCGTTCATGGAGGCGTCCGGGGCGAACCTCACGCCTGACAAGCTGCCGCGCACCGGGCGCGCCGCCGCCATGCATCGTGCGCTCGAGTCCGCGTGCGACACGGCGCTCGCGGCCGTGATCGACGCACTCGGCCCCGCGCACGTGGTGGGATTCGGTGCGTTCGCGGCCGAGCGAGCGCGCCGAGTGCTGGCGGATGCGGGTGCGCGCGGTGCACATGCGCCGCCCGTGCTGCAGGTGCTGCACCCAAGCCCCGCGAGCCCCGCCGCCAACCGCGGGTGGGCCGAACAGGTCGACCGCGCCCTCGCACCTATCCTCTCGGGGTGCGCGTCGCGGTCCTGAACGTGGTGGGGCTCTCGCCCTCGGTGTTCGCGCGCCGGAGGTCGCCGGCGCTCCAGGCATTCGCGCAGCGCTCCGGGGGCATCCGCACGCTGGAACCGGACTTCCCGGCCGTCACCTGCACGGTGCAGTCGTCGATGCTGACCGGCCGGCGCCCGGAGCACCACGGCATCGTGGGAAACGGCTGGTACGACCGCTCGCTCGGCGAGGTGCACTTCTGGAAGCAGTCGAACGCGCTGGTGCGCGGGCCGATGGCGTGGGACACCCTGCGCGAGCGTGCGCGGGAAGCGGGCGGCCCGGCACCCACCGTGGCGAACTCCTTCTGGTGGTTCAACATGCACTCGTCGGCGGACGTCTGCGTCACGCCGCGGCCGCAGTACCGCGCCGACGGGCGCAAGGTGCCCGACTGCTGGACGCGGCCCTCCGACCTGCGCGACGCGCTGCAGCGTGAACTCGGGCCCTTCCCGCTCTTCCGGTTCTGGGGGCCGGCGGCTGGCATCGAGAGCACCGACTGGATCGCCGCGGCGGCGCGGCGGGTGGAGGAGCGGTCCGAGCCGGCGCTGCACTTCGTCTACCTGCCGCACCTCGACTACTGCCTGCAGAAGTTCGGTCCCGACGACGCGCGCGTCGACCCGGAGATCCGCGAGATCGACCGGGTGTTCTCCGAGCTCGAGCGTTTCTTCGCATCCCGCGGCGTGAAGGTGATGGTGGTGAGCGAGTACGGCATCTCGCCCGTCTCGCGGGCCGAGTGCCCCAACCGGCTGCTGCGCGCCGCGGGGCTCCTGTCGCTGCGCATCGAGGACGGCCGCGAGCTTCTCGACGCCGGCGAGAGCCGCGCGTTCGCGGTGTGCGACCACCAGGCCGCGCACGTCTACGTGCGCGATCCGGCGGACCTGCCCGCGGCTCGTGCCGCGCTCGAGCGATCGGAGGGCGTCGAACGCATCCTGGACGCGGACGCCCAGCGCGCGGCCGGCATCCACCATGCGCGAAGCGGCGAGCTGGTGCTGGTCGCGCGTGCCGGGTGGTGGTTCGCCTACCCGTGGTGGGAGGACGACAGGCGCGCACCCGATTGGGCGCGCACGGTGGACATCCACCGCAAGCCGGGCTACGACCCGCTCGAACTCTTCATGGATCCGGGCCTGCGGCTCCCGAAGGCCTACGTGGCCGGCAAGCTCGCGCTGCGCGCGGCCGGCATGCGCACGCTGCTCGACGTGGTGCCGCTCGACCCTTCGCTCGTGCGCGGAAGCCACGGGCGCATCGAGCGCGGCACGCCGTACGCACCCGTCCTGATCGCCGACGGGGTGCATGACGGCGACACGGGCCCCCTGCCGGCGACCGCCGTGCACGACGCGATCCTCGAGGCGTGCCGATCATGAGCGTGCGCGCGGTGTGGGCGCTGGCGGCGGTGGCGGTGGGAGGTGCGGTGGTGGCGGCGGCGTGGCCGCAGGCGGGGGAACGGGCCCCGGGCAACGCTCCCGCTGCCGACGCCCCGACCGCGAATCCGCCGAAACCAAGCATCCTCGAGGACTACCTCGGCGGCTCGCTGGCGGCACCGGCCACGTCGGCGCCGTCGCTCACCGTCGGTACCGCCGCACGCATCGAGCGGCTGGACGACCGCACCGTGCGTCTCGACGACCGCTTCACGGTGCGCGGCAGCGGCACCGAGCGCGACCCGTACCTCATCACGTGGGAACTCCTGGCGAGCGCGTCGGAGGGCGTCGATGCCGCGGCGGGCCGGTTCGTCATCCCGGGGCGCATCGCCGACCTGCGCGGCGCATGGGTGCGGATCAGCGGCTACTGGGCGCCGCCCGTGCAGGCATTCGAGGCGCGCGAGCTGATGGTGATGCTCAACAAGTGGGACGGCTGCTGCATCGGCCTGCCGCCGACGCCCTTCGATTCCATCGAGGCGACGCTCGCTGCGCCGATGCCCGTGAAGGGCGAGCACCTCTTCCGCTTCGGCACCATCACGGGCCGGCTCGAGGTGGAGCCGTTCGTGGCGGGGTCGTTCCTGCTCGGGCTGTACCGGCTGCAGGAGGCGGTGATGGAGTCGTCGTCGTGACGCTCGACATCGGACCGCTGCGGCTGGCGACGCCGCTGCTGCTGGCGCCGATCGCCGGCCACTGCGACCTGGCGTTCCGCATCCTCTGCCGCGAGCAGGGCGGCGTGGGGCTGGCAAGCACCGATCTCCTGAATTCGCACGCCGTGCTGCGCGGGTCGCCGCGGAGCCTGGAACTGGCCGCCACCGACCCTGCCGACGATCCATGCGGCATGCAGCTCTACGGCAACTGGGACGACCCGCTGCCCGAGGCAGCCTGCTGGGCGCTCGACCGCGGCGCACGGCTCATCGACATCAACATGGGCTGCCCCGTCGACAAGGTGGCGAAGAAGAACGGCGGCTCGCTCCTCCTCTGCGACGCGCTGGGGACGGTGCGGCTGGCCGCGCGGATCGTCGACGCGGTGCGGCGCCACTCCGGCGGGCGCGTGCCGGTCACGGCGAAGATGCGTCTTGGGTGGGATCCAGAACGCTTCGTGGCGCCGGAACTGGCCCGTGACCTGGAGTCGGCCGGCATCGCGGCGGTGACGGTGCACGGGCGGTGGACGGTGCAGCTCTTCTCCGGGAAGGCCGACTGGGCACGGATCGGCGAAGTCGTCTCGGCCGTGCGGTCGATTCCGGTGATCGGCAACGGCGACGTGACAGAGCCCGTACACGTGGCGGCGCTGATGGCGGCATCTGGGTGCCGGGGCGTGATGGTCGGCCGCGGCGCCCTGCGCACCCCGTGGATCTTCCGGCAGGCCGAGGCCCTGCTGCGGACCGGGACCGCAGGACCCGAGCCCAGCTTCGACCAGAAGGTTGCCTGCATCGAGCGGCATGTCGACCTGCTGGAGCGTCATCACTCGCCCGAGCACCTGCTGCACTGCATGCGCAGCCGCGTCAGCTGGTACGGAAAGACCATGGGCCACGTGAAGGCGCTCAAGGAAGCCGTTCGCACCGCCGCGTCCGTCGGCGAGATCCGGACGGCCCTCCGGGGGTGGCGGGGATTGGAAGTCCGAGAACCTGTCCTTGGGCGTTCCTTCCGCGAAACGCCCGCGGGATGAAAGGAAAAACGTCCGTGTGTTCCTTGCGTGCGGCCCGGACCGGGTCATAGTCCCCTTGACCGTCGGGCGATCCCGTCGGTCGTTGTTTGGGAAAGGGAGCGAAAACCAGAATCGGTTGACCTGAGGGAAAGGGTCCGCCGTGTCCCCCGCGAGGAGGTGGGCACGTGGTTTCGATGGCAAGGAACATCTCGGTTGCGGCACTGGCTGCGGGCATGGCGTGCGCCCCGGCGAGCGCGGCCCTCGTGCAGTTCATGCACACGTTCGTGAACACGAGCGGCGCGGCACAGGACTTCACGTTCACGGTCTCATCGGACGTCGCCTACTCGGGACAGTCGCTGTTCGACATCCAGGGGTCGCTGGCGCTGAACCTGATCGACCTGAACGGCAATGGCGCCACGGTGAGCACGAACGGCGTGCCGATGTACGTGGCCTCAATCGGCTCGGTGAACCCTACGGTGGTGCAGACCATCTGGAACGAGCCTTGGTCGTTCGGCGTCGGCGTGTACGGCAACGGCGTGCCGCAGGACCAGGTCTTCGCGGCCATGAACGTGCCGGTGACGCCGGAGGCCGTGCAGCCGCTCTCCATCACCATCCGCCTGCGCCTCTCGGCGCGCGACATGGTGACCGTCAGCGGGACATTCCAGGCAGCGCCCGTCCCGGCCCCCGGCGCCATCGCGCTGCTGGCCATGACGGGGGTTTCGGGAGCGGTTCGGCGCAGGCGGCGCTGACCCATCGTTGATCGAGACACGGAGGTCGCAGAGGGAACGGTTGTCAAAGGCTTGAGGGAAAGGGAACACATGGGCTTTTTCAGGAACGCTGTGCTTGCATCGATCGCCGCCGCCGCAACGGCCGGCTCCGCCTTCGCGAGCATCCCCGCCGTCTCCGTCCGCATCGAGCAGGTCGGAGCGGGTTTCGTCACCATGAACCCGACGGCCAACCCCGTGGAGGGCGGCTACACCTATTCCGGCGCCATCAGCCTCTGGGGCTTCCAGTCGAGCTTCGACCTGAGCACCAACTCGAAGGCCGCCACCGGCAACGAGGCGTTCGGCGGATTCTTCACGCTCAAGAACACCACCGCCACGGTGCAGCAGTTCATCATCGACATGACCGTCACCAATGATCCGTTCAGCGGCAATGCGCTTGCCGGCGGCTCGGTGGCGGGGGTGCTGCTCGGCGGGCCGAACGGCGGCCTGCTGCAGGGCGTCGGCAACGGCGCGGTCTGGCAGGCGATCATCAACCGTCCGACCGGCAGCACGACCATCGCCAGCCTGATGAACGGCAACCCGTTCACGGTGACGACCGGTGCCAACCAGTCCGGCGGCATCGCGCGCGAGTTCTTCGGGAACAACCCGCAGATCCCGTCGCTGCCGATCGGCCCGCTGGGCACGTCGCGCACCATCCGCATGCAGTTCCTGCTCGGGGCCGGCAGCGAAGTCAGCCTCTCGACGAGCTTCGTCGTGCAGGTGCCGGCGCCCGGTGCGATCGCGCTGCTTGGGCTGTCGGGCCTGGTCGGCCGCCGCCGTCGGGCCTGAGGCCCCGGCGGCTCAGCGCAGGTCCTTGGCGTTCGGCAGCTCGTCGAGCTTGCCGATGCCGAACTGGCGCAGGAACTCGCTCGTCGTGCCGTAGAGCATCGGCCGCCCGACCTCGTCGGCGCGGCCGACGATCTTGACCAGGCGCCGGTCCATCAGGCTGCGCAGCACCTCGCCGCAGGCGACGCCGCGGATCGACTCGAGGTCCGCGCGCAGGATCGGCTGGCGGTACGCGATGATCGCAAGCGTCTCGAGCGCGGCCTGCGTCAGGCGGCCCTGCTCCCGCACGCCGCGCAGGCGCGCCACCACCGGGCCGAACGCCGGAAGCGTCATCACCTGGTTGCCGCCGGCGAGGCGCTCGATGCGGAAGGTGCGGCCATCGGCCGCGTAGCGCGCATTCAGCGCATCCACCGCCTCGCGCACCTTGGTGTCCTTGGGGTCCTGCACCGACAGCACCTCGGCGATGCGCGCATCGGTCATCGGGCGGTCGGCCACCATGAGGAGGGCCTCGATGCGCTGCTCGAGCGGCAGGTCCGCGCACGGCACCGCCTGCTCGGCGGACTCGGCCATCACGTCGAAGGTCGAGGACGCGGACTTCTGGGTCATCGGACGTAGTGTGCCACAATCGGCGGCGTGCCGCGAACGAACCGGGGCGGGGCCCCGGGGTACGTGGTCAGCCGCGGGCGAGCTGCGCGGCGGTGATCTTGGCGCGGGCCAAGCGCTGCGCGCGCTCCATCGAGGCGCGCTCGTCGAGCGTCGCCGGGCGGGCGCCCGACTCCATCACCTTGGCGTTGGCCTGGGAGAGCTCGCGCTCGGCGGAGGCGAGGTCGATGCCGCTGCCTTCCATGGCCCGCTCGGTGAGGAGGGTCAGGCGTGCGCCGTCCATCTGGGCGAAGCCGCCGTCAAGGACGAACACACGCCGTGCGCCGTCGGCTGCCTGCACCGAGACCACGCCGGTGCCGAGCCGGGTCAGGAACGCCGACGCTCCGCTGGACACGCCCTGCTGGCCGTCCCAGGCCTCGAAGCTGGCGTAGGTGGCCGGGGTGTCGAGCACGGCGTCCGACGGGGTGACGATGGCGCAGGTGAAGCTCATGGCGGGGTGAAGATGATAGCGGTCACCGCCCCCCGACCAGCCCGGCCCGGCGTGCCAGCTCGTAGTTGCGATAGGCGGGGTCGTCGGTCACCTCGCGGTCGATCCAGGGGGCCAGCCAGGCCGGAATGGCCAGCGGCGCGTCGGCCGCGGGCAGCTCGCACTCGGCCAGGACGATCGGAAGCGTGGTGAAGCGGTCGACCTCCCAGGTGCGGTCGCCCACGCGCACGCGGGTGCGCACCTTCGAGAGGCGTCGGCCCTCGGTGCGTGGCCACTCGCGCGCGAACGCGGTGGCGTCGATCTCGCGCTCAACCTCCTCGCGGACGAGGCCGGCGCCGCGCTTCACGGTGTGCACGTGGCGCACCGAGCCGTCGGGGCGTTCGATGCGGCGAAGGCGGCCCTCGAGCACGCCGGATTCGCTCCCGCCCGGGTCCGCCGGCGGCGGCAGGTAGCCCTGCTCGATGCGCCACGTCTCGCCGGCCGGCATCGGCTCGGGATGCCCGCGCAGCAGGAAGACGCGCTCGATCTCAGCGGCCACGCGGGGATCCGCCGGCGGGGACCGCGGCGCGTTCGGCCCACTGCGCCACCAGGTTGGCAAAGGCGTGCTTCACGTTGAGGTTCGCGCGCACGTGGTGCTCGAACTCGGCGAGCGCCTCCGAGAGCGACAGCCAGCGTGCAAGCGCCGAGGGGTCGCCGGCCGACGCATGCAGGCCGCGGCGCACGCGCATGCCGAGCAGCCGGACCATGAGTCGCACCGCCAGGCGGTTGGCCGCCTCCTTCGACGCATGCTCGTCCTCGTCGACGATGGAGGCGGCGAGGTTGTCCGCGAGTTCCGCCATGCGGTCGGCCAGGCCCGCGTGCCAGTCGCCGGACTCGACGCCGTCCAGCAGGGGCGACAGTTCCGCATGCCACGCGGCGATGCCGTGGCGGACGGCACGCGTCGCCATGCCGGGCGAACCCTCGGCGAACGACTGCACGAACTCGCGGTCATCGGCCGGGACGTCGAGCCCGCCGCGCGCCCACCACGCCGCCATCGCGGCCGCGTCGAGCGGCCCGAACGAGACGCGCTGGCAGCGGCTGCGGATGGTGGGAAGCAGCCGGTCCTCGTGCGCGGTGACCAGGACGATCACCGTGCCGGCCGGCGGCTCCTCGAGCGTCTTGAGCATCGCGTTCTGCGCGTCGGCGTCGAGCAGCTCGGCCTCGTCGATGATGAACGCCTTGCCGCGTCCGCGCACGGCGGTCCGGTAGACGAGGCTCTCGAGCTGGCGGCCGTCGCCCGCGACGCCGCCGAGCATCCGCTCGCGCAGCAGGTCGAGCGGGATGTTCAGCTGCTTGCGCTCGCGCAGCTCGCGGCTCTCGCTCGAGGCGGCCAGTTCCTTGCGGATGACGTGGAAGTCCGGGTGCGTGCCGGCGTCGATCAGGCGCTGCGTCTCGGTGCCTGCGGGCGGCGTGACGGAGGCGCGGTGCGCCTCGCCGGACGCGGGATCGAGCAGCGTGCGGGCGAAGGCCTCGGCGGTGCGGAACTTGCCGACGCCCGGAGGGCCGTGCAGGATCCATGCGTGGTGCACGCGGCCCGAGGCGAGCGCGCGCCCGAGCGCCGCGATCGCCCGGTGCTGGCCGAGGATGGGGGCGCCCGCGTCCATCGGTCACATCCTGGGGATCTCGACGAGGCGCGGCCCCTGCGGCACCGTCTTTCCCTGCGGGTTCGACGGGTCGAGCGGGATGAGGACTTCCTCGCCGTTGACCAGGCTCTTCGGGAAGCGGCGCATCACCGCGTCGACCTCGGCGGAGTAGAGCGTGCTCTTCGAGTCGTACGCATCGGGGCCGTAGACGCCGACCATGACGGTGCTGATCTTCGAGTAGGAGTCGTGGAAGTAATACGCCTCCTCGCCGCGGGAGCGCAGCTCGCGGCAGTAGGCCTCTGCGGCCCGCTTCATGTCGCCGTACTTGAGGTCCTCGGAGCCGAACGTGCTCCAGGCGGCCACCTGCACGGAATAGACCTGTGCCTTCGGGAAGCGCTGGCGCACGATGCGCAGGTCGTTGGGACCGGGCGGACCCTGGTCGACGTCGGTGGCGGTGCGCGTGAGCATGGCACGAGGGAAGACGCGCGCACCGCCCTCGACCATCTCCTTCACTGCCTTGAGGCGTGCCTTGGCGGCCGGATCCTCGGGGCCCGCGAAGCGGCCGGCAAGCACCGAGCTGCCGCGGGCGCCGCTCGAGACGAAGGCGTCGGTGAGCGCGGGGTAGCGGCGCGCGATCTCGTCGCGGCTGAGGCGCGCGGCCTCGCGGTGGTCGTCGCCGGTGAAGCTCGCGAGGTAGATCGACCACGCACCGCCATCGCCGTTCTCCGCGGCCGCAGCGGCCTGGCGCCGCGCATCGGCGGTGGCCTGGCGGCGGGCGGCGCTCTCGGCGGCCATGCGCGCGGCCGCCGCACGTTCGGCGTCGCTGGCGGTACGGCGACCGGCGGGAGGCGTCGACTCGCCGGGCGCGGTGGGCGCAGGTGCCTTCGCCGATGCTGCAGGCGACGGCGGCGCGGCCGCCGGGGCGCCCGCCCGTGCCCGAGCCGGCGCGCGCGGGGCCGGCTCCGGCTCGAGTTCGTCGCCGGGGTTCATGAGCGCAGCGGTCGGATCGGGATCCGGGGCCGGCGAGGCGGCTGCGGCCGAGCGCTTCGGGGCGATGCGGGTCGGACCTTGCTTCGACGGAGCCTTCGAGGCGTCCGCCACGGGCGTGGCGGCCGGGGGCGGCTCGGCCTTCGGCGCGCTGTCGCAGCCGACGAACAGCACGCAGGCCACCGAGAGCGCGGTGAACCCGAAGTCATTGGCATGTTGAGACTTATGGGCCTTCATCGGGGTGGGCTACGATGACTTCGTGCTCAAGCAATTCGAGCGCGTTTGACGATACCACCCTTCGTGCCGGCGACGTTCGCCGGCGACACGCCTCGCGATGGATCGCGGGCGCGAACGAGACGCGGTGGTACGTCGAACGGACTGGACCGTTCCACCGGCAGGAGGCTGTGATGAACGACATCGGCCACGTCGGTCCGTCAAGCGGCTTGGGCGCCACCGGCGCCGCCGCCCGCATCCATGAGGCAAGCGCCGCCTACCGCGCGAACGCGCAGGGCGAGGCCGCCCCGGCGGCACCGCGCTGGGCCGAGGGACGCGACCGCGTCGAACTGTCGGACCACGCCCGCCACCTCGATGCCATCCGCGCCATGCCCGACGTCCGCATGGCGCGCGTCGAGGCCATCAAGCAGGCCATCGCCGGCGGCACCTACGAGTCGCCCGAGAAGCTGCAGGCGGCGATCGAGGGCGTGCTCCGCGACATCTCCGAGTGAACCCGGGCGCGTGCCCGCGCCGCGTTTCGGTATGACTCGCGGGCATGACCCGCGCTGAACGCCGTCCGTCCGCACTGGCCCGCCCCGCGATGGCCCTGGTGCTTGCCGCCGCCACCGTGTGGCCCGTGGCCGCCCAGGAACCGCCGCCGGCGGCGATGCGCCCCGTGGACGTGCGGCGCGATGCGCTCGTGAACGTCGCGATCGTCGTCACGCCCGGCGAGCGGCTCGCCGACGGCGTGGTGGTCATGAAGGACGGATGGATCGAGCGCGTGGGGGCGCGCGGTGCGGTCGAGATCCCGGCCGGGACGACGGTGCACGACGGCGCCGGTGCCACGGTGTATGCCGGCTTCATCGACGCATGCGTGCGGGTGGACAGCGCGGCGGCGGCTCGCGCCGCGGCGGCCGAGGCAGGGGCGCACTGGAACACGCGCGTCACGCCGCAGGTGCGCGCGGCCGACCTGCCGGCGCTGACGACCGACCAGCGCAAGGCGCTGCGCGACGTGGGGTTCACGGCCGCGGCCGTTCGGCCGGATGCCGGCATCTTCCGCGGGTCCTCGCAGGTGGTGCTCCTGGGCGAAGACCCGCGTGCGGCCCGGTGCGTGCAGCCGGATGCGGGCATGGACGTGGCGTTCGAGACTTCCGGAGGCCGGCCCGGTGCCGAGGAGGACCCCGAGGCCTGGAACCGCGCCACGTACCCCGGTGCGCTCATCGGCGCCGTGGCCCTGGTGCGGCAGACGTTCGCGGATGCGGCGTGGTACGCGACGGCCACCGAGACGTGGCGCGCGCACCCCGCGGGGAACACGCCGCCCGTCCAGTCGAATGCGCTGGCGGCGCTCGCCCCGACGGTGCGCGGGACACAGCGCGCCTGGTTCGACGCGGCGGACGAGCGCATGCTGCTGCGAGCCGATGCGGTGGCGCGCGAGCACGGGCTCGATGCCGCGATCGTCGGCAGCGGGCGCGAGTACCGCCTCCTCGAGGCCGTCAAGGCCACCGGCCGGCCGGTGGTGGTGCCGATGGACTTCCCGCGGACGCCGGACGTGAGCACGCCGCGCGCGATCGACGCCGTGCCGCTCCGTGACCTCGCGCACTGGGCGCTGGCGCCCACGAACCTGGCCACGCTGCTGCGCGCGGGTGTTCCCGCGGCGGCGAGCACGGTGCGGCTCAAGGACGCCGGGGCGTTCGCGAAGGCGGCGCGCCGTGCGCTCGATGCGGGCACAACGCCCGACGAGATGCTCGCCGCGCTCACGGTGCATCCGGCCCGGATGCTGGGCATTGATTCGATTGCGGGCGAGGTGCGCGCCGGTCGGCTGGCGAACCTCGTGGTGGTGGACGGGTCGCTCTTCGGCGAGGACGCCAAGGTGCGCGAGACCTGGATCGCCGGCCTCCGGCACGAGGTGGAGCCGCGCAGCAAGTTCCCGATGAAGGGGACGTATGCGCTGCGTGGGGCAAGCGGTGGGTGGGCGGTGACCGCGGGCCCGACGTCAATCGTCGTCGATCCGGATGCCCGGTCGATCTCGTTCAAGGGACCGAAGCGCGACGAGGCGGCGGACGCGAAGGCCGACAGTGGGACGACGAAGGACGGCGATGGCGCCGCAAAGGAAGCGATTGCGGCCGAGGCGGCGAAGGACGGCCGCGGCCGCGGCGAGCCCACGACACGCGCCGACGGCGCGAACTTCGACGAGGCGAGGGCCGGATTCACGGTGGAGGGCAAGCCCTTCGGCGCCGACGTTCCGCTTCGCGGCACGCTGGTGGCCACGAGGAACGGCGCGGATCTGGCGCTTGCCCGCCCGGACGGCACGTCCGTCCACTGGAGCATCGTGTCCACCGACCGCACGGGCGACGTGCCGGATCCGCGCAAGGAGCGCGAGCGACGCATCGCCGAGGGCGGCGGCACGCCGCCGGCCGATCCGGCCGCGGCCCGCGAGAAGGCGGCGGCCGTGATCGCGGCGATCCCGCGGACGGTGCCGCTTGCGGACTTCGGCGTGGCGACGCGCTTCGCGCCGGCGTGCGTGCTCGTCGAGGGCGCGACGGTGTGGACCGCGGCGGAGGCGGGCATCGTGCCCGACTGCGACGTGCTGGTGCGCGGGGGAAAGATCGCCGCGGTGGGCGCGGGACTGCGCGCGAAGCTCACCCCCGATGAACTGAAGTCCGCGCACGTGATCGACGGGCGGGGCCTGCACGTCACGCCCGGGCTCGTCGACTGCCACAGCCACACGGGAATCGACGGCGGCGTCAACGAATGGACGCAGAACGTCACCGCCGAGGTGCGCATCCAGGATGCGGTGAACGGCGAGGACGTCGACTGGTACCGCCAGCTTGCCGGCGGACTGACCGCGGCCAACCAGCTGCACGGCAGCGCCAACCCGATCGGCGGGCAGAACTCGGTGGTCAAGCTGCGCTGGGGCGAGCCGTCGACTGCGTTCCCGGTGCAGGGCGCGATCCCCGGCATCAAGTTCGCGCTCGGCGAGAACGTGGTGCGCAGCAAGAAGCGCTACCCGAGCTCGCGCCTGGGCGTCGAGACCCTGATCCGCGACCGCTTCCAGGCCGCGCGCGAGTGGCGCGCCGCGCACGCGCGATGGGCCGCGCTGCCCGAGGCGGAGCGCGCGCGCACGATGCCGCCGGGGCCTGACCTCGAACTGGAGGCGCTCGCCGAGATCCTGGAGAGGAAGCGGCTGGTGCACTGCCACAGCTACCGCCAGGACGAGATCTCCATGCTGCTGCGGATCGCCGACGACTTCGGCTTCACCGTGGGAACGCTGCAGCACGTGCTGGAGGGATACAAGGTTGCCGACGACATCGCGCGCCACGGCGCGGGTGCCTCGAGCTTCAGCGACTGGTGGGCGTACAAGGTCGAGGTGATGGATGCGATCCCGTGGAACGGCCAGATGCTGTGGAAGGCCGGCGTGGTCACCAGCTTCAACTCCGACAGCGACGAGCTGGCCCGGCGGATGAACACCGAGGCCGCGAAGGGCGTGCGCTACGGCGCGATGCCGCGCGAGGAAGCGATCAAGCTTGTCACCATCAACCCGGCGAAGCAGCTCCGCATCGACGGCATGACCGGCTCGCTCGAACCCGGCAAGGACGCGGACTTCGCGGTGTGGAGCGCCGACCCCCTCAGCGTGTACGCACGCTGCCAGCAGACGTGGGTGGACGGCGTGCGCCGCTTCGACGTGGCCGAGGATGCGGCGATGCGTGCGCGCGATGCCGCGACGCGTGCGCGGCTGGTGGAACTTGCCATGGGCGAGTGGGGCAAGGATGGCGCGGGAAGCGACGGCGGCGGCGGCACGCGCGGCCGGCGGGGCGGTGCGCCGGGCGGCGGTCCGCCGCCGGTCGACGGCATGCGCTCGGGCAGCCTGCTTGTCCGCATGCTGGGCACGCGCGCCGACGTCCTGATGGACCAGGTGCGTTCGGGCATCGATCCGTCGGCCATCCGGCCCGGCGAGTGCGGATGCGACCGGATGGACTCGTGGAACGCGATCTTCGAGGAAACCCTCGGCGAAGGAGGTGCACGATGAAGTCGATCGGAATGAATCTCGCGGCCGCGATGGCGGCCGCATGCATGGCGTTGCCGACGCATGCGCAGTCGACCGAGATCCCCGCCCCGCCCCAGCGCACGCAGGTGGTGCTGCGCAACGTCGCGGTCCATACGGCCGTGCCGGGTGCGTCGGCGATCGCCAAGGGCTGGGTCGTGTTCGATGACGGCAAGGTGCTCGCCGTGGGCGCCGAGCCGATGCCTGCCGGCACCGCGAAGCCGGATGCAGACGTGATCGATGCCGCCGGGCACGTGGTGACGCCAGGCCTCTGGGCGAGTGCCACCACGCTCGGGCTCGTCGAGACCCTGCAGGTGGAAGCCACCGACGACACGCGCGAGTTCGGCGACTTCCGCGCGGAGATCCACGCTGCCACCGCCACCAACCCGGACAGCGACCTGCCGCCCGTGGCGCGCAACGCGGGCATCCTGATGGCGCACACGTTTCCGTCGGGAGGCGTGGTCGCCGGCCACGCGAGCGCCATGCGGCTCGACGGCTGGACCGCCCTGGAGCGCACCGTGCGCCCGGCCGCGGGCCTGATCGTCCGCTGGCCCATGATGGAGCCGGTGCAGGCGCGGTGGGCGAAGTCGTCCGACGAACAGCGCAAGGACCGCGACAGGCGCCTGGCCGAGATCGACCGCTTCTTCGACGCGGCCGAGGCCTACCTGCGCGCGCGCGGCGCGGATGCGTCCATCGACAAGGACGCACGCTACGAGTCCGTCGCCGACGTGGTGGCGGGCCGCGAGCCCGTCCTGATCGACGCCAACTGGCCGGGGCAGATCGAGGCGGGCGTGCTCTGGGCGGTGCGGCGCAACTACCGCCCGGTGATCGTGGGAGGCCTGGGTGCGCTCGAGGTGGCCGGGCTCCTGAAGGACCACAACGTTCCGGTGGTGGTGACGGGCGTGAACCGCCTGCCGCTGCGCGAGCAGGACCACTACGCGTCGGTGTACGAGCTTCCGGTGCGCCTGATGGCCGCGGGCCTGCAGTGCTCGCTCGCCTCGGGCGACGAGCCCGCGCACGAGCGATCGCTTCCGGCGCAGGCCGGGCGTGCCGCGGCGCATGCGCCGGCGGGCATGATGGCCGACGTGCATGCGGCGATGCTCGGCGCGGTGACGCGCGTGCCGGCCTCGATCGCCGGCGTCGGCGACCGCTACGGCACCATCGAGCCCGGCAAGAGCGCGACCATCGTCCTGTGGACGGGCGATCCGTTCGAGGTGACCTCGAGCGTGCGCCGCGCGTGGATCGACGGCGGAGAGGTGGACCTGAACGACCGGCACAAGCGGATGCGCGCCAAGTACCTCGAGAAGGACCTGCAGCGCGCGCCGACCGCACCCGACGAGGAGCCGGAACCGGCCGCAGCGCCGAAGAAGTGATGCCGGCGGCCGGGCGCGTAGAGTGCGGCCGATGACCGACGGAACGGATTTTGCCGCGCTGGGCGTGCCCGCACTGCTCTGCGGATCGCTCGCCCGGATGGGCGCCGCCTCGCCGACCCCCGCGCAGCGTGCGGCCATCCCTGCCGCGGCACGCGGCGGCGACATCGCCGTGGTGGCCGCCACCGGGACCGGCAAGACGCTCGCCTACCTGGTGCCGGTGGCCATGCGCCTGCTGGCCGACCCGCCGCCGCGCATGCGTGGCCGACCGGTGGACCCGCGCCGCCGGCTGCGAGCGCTGGTGCTCTGCCCCACGCGCGAGCTGGCCCAGCAGGTGGCGAAGGAGGCCGAGCGGCTCTTCCGCGGCACGGTGCTGCGTGCGACGGCGGTGTACGGCAAGAGCGCACTGGCCCCGCAGCGCGAGCGCGTCGAGGACGGGATCGACCTGCTGGTGGGGACGCCCGGCCGCGTGCGCGAGCTGTGCGAGCTTGACGTGCTGTCGCTTGCCTTCGTGCAGCAGTGCGTGCTTGACGAGGCCGACCGCATGCTCGACATGGGCTTCCTGCCGCAGGCCAAGGAGATCCTCTCGCGGGCGCCGGAGTCGCGGCAGCTCCTCTTCTTCACCGCCACGATGCCCCGCCCCGTGGAGACCGTGGTCGAGGAGATGCTGCGTGCGCCGCAGCGGATCGACCTCGTCGGCCGCGAGCGGGCGCGGGTGGAGGGCACGCCCGAACGGCGCACCGACCTCGGCCAGCACCTCTTCGACCTGCCCGACGAGGCGAAGACCGCGGTGACGGTGGCGCTCGTGAAGGACGGCAAGCGCCGCGGCGTGATGGTGTTCTGCCGCACTCGGCGGCGCGCCGGCTGGGTGGCGGGGGCGCTGCGGCGGCACGCCGTGCGCACGGTGCTCATCCACGGCGACCGCAGCCAGCGCCAGCGCCAGGAAGCGCTCGAGGCGTTCGCGGCGGGCCACGCCGACGTGGTGGTGGCGACCGACGTGGCCGCGCGCGGGCTGCACGTGCCGGCCGCGCGCACGGTGGTCAACTACGACGTTCCCCTGCTGCCCGAGGAGTACGTGCACCGCGTGGGCCGCGCGGGCCATGGCGGCGGCACTGCGGAGGCTTTCACGTTCCGCTGCCCGTCCGACCGCGAGCGCTGGTCGCAGGTCGAGGGCGCCATGCGCGTGAAGCTCGAGCCGTCCGCCCCGCCGGCGCACCGCGAGTACCTGCGCATGCAGGACCGGGTGGCGCCCGATGCGGAGGCGCCGAGAGCCCCCGGACGCGGGACGGGAAGGCCGGCACGCGCGCAGCGCACGAAGGAGCCGAGGCTGGCGGACATGATCAAGCGCACCCCGAAGCGCCCGCGGCGCGGCAAGAGTGCCGGGGTCGGACCGGGGGCCGCCGGGCGCGGCACGCAGCGCAAGCAGCCCATCGCCAAGGGCCAGAAGCCCGGGCGCGGCGTGCGGCGCGGCGCATGAGGTTTCGTGCGGTTCACTCCGCCGGAAGCTGCGGCACCAGGAACTGCACGATCGCCGCAAGCGCGACGAACATGCCGATCATCGCAAGGATCACCTGCGCGGACATCCGCGTGACGGCGCCCCAGTAGCCGCGCATGTCGTCCTGCCGCACGGCCTTCCAGGCCATGCAGATGAGGATCGACATCGGAACCATGAGGAGCCACCACCACCGCGAGGTTGCCGGAGCGGGCGAGAGGAACGGGATCCACGCGGACATGCACGGATCCTACGGCTCGGTCCGCAGCCCGTAGACGTCGCGGTCCGGCTCGGCCGGCTGGCCGAAGCGCGCGAACGCTCCCGTCCACCCGAGGGCGAGGACAAGCGCCAAGAGCGCCAGGAGCGTCGGCACCGCGATGACCGCGAGCGCACGCGCGCGCGGCGACCCCCACGCGAAGCCGCGGACGGCAAGCCCGGCCGGGGCGCAGGCGAGGAGCGCCCACGACCACCACGGGAACCCGCTCTCGTCGTAGCCCAGCCCCAGGAAGCACAGCACCCCGAGCGCGCAGGCGCTCGCCGCCGTCGATGCGCCGTCGGGACGCAGCCGCGGCATCCACGGCGAGATGAGCGCAAGCATGGATGCCGCCGCGGAGAGCGAGGCGATCACGAAGGAGAGCTTCGCGAAGCCGGAGAGGAGCGCCATGGCGCTCGCGATGCCGAAGACCAGCCACCATGCGACGTGCTCGGACGCGCCGGCGGATTCGCGCGTGCCTCGCGCGGATGATGCCGCGAAGGACGCCGCACCGACGATTGCCGCCGCGAGGAGGCGCCCACCTGGATCGGCGTACCCGGGTGGCACGACCACCGACAGCGCCAGGAACGCCGGAAGCACCGACCGCACCACCGCCGGCGCGGGCGCCAGCGCGACCGTGGAGAGTGCCGCAAGCGACAGTGCCACCCATGTCCAGTTGAACGCGACCGCGGGCGGCCACGACAGGCCGGCCGCTCCTTCCTGCTGGGCATAGGACAGCACGGCGGGAAGCGCGGCCGCAAGCGGAAGCCACGTGAACCCGGTTGCGGTGGACCGGACGGGCGAACGACGCGCCGATCGCCCCGCCACCGCCGCCAGGACGGCGATCATGAAGTACGCCTGCGCCGCCGGCAGCAGGACGGCGCGCAGGACGAGGTCAGCTTCCATGGCGACCCCGCTCGGGCGTCACTTCTTGGGGCCGCCCTCGAGGCTGACGATCACGCGCACCTCGTCGCCGATGGCGCCCTTCTCGACGCCGTAGTTGACGCCGAACTCGCTGCGCTTCACCGTGAACTGGGCCTCGAAGCCAGCCTTGGGCCCGCGGCCCATGTCGGCCATGCCGCAAAACTCGAGCGTGGCGGTCACCGGCTTGGTGACGCCGCGCATGGTGAGGTCGCCCATCAGCTCGTACGTGCGCTCGCCGGTCTTCTTGGCGCCCGTGCTGCGGAAGGTCATCTTCGGGAAGTCCTTCGCGGCGAAGAAGTCGGGGCTGCGCAGGTGCTTGTCGAGGTCCTCGTTGCCGGAGTCAACGCTCTCGGTCGAGATCGAGATGTCGAAGTTCATGCCCTCGGCCTTGCCTGGCTCGAAGGAGAAGGACCCGGTGACGTCGTTGAAGCGGCCCCAGAACTGGCCGGCGCCGAGGTGATGGACCCGGAAGAGGGCCTTGCTGTGCACCGGGTCGACCATGCAGGCCATCGCGGCCGGCGCAGCCACGGCAGCCGCCGGTGCCTGCGCGGACGCGGAGGCGCCGATCATCGGGATGGCGGTGGCGACACCGGCGGTGGCGAGGAGGACGGCGGCGCAACGAAGACCAAGGCAGCAGCAGTTCATGGGTGGAGGGTTCCGTGGATTCCGTGGATCAAAGAGAGCGGACCCGGTCACATCGACCGAACGGGCAGCCGAGCATTCGATGTTCATGGCGATGAGATGCGGCGGTCGAACCGGAAGCGCCGTGCAACCCACGCCCGCGGCAAGATGTGATTATCGGACGTATTACACTGACATCTTGGATGGGTTGAACCCAATCCGCTGCATAAGGCCGTCGAACGCATCCAGCGAATGGAAGTGAATCCTCAGTTCGCCAGCGCCCTTTCGCCGACCGACCCTGAGTTCCACGCGCGTGCCGAGGTGCTCTTCGAGCCGCCGCTGCAGATCGGCAACATGGGCGCTGGACGGTGCCCCCCGTCCGTGCGTGCTCGATGTTCCACGTGGAACACCCCCCTCTGACCGCACCGCCTGCTCGAGCTGACGGACCGACCAGCCGCCTGCCGCAGCCGTGTCCGCCAGCAACCGGCGGCGCGCGACCTCTGTGATGCCCATGAGCACCTTCGCGTGACCCAACGTCAGCGCCCCCGAACGAACGTGCGCGGCCGACGCGGCATCCAGCTCGTTCAGCCGCAGCAGGTTCGTCACGGTCGACCGGTCGAGCCCCAGGCGTTCAGCGAGGCCTTGGTGCGATACCCCGAACTCCTCGCTCAATCGGCGCAACGCAGTTGCCCGATCCATGGGGTTCAGGTCCTCCCGCTGCAGGTTCTCGATGAGGGCGAGTTCGGCGGCCTGACGGTCATCAACATCCTGCACGATCGCCGGGATCTCGGCCCATCCAAGCCGCTGCACGGCCCGCCACCGGCGTTCGCCGGCGATCAGTTCATGTCCGGCCCCGCGCCGGCGCACGACGATCGGCTGCATGAGCCCGGACTGCGCGATGCTGGCGGCGAGCGCATCGAGCATCGCCGGATCCATCTGGCCGCGCGGCTGATACGCGCCGGGCGAGATTCCAAGGACTGGGATGAAGGTCACGCGAACGCCCGCTGGATCCGCGCTCTCGGAGGCCGTCGCCGCCGAGGTGATCGTGGCCGAGGGAGTTCCGACGGCTGCGCCGGAGGCGGTCGATGGCTTCGGTTCGGTGGTGATCGCCGCGGCTGGTGCAGAAACCGATCGCGACGGCTCGACCGCGACGGCCGGGCGCTGCGCCGGCACTGGAATCAGGCTTCCCAGCCCGCGCCCGAGCTTCGAAAGACCAGGCTTGGCAGGGGACGAACGACCGGGATCCTTGGCCATGAAACACCTCCATGTGTGCGCGATGGCATCGTTCCGCGTGGAACATCCACGCATCGCACCAACGCGTCATGCGATCGTAACTTCGGCACGCGCGTCGGCGAGCGACCACGCACCACGGTCCCCACACCACCAGGGCGAAGGAGCAGGGCACCCCGTCGTCGGCACTACGTCCGATAACTTCGTCTTACGACGACCCATCCCGCATGCGGTCCAGCGTCTCCGGGAACGGATACGTCCCGTACACGCCAACCGACACGCTGTCCCACATCGTGACCGACGGATAGACGTCGCCGCCATAGCCAGCCGCGTGCATGCGGGCCAGCACGGCCTCGAAGCTCGGCTCCGCGCCCTTGTGGCCGGCCAGGCGATTGGACTTCGCGCCCAGGAACGACACCGTTGCCGCGGGCTCGCGGTCCCAGCGGCCGTCGAGCATCCGTGACACGGTGCGGAAGCCGCGTTCGATGTCGTCGAGCGTGAAGTGGTCGCGGTCCGCCGGCCGCAGCAGGGCCAGCACCAGCAGCCGGTCGAGGTCGAACTTCAGGACGTACGGCTCCCGGTCGTCCTTCCCGTGCAGGCCCGAGGCGGTGCGGAAGGTCTTGGCGAACGAGGTGGCGGAGGCAAGCGTCCACTGCGACGTCGGCACCAGCCGGAGCACCTCGCCCAGGATGCCGTGCGAGTTGTCGCGCTCGTTCACGCCGCAGATCAGGGTGCGGTAGCGCCCGCGCAGCAGGTCATCGAGCAGATGCTGGCCCCACTGGATGCGGATGCGCCGCTCGCCCGAGGCGGCGCGCACGTCGCCCTGCGGAACCACCGTGATGCCCTTCATTCCCCGGCTGACCTGCATGAGCCGATCGCCATCGTCCTGGTAGATCTGGGTCATGGCCGCATCGTACGGCGCACCCGGGTGCGGGCGTGCGCCGCGACGGGCGAGGTCACGCCGACCAGGTTGCGCCCGGAGCGGGACGCTCGACGCGCGCGCAGCCCGCGGATGCAAGGCGTGCGGACATCATCTCGCGTGCCCGCTCGTCGCCGTGGTTGAGGAGCACCGCCGAGGGAACCTTCCCCGATCCGAGGAGCCACGACTCCATCTGCGACGGATCCGCGTGGCCACTGAGCCCATGCAGGCGGGTGACGCGCGCACGCACGTCGAGCTCCTGGCCGTTGATGCGCACGCGGCGCGCGCGCCCCTCGGCCAGCGCCTCGGCAAGGGAGCCCGGGAGCACGTAGCCGGTGAACACCACGTGCCCGTGGTCATGACCCACATGGTGCTCGAGGTGGTGGAGCACCGGACCCGCGTCGCAGAAGCCGCTTCCGGCGAGCACGATTCCCGCACCCTGGCGCCCGGCGATCCGAAGCGAATGCCGGCGCGACCACAGGAAATGCAGCGAATCGAAGTCAAACGGCGAGTGACCGCGCGAGACCATCGCCCGCGCCTCGTCGGAGAGGAGCGACGGATGGCGCACGCACAGCTCGCCCGCACGGATCGCCATCGGGCTGTCGAGGTAGACCGGCATCTCGCCCATCACGCCCTCGCGTGCGAGACGTGCGAGGTGGTGGACGATCACCTGCGCACGTCCGAGGCTGAAGGTCGGCAGCACCGCCGTCCGGTCGCGCGCACGGCAGTCGGCGACGATCTCGCGCAGCTCCACGGGGACGTCGGCGACCGGGGCGTCCGCGGGGCGCGCGCCCGTCGTGCATTCCATCACCACCACGTCGGCTTCCGGCGCGTCCGGCCGCTCGCGCAGGTACGAGTCGCCGCGCGGGCCGACGTCGCCGGAGAACAGGATGCGCGTGCGCGACGCGCCGTGCTTCACCTCGAGCTCGACCGATGCACTGCCGATCACGTGCCCGGCGTCGTGCAGCCGCATGCGCACGCCGTCGGCAAGGTCGCGCCACGCGCCGTAGGGCACGCCGATCGCCATGCGCCCGGCACGGTCGGCGTCGCCGCCGCCGTAGAGCACGGGCGGGTCCTCGGTGCGGCGCTGCGCCGAGGTCACCGCGGGGTCTGGCGGCGGATCGACGACGACCGCGTCGGGACCGGTGCCCTCGCGATGCTCCTGGAGGCGCACCTTCTGCAGGTTCGCGGAGCTGCGCAGCACCATCGGGAGCAGCTCCGCGGTCGGCTCCGAGCACCAGATGGCGCGGTCGAAGCCGAGGCGCGGCAGCATCCCGAGCCGGCCGCAGTGGTCGATGTGGGCATGAGTGCAGACCACCGCGTCGAGCGACCGGAAGTCCACCGGCGGCGGGTCGGCGCTGCGCCGCTCCTGCTCGTGCGAGCCCTGGAACAGGCCGAAGTCGACCAGGACGCGCGCGCGGTCGGTCTCCAGGAGCGTGCAGCTTCCCGTGACCTCCCCGGCGGCCCCGAAGAACGTCAGCGATGGCGCTTTCGACACGCGGAGCCGATCAGTCCCAGCGGAAGACGCCCTTGCGCCACGCGTAGATGTACGCGAGCACGCTGGTCGCGATGAAGAACAGGATGCGCGCGAGGAACAGGCCCGACATCGGGCTCTGCGGCTCGAGCTGCGCATAGGCGACCGCCCACGGGTAGAGGAAGATCACCTCGACGTCGAAGAGCAGGAACGTCATCGCGACCACGAAGAAGCGCACGTTGAAGCGCTTGCGGGCGGTGCCGATGGCGCTCATGCCCGACTCGTAGGTGTCGCCCTTGATGTCGCCCTCGCGTCGGGGCCCGAGCATCCAGCTCGCGCCGATGTTCACGATCGCGAAGATCGTGCTCATCACCACCGCCATCGCGATGGTCACGTAGCCGGTGAGGTCGGTGGCCGCGAGCAGCTGCATGGGGACCACAATGGTAGCAGGGCAGCGGCGCGATCAGCTTGCGGGAAGCCGCGGCCGCAGCGCGCCGGCGATGCCCCACATCGCCACGCACAGGAACCCGAGGAGCGGGCGGCCGAGCAGGAAGCACGTGGCCGCATCGACCGCGGGAATCGCGCCGATCCACGTGCCCACCGCCGCCGGCGCGCTGCCCGGGCCGCCGAGCGACCGGATGCCGGCGACCACCGTCACCACGGCCACCGCGATCGCGCCGAGGCCCGCGGTGACAAGGAACGCGCCCTCCGGCGCGACGCCCTCGGAGAACCACATGCCCAGCGGCGCGCAGGCCGCGAGCGGCAGCACCCATGCCGCGCGCGCGGTGACCGCGCCGACGCCGCGCATCTCCTCGCGCGCCACCACCGAGAGGGCCAGCACGTAGGCGAAGGTGCCGCCGGCGACCCACGCCAGCAGCGCGCGCTCGGCGCCCGGCGAGGTGCCGCAGGCGGCGATCACGGGCACCATGGCGCGGCAGGCGGCGAGCAGCACGAACGTGCCCGGCACCCAGGCGTGCACCGCGTTGTAGGTGAGCACGCAGCCGGCAAGCAGCAGCGACCACCACAACGTGGCCCCCGAGCTGACGGCGAGCATCGCGGTGCCGACCGCCAGCATCGACAGTCCCGCGAACTGCGCCCGCGCCGCCGGGATGCGGCCCGAGGGGATCGGCCGACGCGGCCGCTCGCGCGCGTCGATCCGCGCGTCGAACGCATCGTTCAGCACCATGCCGGCCACGTAGACGAAGACCGTTCCCGTGAGCAGGAGGGACGCCGTCC
This sequence comes from Phycisphaerales bacterium, assembly GCA_018883105.1. Lineage (GTDB taxonomy): Bacteria > Planctomycetota > Phycisphaerae > Phycisphaerales > SM1A02 > UBA966. The sequence continues at coordinate 34,916 of VEQS01000005.1, forward strand.
CCCACGGCACGGGGGCATCGGCGAGCCGAGCCTGCAGGCCGATCGCGATCCCGGCGAGCACGTTCGACACCACGGTCGGCGCGTTCCCCGCGCGCATCAGCTCGAGCCACGCGCCCACCTGCCCGCCGCGGCTCACGCCGGCACCCCGGCGAGTCCGTGCGCACGCAGGCGGCCGGCGGCCCAGCGGAGCTCGGCGGCGATGCCGTCCTCGAGCGCCTCGCCCTGGGTTGCATCGCGCGGCAGCACGTCCCAAGCATAAGTCTCGGCCTCGAAGGCCGGGCGCTCGCCGGCCGGCCACGACGCGACCTCCGCGAGGCACTCCTCGACCGCGGGCTGCGTGGTGCCGAGCGCACCGAGGCGCGCCGCGAAGAGCGGCACGTGGAAGTGGGTCCTCCATTCGCCCGCCGGCTCGGCGGCAAGCGCATGCGGGATGTCCTCCCAGAAGCGCACCGTGCGGTCGGCCGCGCGCACGCAGGTCTGGTGCAGCCACCGCGGCTCGGCATAGGCCGCGAGGACGGCGAGCGACTCCGGCGAACCGTCGCAGGCGAGCGCGCTGGAGAGCTGCACCTTGTGCACGCGGATCCCTGCGTCGCGGTAGGCGCGCAGCGAGTCGCGCTGGCCGTCGAACATCACCGCGGCATGGCAGGTGTCGTGGCAGATCCCGACGTAGCGCCGCGGATCCGGCGCGCCGGGCCGGGCGTGCAGCGCATGGAGCAGGAAGCCGACCGCATCCTGCGGCCGGTCGAGCATGCATCCGGGCTCGGGCTCGAGGTCGACCGTGACAAGCACGCCGGTGCGGTCCTCGACCCGCGCGAGGTGCGACACCAGCTGCTCGAGCATGACGCCCGCGAGCCCGACGCTCGCGCCGCAGCCCTCGAGCGAGAACCGCATGCGCCAGCCGAGGGGCAGGGTGCTGATCGATGCCGTGCGGGTTCCTTCCGGCAGCAGGCCCGGGAGCAGGTCGGCGAGACGCTGCGTGTGCAGCAGGCGCCGCACGTCGGCCCAGTGCGGCTCGTACACCGCGTGCTTCACCACCGGCTGGCGGAAGTCGTGGTAGGGGAACCCGTTCAGCGTGACGACCGAGAGCCCGGCGCGCGCGAGCTCGTCGCGCAGGCGGCGCGCGCCGTCGGGCTCGGAGGCGAGCTCGTCCGCGGCGCGCGCGGAGAGCCAGAGGCCGATCGGCAGCGCATCGGCCGTGCCCAGGCGCGCGCGCACGCCGCCCATCGTGCGGACGACCGCCGCCCGCGTCGCCTCGAGGGTGCGCCCGGCGACGACGTTCGTGCAGTAGGCCGGGAACACCGCGTGCTCAGGGCGCGCCGGCGCCGGAGCGGGTGACCTCGCGGCGCTTGACGGTCTTCTTCTTCCCGTCC
>VEQS01000122.1 GCA_018883105.1 Phycisphaerales bacterium
CACCGAGTACGCGCCCGACTGACCGGCAGTCGACCAGCCGCGGCCAGGTGCCGCTGGAGGATCCGATGGCATCGTGGCGATCGTTCGTGGCGCTGGCCGTCTCGTGCGCGTGTGCGCTCGCCTCCGCGCGTGCGGCCGGCGCGTGCGCGCAGGCCGGCGTGCGCTCGTACCTCGCGGACCTCGTGGTGCCGGGCGGCGCGCTGCGGATGGTTCTGCGGCTCGAGGACGACGGCGATGCCACGCTTGACATCCCGGCGCAGGGGATCGAGCGGCTTGCCCTCGAGGTGACGGGTGGCCCGGGCGGCGCGCTCTCCATGCGCATCCCCGTCGGGGTGCCGGCGACGATCGAGGTGCGGCCCGTGGACGGGCGCCTCGAAGGCTCCTTCCGCCAGGGTTCGTTCGCCGCGCCGATCTCGTTCCGTCCCGGCGAGCCGTCGCGTCCGCAGGACCCGGTGCCGCCGCTCCCCTACGAGACGCGTGAGGTGGAGGTCAGGCATCCGGCGGGCCACGTGCTTGCGGGCACGCTCGTCCTGCCTCCCGGTGCCTCGGCCGCGGCGCGCGTGGCCGCGGTGGTCTTCTTGACCGGCAGCGGCCCGCAGGACCGCGATGAGTCGATCATGGGCCACCGGCCGTTCCTGGTGATGGCCGACGCGCTGGCGCGGCGCGGCATCGCATCGCTTCGCTGCGACGACCGCGGCACGGGGCGGAGCACGGGGTCCTTCGGCAACGCCACGTCGGACGACCTCGCCAGCGATGCGGAGGCGTCGTTCGACTGGCTGGTCGCGCAGGCAGGAATCGACCCTGCGCGCACCGGGTTCCTCGGCCACAGCGAGGGCGGGATGACGGGTCCCATGGCCACGGTCGCGATCGACCGCCGGCCCGGAGGCGGGCCGCGTCCGGCCTTCGTGGTGATGCTTGCCGGCACCGGGGTCGACGGGGCATCGATCCTCAAGGGCCAGACTGCCGCGCTCTTCGGGGCCGCGGGCGTCAACCCGGATGCGCTTGCCAAGGTGATCGCCGCGCATGGCGCGCTCGTCGACGCCGCAGCCGCGGGCAGGTCCGCCGACGAGCTGCGGGCGCTTGCCGCCGCCATGGTGGACGCGCAGCTGGCCGCAAGCGGGGCGGCGGCTGCGGTCGACCCGGCGCAGCGCGATCAGGCGGTGGCAGGCACGGTGACGCAGATGCGCGCGCCGTGGATGCGGCGCTTCATGGCGCTCGACCCGTCGGTGGCGCTGCGGTCGCTGCGCTGCCCGGTGCTCGCGCTCTTCGCCGAGCGAGACCTGCAGGTGCTGCCGTCGCAGAACGAGGCGCCCGTGGCCGCGGCCCTGCGCGATGCGGGCGTCGCCGCGACCGTCCGCACGATGCCCGGCCTCAACCACCTCTTCCAGCCTGCCGCGCGCGGGACGATCGACGAATACGCCGTGATCGAGGTCACGGTGGATCCCGCGGTCCTCTCCCTCGTCGGCGACTGGATCCTCGCTCAGCCGCCGCGGCCGCCGGCCTCGAGGTAGGCCAGGAGGTCGAGGATCTCCGCGCGGGTGCGCGCGCCGAGAAGGCCGCCCGGCATGCTCGAGGTCGGCACGGGCTCGATCGACGCGACGTCCGCGCGCGGGATGCGCACGGTCGCCGGGCCGTACGGATCGACGCCGACCGTGATCGACTCGGCATCCTGGCCGACGATGCGGCCGATCACCGTGTCGCCGTCGGTGCGGGTGATCGCACTGTCGCGGTACTGGTCGCTCACGTCGGCGCTTGGCTCCAGGATCGCCCGGAGCAGGTCGCGGCGCGTGAAGCGCCCGCCCACGCCGGTCAGGTCGGGGCCGGTGGCGCCGCCCTGGCCGTCGAAGCGGTGGCAGCGGACGCATGTCGTCTCGGCAAAGACGCGCGCCCCGCGGGCGACGTCGCGCTCGTCGCCGTCCTCGGGCAAGGCGGTCGTCAGTTCGTCGACGGTCCACGTGCGGAGGGCTGCGGGCGGGGGCGACGGACGTGGCACCACCGCCGGTTCGGTCGCCGCCGACGCGCCGTCGCCGGCCGCCGCCCCTGCCGCCGGCCGCCCGATTGCCTTCGACGCATCCTCGCGGATGCGGGCAATGAACCCGCCCAGGCTGAAGCCGCCCGCCTGGTCGTCCAGCCGGTCGAGCGCCGTCCACAGCCGCGCCCGCTGCGCATCGGCCCAGCCGACGTCGACGGCACGCAGCATGGTCGCCCAGCGCAACGCCTCCGCGCGGGTGCGCGCGTGCTCCAGGCGGCGCAGCGCCGGCTCGATGGCCTCGGGCCGGCGGAGGGCGCACGCAAGGTCGAGCGCGCCCTCGGCGATCCGCGGGTCTTCGTCCGCGAGGCCCGGGGCGAGGAACGCGGCAATGCGGTCGGCGTTCGCGCGCCCGGCCTCGCGATGGCGCGAGACCGACACGCCGAGCGCGCGCAGCGCGATGATCCGCGTCCATGGATCCGCGTCGCCAAGCCCGGCGTCGCCGAGCACCCCGTCGAACACGCGGTCCGGCGCGATGGCGTCGCAGCGCGCCGCCGCAAGCAGGGCCATCGCGCGCACCCGCGGCGTCCCGTCCGACATCGCGTCGGCGATCGCTTCCGGCCCGCGGTGCTCGAGCGCCACGCGCGCGGCGAACGCGACGGCACGGTCGTCGCTTGCGAGGGCGCGCCGGATCGCCGGCATGGCCGCCGCGCCGCCGGGACGGGTCATGAGCCCCTCGAACGCGCGCCGCAGCGATGCCTTGGCTGCCGCGGCGCGCGAGGTTCGGTCGTCCGGCGCCGGGCGCATCGCCGCCGCCGGTGGGCCGGCGGCCCCCGGATCCATGCCTCCCGCGGCGGCCACGCGGTACAGCCCGCTCTGCGTGCCGCGCCCACCGGTCACGATCCACATCGCGCCGTCCGGGCCCCACGCCATGTCCGCCACCGGCATCGGCCGGCCGGTGACGAACGGCTGCCACGTGCCGACGAAGCTCCCCTCGGTGGCGCGCAGGTCGACCGCGAGGATCCGTCCGTACGTCCAGTCGGCGGCGAAGAGCATGCGGTCCCAGGGCGGCGGAAACGCGCCGTCCGCGCCGTGCAGCATGCCGGTTGGGCTCGCGGCGTCGGTGTCGCAGGCGGCGGGCATGCCGTCGGGGCTCCACGCGGGCCACTTGCCGCTTCCCGATCGCCATCCGTACTCGCCGCCGCGCACCACGTGCACGATGCGGGGCGCGCGGTACCACGGCGCGCCCATGTCCCACTCCATGTCGCTGTCGTAGGTGAAGAGCTCGCCGTCGGGCGTGAAGGCCAGGTCGTAGTGGTTGCGGAACCCGGTGGCCCACAGCTCGGCGTCGCCGGTCACGGGATCGACGCGGATCACCGTGCCGCCCGGCGCCGTCAGCCCGACGGCATGGCCACGCGGGTCCCACATCCGTTCGCCCACGATGTCCTCGGCCCACCGGTCGCATGCCGCGCGCTCGACCGACGCGGGCACGGGCGTGTGGTTGCCGACCGCGACGTAGATCGCGCCGTCCGGGCCGGGCACCACGCCGTGGGGACCGTGCTCGCCGCCGTCCCCGTCCCAGGACAGCACCTTCGTGCGTGCGTCGAAGCGCCCGTCGCCGTCGCCGTCGCGCAGGCGCCAGAGCCCGGCGTCCGGGCCCGCGGCCGACGAGTTCACCCAGAGGTCCTCGCCCACGAAGCAGAGTCCCTGCGCGCTGCCCGGCGCCTCGTCGAGCACGGTGGCGCGCACCTCCTCGCCCTCGAACCCGTCCGACAGGCCGGGGATCTCCAGGCGCATCAGCGGCCCCGACTGCGGGCTCACGATCGCGCGCCCGTGCGGGTCGAAGGCGATCGCCACCCAGCTTCCCTGCCCCGGCTGCGCGCTCGCGACGCGCGCCACCTCGAAGCCCGCCGGCGCCGTGATCGCCTCGGCCGGCGGCGCCTCGCGGATCGGCGTCACCTCGATCGCGCGGAACCTGGCCTCCATCGGCGGCCCCTGGTGGAGCTGGAACGCCAGTTGCCCGTCGCGGCGGAACCGCGTCGCGTCGCCGTCGACGACGTCGGTCATCAGCGTCCCGTTGATCCAGTGGCGCACGCGCGTGCCGTGGGCCTCGACCACGTACTCGTTCCACTCGCCCGGGCGCATGACGCCCTTCAGCGCCGCGTCCGCGGCGAACGTGCCGGCGACGCGCTTGCCCTCGGGGGTCCACTCGGCGCGTTCGCCGCGCGCGCTCATGATGCCGCGCCCGAGCCCCTCGTAGAGGATGCCGGTGTAGGCGTTGGCCGCGTCGAGGTCGGCCTGGAAGCCTGCCATGTCCGCCTGCCCGTCGACGCGCGCGCTGCGGTACTGGATGCCGCTGTTGCCGCCCGTCACCATGAACTCGCAGCGGAGCCGGAAGTCGCCGGGCATGTCGCCGTCCCAGGCGAGATAGCTGCTCGCCGCCAGCGGACGCTCCGCGGCCGACCGGCCGACGATGGCGCCGTCCTCGACCGACCACGTGCCGCGGTCGCCGTTCCACCCGTCGAGCGTGGCGCCGTCGAAGGGGCGGATCACCTCCTGGCGGGCGTGCACGGACGTGGCGGCAGCCAGGGCGAAGGCGAGCGCGTGCGCCAGGTGTCGGACGATGCGTGGGGCGATCTCCATGGCGCGCCCCACGCTACCGAACGCGCGCCGCGCCGTATCCTCGCGCCATGTCGTTCGGACTGGGCCATGGCCGCGCGCTCGACGTCACCGGCGTCGGACGCTCGCAGCAGGATCTGCCGCCCCCGGAGGCCGGCCGCCTCGGGCCGGCGTGGTTCTTCCCGCAGCGGCCTGACGCGCCGTTCGAGCTTGAGATCGGGTCCGGCAAGGGAACCTTCCTGCTGCAGGAAGCCCCCGCGCATCCGGACGTCAACTACCTGGGCATCGAGTGGGCGGGCGAGTTCTACCGCTATGCCGCCGACCGCATCCGCCGTGCGGGCATCCCGAACGTGCGCATGCTGTACGCGGATGCCTCGGAGTTCGTTCGCTGCTGGCTGGCCGATGCGTCGTGCTCGGTGGTGCACCTCTACTTCAGCGATCCGTGGCCGAAGGCACGCCACCACAAGCGTCGCGTGGTGCAGGACGCGTCGCTCGTGGAGTTCCACCGCGTGCTTCGGCCGGGCGGCGAGCTTCGCCTGGTGACCGACCACGACGCCCTCTGGGCCTGGTACGGCGAGCGCATCGCCGCCGCGGGCCACCTCTTCGATGCCGTGCCGTTCGAGCGCCCGGCGAGCGCCGCGAGCGGAGAGGTGGTCGGCACCAATTTCGAGCGCAAGTACCGCCGCGAGGGGCGGCCGTTCCACGCCGTGACGCTCAGGCGCCGCCCGGCTTCGGCCTGAAGGCCAGGCGTGCCTGCGAGACGTCCGGGTACAGCTCGAAGATGCCGTCGAGCTTGGCGAGCCGGATCACCTGCACGGCCATCCCCTTGAGGCCCGCGATCCGCACCTCGCCGCCGTGCTGCTTCATGCGCTTGTGGAGCATGAGGAGGCGTCCGAGGCCGGCGCTCGAGAGGATGTCGAGCTTCGAGCAGTCCACGATCACGCCGCGCATGCCGCAGTCGACCGCACGCTGGACGACCTCCTCGATCTGCGCCGCGGTGCCCGAGTTGAGCCCGCCGTCCGCCACGATCACGATCACGCGCTCGTCGGCCTCGCCGAGGTAGGTCTCCATGGGCCGCAAGGCTACCGGGTGGCCGTGGCCCGCTCCCGGTGGCTCACGCGGTCGGGCGACGCCAGCCGAGGTCCGGGTCCTTCTGCAGCACCGCCGCCGACTGCCGCACGCACCGGCGGCAGGCCCGCGCGCCGCCGCGCTCCCATCCGGCGTCCGGCCGGTCCTCGAGGCAGAGCGTGCACCGCTCCGGCGCGCCGTCGGGCCGTTCGGCGAGCACCGCCTGGCGGAATGCGTCGGCGAGGCAGTCGCCGCAGATGCAGCTTCCCTGGTGGCCTTCGACCATCGGCAGCGACTCGCCCCACGCACGGCGGCAGAAGTCGCAGAGGACGTCCTCCATGCGCACGTCATCGGGGTCGCACTCGGGCCGTCGCATGCACGGTCGAGCCTATCATCCGCTCCATGCCGGAACGGACGGGCTCGCTTGCCACGCGCACGACCATCGTCGTGGGCGCGGGCCTCGGCGTTGTGGCCGCGGTCGTCGGAATCGGCGGATGGCTGCTCGCGGGCCGTGCGCTGGCCTCGGCCGCCGCGTCGCAGGTCGACCCCGCCGCCGCGGGCGATCCCGCCGCCGACGCCGCAATCCTGCGCTGGACCATTGCGGGCGGGGCGGCGCTGCTGGCGCTTGCCGGCGCGGCGGTCGCCACCGTGTTCGTGCGCCGCGAGGTGCTTGGCCCCGTGCGCCAGCTGCGCGAGACCGCCGAGCGCGTCGTGCGCGGCGACACCTCCGCGCGTGCCCCGGCCGACGGCCACGACGAGCTCGGCGCGCTTGCCGAGGGGATGAACCGCATGCTCGACGCCGCCGAGCGTGCGCAGCTGCAGCTCTTCGCGATGAACGAGGCGCTCGACCTGAAGATCGGCGAGCTGTCCGAGGCGAACGTCGGCCTCGGCGAGTCCAACCGCCTGAAGAGCGAGTTCCTCGCGAACGTCAGCCACGAGCTGCGCACGCCGCTCAACTCGATCATCGGCTTCGCGGACCTCCTGGAGGAAGTCGCGCGCTCGGAGGCGGCACCCGACCCCAAGCGCCTGCGCTACATCGGCAACATCCAGCGGAGCGGGCGGTCGCTCCTCGACATGATCAACTCGCTCCTCGACATGGCGAAGATCGAGGCCGGCCGCATGGAGGTGACCGTGGCGCCGGCCTCGGCGGCCGACGTCGTCGAGGGCCTGCAGGCCATCATGCGCCCGCTCGCCGTGCAGAAGCGCATCGACCTGCAGGCGCGCGTCGCCGACGGCCTGCCGAAGGTGGAGACCGACGCCGGCAAGCTGCAGCAGATCCTCTACAACTTCCTCTCCAACGCCATCAAGTTCTCCCCCGAGGACGGCGCGGTGATCGTCTCCGTCGAACGTGCGCAGCGAAACGGCGGCGAGGCCGTGCGCATCAGCGTCACCGACCACGGCCCGGGCATCCCCGAGGACATGCAGGAGACGATCTTCGAGAAGTTCCGCCAGGTGGATGCGAGCCACACGCGCCGCGCGGGCGGCACCGGCCTGGGGCTTGCGATCTGCCGCGAGCTTGCCGACCTGATGGGCTGCTCGGTCGGCCTGGTGAGCGCCTCGGGCAAGGGCAGCACGTTCTGGGTCGAGGTGCCGGTCGTCCACCGGCCGCGCGAGCTGAGGCCGCTCATGGCCGACCAGGCCGTCACGCGGCCCTGAGGTCGACGCGCTCGGAGATCCGGCGGTCCGCGTCCGCGGCGCGCCGCCTCGGCGAGCTGGCGTCGATCCGCGACGGCACTCCCTCGGGCCAGAGCTCCTTCGCCACTTCCAGCACGGCGAGCGCCACGCCCTCGGGGGGCACGGAGCCGTCGGGGCAGAAGAGGTCGTAGTCCTGCCAGCTCATGGTGAGGCGCACCCCGGCAAGCGAGCCGTCGTGCCGGATCTCCTGGACCTCGAAGGTCCATCCGCCCGTTCCCTCGCGCTCGGAGATGATCTCGAAGGTCCCGCGCACGCGCGCCGGAATGCTATCGGCGCTCCAGGAGCACGATCTCGCCGCCGCCCCAGTCGATCCACCCGGGCAGGCGCGCGCGCTCCTCGAAGCCGCGCGCGCGCAGCGCCCCGAGCGCCTCGGGCATGGCGCGCGGGTAGAGGAACATCACCCAGTGCACCGACCGGTCCTCGACGGCCGGCAGCATGTCGCGCCCGTAGGCGCCGCAGCCCGGGAGGTCGATCCCGCGTGCGACCGCGTACCAGCGGTGCACGTCGTCGGGCAGGCCCACCGCGACCGCGCGCTCGCCGGGCCGCATCGCCGCCGCAAGCAGGTCGGTCGCCTCGCGCAGCTGCTGCCGCGGCCCGAGCGTCGCCAGGCAGGCCACCCACGCGGCGACGGCGCACGCGCATGCGGCGGCCGCGGCAGTGCGGTGCCGCGCGGCGAGCGCCTGCGCCCCGCCGCCCAGGAGCAGGGCGATGCCCGGCACGGTGAATGCCAGGAACCGCGCGTACAGCCAGCTTCCGAGCAGGATCGGGAACGCGAGCGCCACCAGCGCCCCGCCGAGCGACAGGACCAGCGCCTGCCGGTACGCGCGGTCGTGCCGGGCGCGGTGGAGGCCCGCGATCGCCAGCGGCATCGCCGCCACCGACGGCCACGCCCACCATGTCCCCCCGATCGACCAGAGCATCGCGGCGCCTTCCGGACCCAGGAGCGTCGGCTCGTTGCCGTCGAGGGCACGGAAGTCGTCGCGCAGCGCGATGATCCCCGGAATCACCGGCGCGAGGAACGCCGCCGACAGCGCCCCGGCCAGGAGCGCGGCGCCCGCGCCCGCCAGCGCACGCCGGCGATCGCCGGGGGCGGCGGCGCGCATCGCCGCCGCCACGCACCAGATCCCGTGGAACGCCGGCACGCAGATCGTCACGAGGTGCGACCACGTCCCCAGCGCGCAGGCCAGCGCGTAGGCCAGCCACCACGCGCCGCCGGCCCGGCGTGCGCGCAGGAACGCGGCGGTCCCGAGCGCCGCGAAGAGCATCATCATCGAGTACCCGCGCGACTCGGTCGCCGGCAGCACCGCCACCGGCATCAGCGCCGCCGCGCCCGCGGCCCACGGCGCCAGGCCCGTGCCGCACGCCTCGCGCGCGAGCCACGCGACGGCCGCGACCGCGCCGATCCCCGCGAGGAAGCCCGGAATCCGGAGCGACAGCTCGTCCACGCCGAGCGTGCGGGCGCTCACGGCCGCCAGCACCGAGTGCAGCACGTGGTTGGCCGTCGAGAAGTACGTGGTGGCCGCGTGCCACGGGCCGTCGAGCGAGTAGCCCAGGAACGCCGCGATCTCGTCGTACCACAGCCCGTCGGGGAGGAACGCCGCGCGCGCCGCGACCGCGGCGAGCAGGATGGCCGCCATCACGGCCGTCGACCTGCTC
>VEQS01000236.1 GCA_018883105.1 Phycisphaerales bacterium
ACATGCTGCTGCCCTTCGAGGTGCACGGCATCAAGGCCATGACCCTCGGCAAGCTGGTCGAGCCCGAGAAGGCCCTCGTCTGGCGCGGCCCGATGGCGCACGGCGCGTTCAAGCAGCTGGCGCTGCAGACCGACTGGGGCGCGCTCGACTACCTGATCATCGACCTGCCGCCCGGGACCGGCGACGTGCCGCTCACCATGAGCCAGCTGCTGCCCCTCACGGGCGCGGTGGTGGTGTGCACGCCGCAGCGGATCGCGCAGGACGACGCCCGCCGCGCCGTGCGAATGTTCCAGCAGCTGGGGATCCCGATCCTCGGCGTCGTCGAGAACATGAGCCACTTCGTGGGCGACGACGGCAAGGAATACGACCTCTTCGGCCGCGGTGGCGCGCAGGTGATGGCCCAGGAGATGGGGCTTCCCTTCCTGGGCGGCCTGCCGATCCACATGCAGCTGCGCGCGAACACCGACGCGGGCACCCCGCTTGCCAACTGGTCGGTGCCGGCCCTCGGCCGCGACCTCGACGGGCTGTGCCAGCGCCTGGCATCGCAGGTGAGCGTGCAGGCGATGGGCGGATTCGTGCAGCCGACCCTCAGCGTGCGCTGAGCGCCCGGACGCGCCCCGCACGCGCCGCCCGGCTCAGTACCCGCGCCCCACGTACGGCCAGTAGCCGCCGCGCAGGTTCGCCACGCGCATGCCGCGCCGGCGCAGGTACGCGCACGCACGCGCGCTGCGGTTGCCGCTCCGGCAGTACACGACCAGCGGGCGCGACGCGTCCAGCTCGCGCCAGCGCTCGGCCAGCTGGATGAACGGGATGTTCGCGGCATTCGCCACGTGTCCCGCGCGGTACTCGGCCTTCGAGCGGACATCGAGCACGTCCGCATGCCCGCCCGAGATGCGCCGATGCGCCTCGCGCGGCCAGATCTCCTCGCAGCCGGCGGGCTCGAAGGCGTCCTCGTCGATCTGCGCGAACTCGCGCGGCGAGGTCCATCCGGCGAAGGCATCGATCCCCACGCGGTAGAGGACGCGCACCGCGTGGTCGACCGCCTCGGGCTCGCACACCAGGAGCACCTCGTCGCCGGGCTCGACGTAGTTGGCCACCGTCGGCCCGAAGTACTGGTCGAGCATGCTGAAGATCGATCCGGGCAGGTGGCCGTCGAGCCACTCGCCCCACTCGCGGGTGTCGATGGTGACGCGGTTCAGGCCGCGCGAGGCCTCAAGGAACGCCTCCGGCCCCAGGCGCGGCGGGCTCGGCACGCACTCGTGCACCTCGGGGCCGCGTTCGTTCGCCTTCTTCACGCGCCCGAAGTAGGGCGGCGGATCGGGCTGGTCGCGGAGCAATCCCTCCATGAACCGCGGCCCGTCGTCCTTCGAGCGAAGCGGCCGGTTGATCACCCGCTCGATTCCCACCGTGGTTTCCGGCAGCCGGCAGATCATCTTGCCGCAGGCGCTGCCTGCGCCGTGGCCGGGCAGCACCACCGTCGCGTCGGGCATGTCGTCGAGGAGCGCCAGGCTCCGGCGCAGCGCCTCGGCGCTCTCCTCGACCGTCATGCCGCCGGTCGCCAGGAATCCGAGGTCCGGCCGGCCGATGTCGCCCGCGAACAGGAAGTCGCCGGAGAAGAGCGCGATCGGGAAGCCCTGCTCCCCGACGAACTCGAAGCTCAGCGCCTCGCGCGTGTGCCCGGGCGTGTGACGGGTGCGGAAGCGAAGCGATCCGATGCGGAACTCCTCGCCGTCCCTCAGGAGCCGGATGCGCGCGCCCGCATGGAACGGGCCCTCGGCAGCCCATGCCGGCGGCTTCCCCATCCCGCTCAGCATCACCTCCACCGGCCGAGACGCCGCGAAGGCGCGCATGCCGCTCACGAAGTCGGCGTGGTGATGCGTCTCGGCGACGGCGACGATGCGCAGGTCAAGCGCGCGCGCCTCCGCCTCGTAGCGGTCGATGTCGCGCTCGGGGTCGAAGAGGAACGCCTCGCGCGACTCCGGGCAGCCGACGAGGTAGCTCGCCTGCGCGAGGGCCTTGTCGTACACCCGCTGGTAGATCACTTGAACTCCCGCCG
>VEQS01000123.1 GCA_018883105.1 Phycisphaerales bacterium
GTCACGCAGCGGCCCGAGCTGTGGAGCGCGGCCATCAGCGCCGTGCCGCTCTGCGACATGCTGCGCTACCAGGACTTCCTGCTCGCCAAGTACTGGGTGCCGGAGTACGGCGCCAGCACCGACGCCGCGGCGTTCGGGTGGCTGCGCGCGTACTCGCCGTACCACAACGCGAAGAAGGGGACGAAGTACCCCTCGGTGATGTTCACCGCGGGCGAGAACGATTCCCGGGTCCACCCGCTGCACGCGCGCAAGATGGCCGCCGTGCTGCAGGCGGCGACGGCGAGCGACGGGTCGGCCGAGCCCATCCTGCTCTACGTGGACCGCGACGCGGGCCACGGCGCCGGAAAGCCGCTCGCCAAGCGGATCGAGGAAGCCGTCGACCAGTGGTCGTACCTGATGTGGCAGACGGGCGCGTGCAACTGAGCGCCGGGCCGGTGCGCATCGGCGCGCTCGCCTCGCGCGGCGGGCGCACGGTGGCGAACATCGCCGACGCCTGCGCGCGCGGCGAGCTCGACGCGCGCGTGACGGTCTGCGTGGTGACGCGCCCGGACGCGGGCGCGGCCGAGCAGTGCCGCGCGCGCGGGATCGCGGTCGAGGTGGTGGCGCCCGAGCCCGCGGTGACCTTCGACGACCGGATCGACGCGGCGCTGCGCGCGCATGGGGTGGAACTGGTCTGCCTGTGCGGCTACCTGCGCCGCTTCCGCGTGGATGCCTGGCGCGGGCGCACGCTCAACATCCACCCCGCCCTGCTGCCGGACTTCGGCGGCGCCGGGATGTGGGGGGAGCACGTCCACCGGGCCGTGCTGGCGGCCGGGCGGCGCGAGTCCGGCTGCACCGTCCACTGGGTGGACGAGGACTACGACCACGGGACCACCGTCCTGCAGCGAAGGTGCCCGGTGGAGCCCGGGGACACGCCGGAAGTGCTTGCCGCGCGCGTGTTTCGGGAGGAGTGCTTGGCCTACCCCGAGGCCATCCGGCGCGTGCTGGGCGCGGTCCGGGAATCGTGATTCCATGAACCGGGCGGGGCGCGGCGGCGTAGCCTTCGGCGCAGAGGTTGCGCATGCGCAGTGTGGTCGCGGTCACAGCGGTCATGGCGCTCGCCGGCATCGGACCGGCCGGGTGGTCGGCAGCGAGTGCCGCCGCCGCCGCGAGCAACGACGCATCAGATGACGTGACACCCGGGGTGCGCGATCGGCCGCCCGCGACGGCGCCAAGCGGGCCCGGGCGCAAGGGGCAGGCACCGGCGCCGGACGACCGGACGCGCGACGGCGGCGGCCCGGGCGGTCGCCGCGGCGGTCCGCGGGGCGAGGGCGGCGCAGCCGCCGGCGCACGCGACATGCGCGCCCGCACCCAGCAGGAGAAGTGGCGCGAGGACCACCCCGGCGACACCTACCGCTACCTCGACGACCCCGAGCACCGGCTGGTGTTCGCCACGTGCCTCGACGAGACGAGCCACGCCGACATGGCGCGGACGCTCGCACGTCAGGCCGACCAGCAGGCAGCCACGCTCTTCGATGCGGTGCCCGAGGTCGAGGTGTTCATCGCCGTGGCCACGCCCGCGGACGTGAAGCGCGCCGTGGCCGGGTCGCAGACCACCGAGGGGATGTACGAGCACCCGCGCCGGCGGATCGTCACAAGCGACATCGGCATGGTGCTGCGCCACGAATTCACGCACGCCATGCACTTCGGGCACATGGAGCGCCTCGGGCAGCCGCACGCGATGTGGGTGCAGGAAGGCCTGGCGTCGCTCTATGAGCGCTACGAGCTGTCCGACGACGGGTCGATCGAGTTCCTCCCCACCGCGCGGCACAACGTGGCGCGCACGGTGGCGGCGCGCCGAGGCGGCACGCCGATCGCGTCGATGGTGGCGATGACGCCGGCGCAGTTCATGGCGGCGTCGGCCGACCTCTACCCGGTGGCGCGGTCGTTCATGGAGTTCCTCGCCGACACCGGCAAGCTGCGCCGGTGGTACCGCGCATACGTCGACGGGTTCCAGGAGGACCGAACCGGCGCGCGCGCGATCGAGGTGGCCTGCAGCGCGCCGATCGCGGAGGTGGAGCAGGCGTGGCGGACGTGGACGCTGGCGCGGCCGGCGTTCGACGTCACCGTCGGGCGCGGCGACCGGGTGGTGGGCGTGGAGGTGGGCGACGCCACCGACGGCGCGAAGGTCGAGCGGGTGCGCCGCGGGACGGCCGCGCACCGCGCGGGCATCCGCACCGGCGACGTCATCGTGCGGATCGACGGCGCCGAGGTGCGCTCGGCGCGCGAGTGGACGGCCGCCTCGGCCGGGCTGAAGGCCCCGGCCGTGCCGGTCGTCGTGCGCCGGGGAAGCGAGCGAATCGAGTTCATCCTGCGTTGGGATGAGCAGGCTGCGGCGGGCGATCGGGCCCGATCCGTCGCGGCGGTCCTTGACCGGGCCCTCCCTGCATCGGAGCGTGAAGCATCATGCACGTCACCATCAGCGCGAAGCACATGGACCTGACCGCACCCATCCGCGAGTACATCGAGCGGAAGATGGCGCGACTTCCCCATTTCTTCGACCGCCTGCAGGAGATCAGGGTGGTCGTCGAGCGCATCCCCAACGGCTACCACGTCGAGGTGCTGAGCGACGTCGAGCGTCACCGTGACTTCGTGGCCAACAGCAACCACCGCGACCTCTACGCCTGCATCGACCTCGTCACCGACCGCGCCGTGCGCCAGCTGCACGACTGGAAGGAGCGGATCCGCGGCGCGAAGAAGCACATCCGGGGGTCCAGGCGACGCGGCTGATCCGGCCCGGCGGCGGCGGCGCGCGCGGACGGCACGGGCAACCTGTACGCTGTGGCGCACAGGACCCGTGCCATGAAGCTGCGTGACATCGTCGTCGAGAAGGCCATCATCGCACCGCTCAAGGCGACCAAGCGCGACGACGCCATCAAGGAGCTCGTCGACTCGCTCGCCCGAAACGGCGCCGTCAAGCCGGCGCTCGTGGACGAGCTGTCCAAGGCGGTCATCAAGCGCGAGAAGAAGGGGTCGACCGGCTTCGGCCACGGCGTCGCCGCGCCGCACGTGAAGACCATGGAGGTCCAGCGCGTGTTCGCGGCGGTGGGCATCGCGCCCGGGGGCCTGGAGTTCCAGGCGCTCGACCGGCAGCCGGTGCACGTGGTGTTCCTGCTGCTCTCCCCCGAGGAGCGGCCGGAGGAGCACATCGACGCGATGGAGTGCATCTTCGGGGTGCTCACCCAGGACAAGTTCCGCCGGTTCCTGCGACAGGCGAAGACGCCGGCCGAGGTGTGGGGCCTGCTCGAGGAGGCCGACGCGGCCTCCGGCACGGCATGAGGCCCACGGCGGCCCCCCACCCCGTTGAAGAGCGCCCGCACCACGATCCTGAATTCCCTCGGCCTGCACGCGCGGCCGGCGATGGCGTTCGTCGATGCGGCGAGCAAGTTCATCAGCGACATCCGCGTGCGGCGGCTGGACGTCCCAGAGGAGGTCGACGGCAAGAGCATCATGCAGATGCTGCTCCTGGCGGCGACGCAGGGCACCGAGCTGGAGATCGCCTGCGACGGGCCCGATGCGGATGCCGCGCTCGCCGAGCTCGTGCGCCTGGTGGAGTCGCGCTTTGACGAGGAGTGACGCCGCCGAGCGCGTGGCCGTGGTCGGCGACGGCCAGATGGGCGTCGTGATGGCCGCGATCCTGGCGTGGCGCGGCACGGACGTCGTGCTGTGGGGCCCGCTGCCCGCGTCGCTTGCGGCGCTGGCGCGCGACCGGCGGTCGTCACGGCTGCCGGAGCTCGAGCTTCCCGACGCGGTGCGCGTGGAGCCGGACGCGGCGCGCGCGCTCGGCGGCGCGACGATCGTGGTGAACGCGATTCCCACGCAGTTCGTGCGCGCCGCGTGGAAGGACGCGGCGCGCCACGTGGGCGCGGGCGTGCCCGTGGTGAGCGTGACGAAGGGCATCGAGGACGGCACGCTGCTGCGGCCGAGCGAGGTGATCGCCGCGTGCGTGCCGATGGCGGGTGGCGCGCGGCCGGTCGCGGTGCTCAGCGGCCCGACGATCGCGGCGGAGCTCGCACGCCGGCTGCCTGCGACCATGGTGAGCGCGGCGGCGGACCATGCGCTTGCCGAGCGCGTGCAGCGGACGTTCGCGATGCCGTGGCTTCGGATCTACACGAACGGCGACGTGACCGGCGTCGAGATCGCGGGGGCGGCGAAGAACGTCGTGGCGCTCGCGGCGGGGATGATCGACGGGCTGGGGCTTGGGTCCAACGCCAAGAGCGCGTTGCTGGCGCGCGGGCTGGCGGAGATCGTGCGGCTGGGCACGGCGCTCGGCGCGAAGCCGGAGACGTTCTTCGGGATCGCGGGGGTCGGCGACCTGGCGACCACGTGCTTCAGCCCCGAGGGGCGCAACCGTTCCTGCGGCGAGGCGATCGGGCGCGGCGAGGCGCTCGAGGCGTACCTGGCGCGCACCGACTCGGTGGTCGAGGGCGTTGCGACGTCACGCGCGCTGCTCTCGCTCGCGGCGAAGCACGGGGTGGACATGCCGATCGTCGCGGCGGTGGAGTCGATCCTCTTCCGGGGCATGACGCCGGCCGAGGCGATCCGGGGCCTGATGGGCCGCGAGGCGCGGGCCGAACGCGTCGGGTGAGCCGGGACGGCCTGGCGCGGCGTACCATGTCCGGCCCATGACGAGCGTGCCGAACGCTGCCACCCCGCGGACCTCACCTGCCGAGGCGCTTGCCTCCGGCGGAAGCCAGCTCGAGCGGCGCCTGGTGGTCGCGCTGTCGGGCGGCATGCTGCTCCTGGTGTCGTGGCTGGCGCGGGCGACGATGGGCTTCGCCGAGAACGTGACGCAGATCCCGGCGGCGATCGGCGCGGTCATCGTGGCGACGCCGCTCTTCGCGGGCGCGGTGCGCGAGCTGCGCGAGGGGCGCGCGGGCGGCAACGCGCTGGCGAGCCTGGCGGTGCTGGCCGCGATGGCGAACAACTTCTTCCTGCAGGCCGGGTTCCTCGCGTTCTTCCTGTGGCTTGCGGAACTGGTGCTGAGCCGCACGGCGTGGGGCGCGCAGCGGGCGATCCGGGACCTGGTGGAACTGACGCCCGACGAGGCGCGCGTGGTGGGCGACGACGGCGGCGAGCGGCAGGTCGCGCTCTCGCAGGTGCGCGTCGGGATGCGCGTGCGCGTGCGCCCCGGCGAGAACCTTCCGGTCGACGGCACGGTGGTCGCGGGAAGCACGTCGATCAACCAGGCCTCGCTCACCGGCGAGAGCGTGCCGGTCGAGGCGCAGCCGGGCACGCCGGCCTACGCGGGCACGACGAACCTCACCGGGCAGATCGACATCGAGGTGACGGCGGTCGCCGGACAGACCACGATCGGCAAGGTCGAGACGCTCATTCGCGAGGCGGAGAAGTCGAAGACGGCGCGGCAGGAGCTGGTGGAGAAGCTCGCCAACTACTACGCCCCCGTGGTGCTGATGGTGGCCGGGCTCGTGTGGTTCTTCACCTCGCGCAGCGCGGATCCGGCGGTGCGCGACGCGGCGGCGGTGCGCGCGATCACGGTGCTTGTGGTGACGACGCCGGGCGCGCTGCTGATCGCGTACCCGACGGCGATGGTGGCCGCGTTCGCCGCGGCCGCGCGCCTGGGGATCATGGTCAAGCAGACGAGCACGCTCGAGGCCGCGGGCAACGTGGACACGGTGGTGCTCGACAAGACGGGAACGCTCACCACCGGCAAGTTCGCCGTGAGCCGCCTGGTGCCTGCCGAGGGCGTCGACGGCGCGGCGCTGCTGCAGGCTGCGGCCGACGCCGAGCAGAGCTCGAACCACCCGCTCGCGCGCAGCATCATGGAGACGGCGCAGCGCGCGCGCATCGCGCCGGCCGCCGTGCAGGGCTACCGCGAGGTGCCGGGGCGAGGCGTCGAGGCGACGACCGGCGCGGGCAAGGTGCAGGCTGGGCGCGGCATGTGGATCGCCGAGCTGAACCCGGGCGCCGCCGACGAGGTGAAGTCGGTCGAGGAGAAGCTCGAGGGGATGAGCGGCGTGCACGTGATGCTCGGCGGGCGCTACCTGGGAGCCGTGGGCCTCGAGGACAAGCTTCGCCGCAACGCGGCCGAGACGGTGAAGGAGCTGCGCGAGCTCGGCGTGCGCAAGGTGGTGATCTTCACCGGCGACCGGCTGAGCGTCGCCAAGCGCGTCGGCCAGGCGGTGGGCGTCGATGCCATCGAGGCCGAGTGCCTGCCCGAGGAGAAGCACGAGGAGCTCAAGTACCTGATCCGCAAGGGAAGCCGAACGCTGGTGGTGGGCGACGGCATCAACGACGGCCCGATCCTGGCGAGCGCGGACGTGGGTGTCGCCATGGGCCTGTCGGGAAGCGACATCGCAGCCAACAGCGCGGGCGTGGCGCTGATGAACGACGACCTGCGGAGCGTGCCGTTCCTGCTCGAGCTCGCGCGCAAGGCCAAGGGCATCGTGGCGGCGAACATCGCGGCGAGCCTGCTGCTGGCGCTCGTGGGACTGGCGCTCGCGGCCACCGGCCGCATCGACATCTGGGTGACGCCCTTCTACCAGGCGGCGGCGTACGTGTTCGTCATCGCCAACAGCCTGCGCCTGGTGCGCTACGGCGAGGACTTCGCGGCAGCCGAGGAGATGCGCCGGGCCCAGGAGGCGATCGCGGCCGCGAAGCCAGTGCGCGCGGCGGCGCGCCACTGACGGGCGCGGCGGCTGCGTGCACGGGCCCTGCGCAGCCTCACTTCCCGCGGAACATGAAGTACGCCGCGCCGACGAGGCACAGGCTCGCCCACAGGAAGTCGAGCGTGAGCTTTTCGCGCATGTACCACGCGGCGAAGGCGGCGAACACCGCCATCGTGATGATCTCCTGCATGACCTTCAGCTGCTGCAGCGAGTAGCCGGCGTCGTTGAAGCCGATGCGGTTGGCGGGGACCTGCAGGCAGTACTCGAAGAACGCGACGCCCCAGCTCATGAAGACGACGCCCCAGAGCGAGGCGCTGCGTGCGTCGCGGAGGTGCCCGTACCAGGCGTAGGTCATGAACACGTTCGCGATGATGAGGAGGCCGGGGACGACGACGCGCACGGGGATCGACGAGAAGACCTGCATGCGGCCAAGGTAGCGGCGGGGACGCGCGCCGGGCCCGTAGACTTTCGTCCGTGCATCGCTGCCCCAAGTGCGACTATGCGCTTGGCGCCCTGCGCGGCGCGCCCGCGGAACCGTTCGGCGAGTTCACGGAAGACGTGCGCTGCCCCGAGTGCTCGTTCCTGGTGCCGAAGGGTGCGAGGCTGCTGACGGGAAGCTCGACGGTGGCCGGGTCGCAGCCGCTCACGACGCGTCGGCGCACCGGCCAGATCCTCCTCGCCGCGGCGCCAGCGATGTACCTGCTCCAGATGGGCATCGAGGGCACGGTGGGCCTGGTCCGGAAGGGAACCGCGGGCTTCAGCACGTGGGATGCAGTGAAGGCATCGGGGCTGGTCGTCGTGGGCCTCATCGTCTGGACCGCGTGGCGCCGGTGGACGCCGTCGGCCGACACTGAAGGACGTGCGCCGGCGTCGTTCGACGTGCGCTGGCTCGCGGTGCCGGGTGCGCTGGACATCTTCGCCGGCGGCGAGCCCACGCGGCACGCGGCGACGGACGTCCATCGGATCATCGTCACCAGCCCGGACGAGCCGCTGACGCGCCGGCGGGCGGACGATCGGATGGTCGCGGCGCTGACCGTGAGCACCTGGCAACGAGACGCCTCGGGACGGAGGGCGGACCTGAGGCAGGCGGTGATCTTCCTGGACACCGGCGCGGCTCCCGGTCCTCCCGGCCGTGACGGGACGTCGACCATCATCGAGGCCGGGGACGCGATCGCGCGCGGCCTACGGCGGACGATCGGGCTGGCAGCGCCGGTGCATGATGACGCGGAGAACGCGCCCGACGCGCGGCCGTCCGGCACGGAGGCCGGAACCCTCGCGGTCGAGGGCGCGCTCCATGCGCAGGCGCCGTGGCCGGCGCCGGGCCGCGCGGAGTCGGTGCTCCTCGGGATCCCAACGATCCTCGGCCTCTCGCTTGCCGTCGTCGGCGCGGTGCTGATCCTGGTCCGGACTGCCGGGCCCGGTGCCGCGCCGTCGGTGCCGACGTGGATGTGGGTGATGGCCTCGATCGGGGCAGTCGCGACCGTCTCGTGCGGACTGCTGTGGTGGTGGCTCATGCTGCGCTTCCGCCTCCGCGGCCTCGCACGCTGCCGGTGGGACGTCGGCGACCATGGCATCCGGGCGACCGAGCGACGGGTCGACCGGCGCGGCAACACGGTCGATGAGTTCGTGCGTGACGTCCCGGGCGGGCGGATCGCGGGGATCGAGGTGCGTCTCGAGTACGGGCGAATCCGGCTCGTGGCCACGTCGCACGACGGGCGCGTGCTTGCGGGCCTTGCGCTCGACGAGATCCCGGAGGGCGGCGCGGAATCGCTTGCGCAGCGGATCCGCGAGCGGGTGTGGACCGCCGCACGCTGAGGAAATTGGAACGGGAGCTCCGGGAGGAATGGGAGCTATTTGCGCAGCGCCTCGAGGGCGCGTACGGCGACGACATCCTGGTCGGCCTCGGCCGGGAGCGGCACGGCGAGCGCCAGCTCCCCCGCGAGGCCGAGTTCGCCGGCGGTGCCGCGCACGGTCAGCACGTCGAGCTGGCGCGGCGTCGAGTTGTCCGCGACGAAGGGCTGCGCGAACGTGACGCGCGAGATGCCGCGGGCCGGCACGTCCACGACGCGTGCCTCGGGTCCGTCGCGCG
>VEQS01000124.1 GCA_018883105.1 Phycisphaerales bacterium
GTTGAGCGCGCCCTGCACGCCGGAGTTCATGCGCATCAGGCGGAGGATGGTCTGCCGGCGGCGGGCCTCGGCGGGAACCGCCGTGACGGTGAAGTGGACGGTGGTGCTGGGGGCGAGCTTCGACATGGGGTGCTCCGTGGCCGACGATCGCTCGGCCGAGCCGCGCAGTGTAGCCGGACCCGCGGGTGGCCGGGCGGATCAGGATCGCGACTTATCGGGACGTGGACACGTGGTCGGGCTAGCCTTCTCGCATGGCTTCCCTCGACATCGCGTGGATCGGGACGGGCGTGATGGGGTCCTCGATGGCCCGGCACCTGATGGCGGCCGGGCATCGGCTGCGGGTGCACACGCGGACCCGTGAACGGGCGCAGCCCCTGCTCGAGGCCGGCGCGCGCTGGGCGGAGAGCCCCGTCGAGGCGGCCGAAGGGGCCCATGTGGCGTGCTCGATGGTTGGGTACCCCGAGGACGTTGACGCCGTGCACCTCGGTCCCCGCGGAACCCTCGCGGCGGACGCGCGACCGGGCCTGCTCATCGACTTCACGACCAGCAGCCCCGCGATCGCGCGGCGGGTCGCCGAGGCCGCGGCGGCCGACGGCATCGAATCGCTCGACGCCCCGGTGTCGGGCGGTGACGTCGGCGCGCGCAACGCCACGCTGTCGGTGATGTGCGGCGGATCGGCGCAGGCGTTCGAGCGTGCGGCACCCATCCTGGGCGCCGTCGGGAAGACCATCGTCCACCAGGGGCCTGCGGGCGCCGGCCAGCACACCAAGATGGTCAACCAGCTGCTGATCGCCGGGTCGATGCTCGGGCTCGCGGAGGCGCTCGCCTATGCCCGGAGGAGCGGCCTCGACCCGTCGAGGGTGCTGGAGTCCGTGGGCGGCGGCGCGGCCGCGAGCTGGTCGCTCGCCAACCTGGCACCCCGCGTCCTGAAGGGCGACTTCGCCCCCGGGTTTTTCTGTGAACACTTCCTGAAGGACCTTCGTATCGCGCTCGCGGAGGCCCGCGCGATGGGCCTGGCGCTGCCATGCGCCGATGCGGCCGAACGCACGTACGCCTCGCTGTGCGAGGCAGGGTTCGCCCGCAGCGGCACGCAGGCCGTGGTCCACGCGTACGGATGGTGACCGATATCCTTTCGGCCCGCCCGCGCGAGGGCCCCGGGCGTCCACACTTCGGAGCGAACATCCCATGCCATCCATCACGCAGCAGGACATCGGCGCCATCGAACAGCAGGTGAAGGCGGCGCACCCGCCGTTCGTGCACCTGCGGCAGGAACTCCAGCAGGTGATCGTCGGGCAGCAGGAACTGCTCGAGGGCCTGGTCATCGGGCTCCTCTGCAACGGGCACGTGCTCATCGAGGGCGTGCCGGGCCTCGCCAAGACCACCGCGGTGGCGACCCTTGCGGCCGCCCTGCGCACGTCGTTCCACCGAATCCAGTTCACCCCCGACCTGCTGCCCTCGGACCTCGTGGGCACCATGGTCTACAGCCCGGCGACGCACGAGTTCAGCGTGAAGAAGGGCCCGATCTTCGCCAACATCGTGCTCGCCGACGAGATCAACCGCGCGCCGGCCAAGGTGCAGAGCGCGCTGCTCGAGGCGATGCAGGAGCGCCAGGTCACGATCGGCGGCGAGACCTTCCGCATGGACGACCCGTTCCTGGTGCTCGCCACCCAGAACCCGATCGAGCAGGAGGGCACCTATCCCCTGCCCGAGGCGCAGGTCGACCGCTTCCTGCTGAAGCTCGTGATCACCTACCCCACGCGCACCGAGGAGCGGCAGATCCTCGACCGCATGTCGCGCACCACCGGGAAGATCGGCGTGCGCCCGGTGATGCAGCCCGAGCAGATCCGCGCCGCGCGCGAGGTGGTCGACGGCATCTTCGTCGACGACAGCATCAAGGACTACGTGGTGTCGCTGGTGGTCGCCACGCGCGATCCCGCGGCATGGAAGGTGCCGGTCGCCGACCTCGTGCAGTACGGCGCGTCGCCGCGCGCGACCATCTCGCTCGCCCAGGCGGCGCGCGCCAAGGCGTTCCTCGACGGCCGCGGCTACGTGGTGCCCCAGGACGTGAAGGACGTCGCGCCCGCCGTGATGCGCCACCGGATCGGCCTCAGCTACGAGGCCGAGGCGCTCGAGAAGTCGGCCGACGACGTCGTGCGGTCGATCCTGGAGCACGTCCCGGTCCCGTGACCCCGCGGCTGCGGCCATGCAGACCTCCGAGCTCCTCCGCAAGGTCCGCCGCATCGAGATCCGGACGTCGCACCTCGTGAGCGACGTGCTGGCGGGGCAGTTTCGCTCCGCCTTCAAGGGCCGCGGAATGGAGTTCGAGGAGGTGCGCCCGTACCAGTACGGCGACGACGTGCGCTCCATCGACTGGAACGTGAGCGCGCGCACCGGCTTCCCGCACGTCAAGCTCTTCCGGGAGGAGCGTGAGCTGACGGTGATGCTCGCGGTCGACCTGAGCGGGTCGCTCGGCTTCGGCACGCACGCGCAGCTCAAGCGCGAGCTGGCCGCCGAGGTGGCGGCGACCGTGGCCTTCAGCGCGATCCGCTCGAACGACCGCGTGGGGCTGATCTGCTTCACCGACCGCGTCGAGCGCGTGGTGCCGCCGCGCAAGGGCTCGCGCCACGTGCTGCGCATCGTTCGCGACCTGCTGGCCTTCGAGCCCGCGCGCCGCGGCACCGACATCGGCGCGGCGATCGCCGAGGCGGACCGGCTCCTCAGCCGGCGCGCGGTGCTCTTCGTGGTCAGCGACTGGCAGTCGCGCGGCCTCGCGCCCTCGGGCGCGGAACCGTGGGAGGAGGCCCTGCGCGTGGCGCGCGCGCGCCATGACGTGATCCCCGTGGTGGTGCGCGACCGGCGTGAGCGCGAGCTGCCGGCGGTGGGACTCGTCGAGTTCGAGGACGAGGAGACGGGCGAGCGCGTGGTGGCGGACCTGGGGTCCCGCGCGGTGCGCGAGCGATTCTCGCGGCTGGCCGCGGCGGACGCGCAGCTCCTCGACGACACGCTGCGTCGGCTGCGGTGCGAGGCGATCCGGATCGAGACGGGCGGCGACATCGCCGAGCCGATGCGCGCCTTCTTCCACCGACGTGGGGCGAGGAGGGCGCGGTGAGGCGTGGCCGCATGCGCGCCGCCGCCACGGTCGCCACGATGCTCGCGGCGGTGCTGGCCCTTGGCACCGCGCGTGCCCCGGCGGCGGGCGGGCCGCCTGCCGAGATCGCCCCCGCATCGGTGACCGAGCGCGGCGCGACGATCGAGCGGCGCGTGACCGCGCCGATGGGCTGGGAACCCGGCGTGCCGATCGAGCTCGACGTCCGGGTGACGTTGCCCGAAGGCGCAAGCGTTGCCTTCGAGCCGGCGGGAAAGACGCTCGGTGCCTTCGACGTGCGCGATGCCCGGGTGACGCCCGCGGCGCCGGGCGAGCCGGCCCGCTTCCGCGTCACGCTCGTGGCGTGGGAGGACGGCGAGCTCGAGGTGCCCGCGGTGACGGCGACCGTGGCGCTCGCCGACGGCACGAAGGTGCCTCTCGCATCGCCGGTCGCGGCCGTGACCATCGGATCGCTGGTCGGCGAGGACGTGCCGCTCACCGAGCTGGCCGCCGGCGACATCCGCGACGCCATCGAGATCGACGACGGGCGATGGATCTGGTGGCTGGCGGCGGGGCTCGCCGCCGCCGGCGCCCTCGGGTTCACGTGGTGGCTCATGCACCGCGGACGCCCCGTGCCCGTCGAGCCTCCGCTTCCGCCGCATGCGTGGGCGATGCGCGAGCTGGCGCGCCTGGCTTCAGATGACCTGCCCGCCCGCGGCGAGGTGGACGCCTTCTTCGTGCGTCTCTCGTCGATCGTGCGCACCTACATCGAGGGCCGCTTCGGGATCGCCGCGCCCGACCGGACCACGCAGGAGTTCATCCGCGAGGCGTCTCGGCACCCGGACCTCTCGGGCGACCACGGCCGCGCGCTGGCGGACTTCCTGCGCTCGGCCGACATGGTGAAGTTCGCGGCCGCACGGCCGGCCGCCGATGCATGCGGCGACACGCTGGACCGCATGCGCGCCTTCGTCGATGCGACCGCCCCGCGCGAGGAGGCCGCGCCGTGACCGGCTTCCACGAGTCGAGCGCGTGGTGGCTGCTGCTCCTCCTCCTGGTGCCGCTCGCCTGGTGGCAGCCGCTGCGCGCGCGCGCGCGCGCGGCGGTCGGGTTCCCGTCGGCGGCCGCGCTCCGGTCGGCGGGGTCGACGCTCGTGGCGCGCACGCGCTGGCTGCCGCTCGTCCTTCGCACCGCGGCGCTTGCCCTGGTCGCGGTGGCGATCGCGCGCCCGATCAAGGCCAACGAGCAGACCAAGGTCTGGGTGGAGGGCATCGCGATCGAGCTCGTGGTCGACCGCTCGAGCTCGATGCTCGCCATGGACTTCGAGGTGAAGGGCCGGCGTGCGGACCGGCTGCAGGCACTGAAGGACGTTGCCGCGCGCTTCGTCCTCGGCGGCGGCGGCCTCGGGGGCCGGCCCGGCGACCTGATCGGGCTCGTGGCCTTCGCGCGCTTCGCCGACAGCCTTTCGCCGCTGACGCTCGACCACGACTACCTCGTCGACACCCTCGAGGGCATCGACGTGGCCGGGGTGCGCGCCGAGGACGGCACCGCGATCGGCGAGGCGGTGGCGCTGGCGGCAGAGCGCCTGCGCGACGCGGTCGAGCGCGCGGGCGACCTGCCGAAGCCGCGCAGCAAGGCGATCCTCCTCTTCACCGACGGCGAGAACAATGCCGGCGAGATCGACCCGATGACCGCGGCGGAGGTCTGCCGGACCTACGGCATCAAGATCTACGCCGTCGGCATGGGCACGATCGGACAGGCGCCCTACCCGGTGCAGCTTCCCTTCGGCGGCGTGCAGCTGGTGCCGCGGCCCGTGAACATCGACGAGAAGCTCCTCACCGACATGGCGACGCTCACCGGCGGCCGGTACTTCCGCGCCACCGACTCGCGGAGCCTCGAGGCGATCTACGAGACGATCGACCAGCTGGAGAAGACCACCACCGAGCAGCGTCGCTACCTGCAGTACCGGGATCTTGCGGTCGAGGGCTTCGACCTCGCGGGCGTCCGGCTGCCGGCGCTGCTCGCGGCGGCGTTCGTGCTGGCGGCGCTCGACCTCGTCCTCTCGCTCACGCGCTGGAGGACGCTGCCGTGAATCCCGCGGACTTCGCCTTCGCCAACCCGCGGGCGGCCATGTGGGCGTGGGCCGTGCTTGCGATCGGCGTGCTCGCCGTGGTGCGCACGCGCGGGCGGATGCGCGCGCTGCGCACCTTCGCCGAGGATCCGCTGCTGCGCTCGATCGCGCCGCGTGCCGGCATCGCACGGCCGGCCTGGCGCACGGTGCTCTCGGTGATCGGCCTCGCCGCGCTGGTGCCGGCGCTGATGGACCCGCGCTGGGGCGCCGAGGTCGAGGAGGTCCGCAGGCGGGGCGCGGACGTCTTCTTCCTGATGGACGTGAGCCGCTCGATGACCGCCGAGGACACGGCGCCGAGCCGCCTGCAGCGCGCGCGCGAGCTGGTGGACGAGACGGTGGACAGCCTGGGCGGCGACCGCGTGGGGCTCATCGAGTTCGCCGGCACCGCCGCGATGCGCGTGCCCCTCACCCTGAACTACGGCGCCTTCCGCACGTCGCTTGCCGAGCTCAAGCCGCTCTCCGGCGCGCGGGGCGGCACGGCGCTCGCGAAGGCGATCGCCCTCGCCGCCGCAAGCTTCCCGGAGACCTCCGCGGGAAGCCGCGCGATCGTCATCCTCTCCGACGGCGAGGACCTCGGCGGCGACGGCCCCGGCAACGACCCGGTGGCCGCCGCCAAGGAGGTGCTCGCGGCGCACGGCATCCACACCTACACGATCGGGATCGGAGATTCGCGCGAGGGCGCGCGGATCCCGGTCGCGCGCACGGCCGAGGGCGTGCGCTACCTGGTGCACGAGGGCCAGGAGGTGTGGAGCAGGATGGACGAGCGGGTGCTTCGCGATACCGCGCTTGCCGGGGAAGGCGCCTACATCCCGGCCGGCACCGAGCGCGTCGACATGGCGCGTGCGTACGCTCAGACCGTGGGACTCCTCGAGCGGCAGGAATCGGACGCGTCCATCGTGACCCGGCGGACGCCTCGGTTCCAGTGGTTTGCGGGCGCCGCATTCGCATGCCTGCTCGGCGCGACGCTGGTGCCGGCGCCGCGCGCGCGGCGGGAGGCGGCGCGATGATCGTGGGGCCGCTCGTCCTCGCGCTGGCGGTGCAGGCGCCGCCACCCGCGGATCCGATCCCGGCACCGCCGACGCCCCCGCCGGCGGCGGACATGCCGGCACCGGCGTCGCCCGAGTCCTTCGTGACGATCGTCCGCGAGGCGCGCGCGAAGCTCGATGCCGGCGACTTCGCCGCCGCCGCCGAGCGCTACGCCGAGGCGCTGCGCGCCCGGCCCGAGGCCTCGGCCGCCGCCTACAACCAGGGCGTGGCCCTCTACCGCGACGGCAAGTACGCCGATGCGGCGCGTGCCTTCGCGCAGGCGGCGGAGATCGCCTCGGAGGGCAAGAAGACCGATGCAGCGGTCGAGGCGCGCAGCACCTACAACAAGGCCGCGAGCCACTACCGAGCGACCCAGGCGCAGGCGGAAGCGGCGGAGCGGATGCTCAAGTCCGCGGCCGTGCTCGATCGGCAGGCCGGCGATGCGGCGACGAAGGAACCCGTCGATCCCGAAGCCCTGAAGGCCGCCATCGAGGATGCCCAGAAGAGCCTGCAGGGCTTCAAGGACGCGGCGCTCAATGACCCGTCCGACCGCGATGCGCGCGCGAACGCCCAGCAGAGCCTGCGTCTCCTGCGAGCGCTGGAAGAGCTGAAGAAGCAACAAGAGCAGCAGCAGCAGCAGCAGCAGCAGAACGAGCAACAAGAGCAACAGAAGCAAGATCAGCGGCAACAAGACCAGCAACAGCAACAGCAGAAACAGCAACAGGACGACCAGCAGAAGCAGGAGCAGAAGGGCCAGGGGCAACAGGACCAGGATCAGCCGCAGCAGCCCTCGCCGACCGAGGGTGACCAGCCGCCTCCCGAGGAGCCCGCCGAACAGCCCCCGCCGCCCAAGCCGTCCGGCGAGCGCCCCGGCGAGATGACCAAGCAGGAGGCGGACCGCCTGCTGCAGGCCGTGCGCGACCGCGAGCGCGAACGCCGGGCCGATCAGGAACGCGCGACCGCTGCCCCGAAGAACCGTCGTCCCCCCGCGAAGGATTGGTGATGCGCGTGCCCCGAACGATCGCCATCCTCGCCTCGCTGCTCCTTGCCTGCATTGCCAGCGCCGGCGATGTCCGGTTCGTGCCGCCCGCGTCGCAGACCTGGGAGGGGATCCCGGTGCGGATCCTCGTCGAGGTGAGCAACGCCGCCGACGTGCAGGCCCCGCTTGCCCCGGCCGTCGAGGGTGCGCAGGTCCGCGTGGTCGAGCGCGGGCGCCAGTCCCGCACCGAGGTGCGCAACGGGCGCGTGACCAGCTCCACCACCGTCACCTGGGCGGTCGAGGTGGTGCCCGACGCACCCGGCACGCTCACCATCCCCCCGATCTCCGTCACCGCCGACGGCGCCGTGCGGTCGAGTCCTGCATTCACCGTCGCCGTGCGTCGCAGCGATGCCGGCGACCTCCTCTCCGCCGAGATCTACGGCAGCCCTCCCGAGGTCTACGTGGGCCAGCCGCTCGACCTCGTGCTGCGCATCGTGGTGAAGCCCTACCGCGACCCAAACTACGGCCAGCTGAACGAGACGCAGATGTGGGGGCTGGTGGACATCCAGGGAAGCGAGTGGGGCCCGTTCGAGCCGGAAGTCGCCGACCTCGTCCGCCGCAGCGCGGTGCCGCGATCGCACCAGGAGTCGCGCGACGGCGCCACGTGGTTCGTCTACGAGCTGAAGAGCCGAACCTGGCCGCCGAAGGCAGGCTCCGGCGTGCCCGACCTCAAGCCGGTCAAGGTCGCCATGACCTACCCGATCGCGCTGCGCGAGACGCAGTCGTTCTTCCTGGAGCGCCAGCTCACCATCTCCGACGCGCGGCCGCTGAGCGTGCGCGCGGAGGCCACCGGGATCCGCGTGCTGCCCGTGCCCGAGGAGGGCCGGCCGGCATCCTTCACCGGGGCCGTGGGCGACTTCCGGATCGACGTGCAGGCGAAGCCCACCGACGTCGAGGTCGGGCAGCCGGTGACGCTGACGCTGACGCTCCAGGACGCGTCGGGCCGCGCGAACCTCGACTCGGTGCTGCCGCCGGCGCTCGGCGCCAACGCGGAACTCACGAGGGACTTCCGAGTGCCGACCGACGCGCTCTCAGGCGAGATCGTCGGCAACGCCAAGCGATTCACCGTCACGGTCCGACCGACGCGTGCCGGGATCGATGCCGTTCCGCCGGTCGAGTTCTCCTCCTTCGACCCGGAGACGAAGACCTTCCGCACGGTGCGCAGCGCGCCGATCCCGGTCACCGTGCGGCCGGCAAGCCGCATGGACCTCGCGAAGATCGTCGGGGGAGGCTCCGCGATCGGCAGCGGCGACGCCGCGCCCGCGGCCGGCGCGACGCAGCTCACTGCCGTCGCCGAGGGGCTCGTGGCGAACAAGCCGGTGTCGACCGCGATGCTCGCGCGCGCATCGGGCGGCATCGATGCGCTCTCGGTCGCCGGACTCGCGATTCCTCCGCTCGCGGCCGTGGGCGCCGTGGCATGGCGGATGCGACGCGATCGCCATGCGCGTGACGGCGGGC
>VEQS01000125.1 GCA_018883105.1 Phycisphaerales bacterium
GCGGAATCGAGGGGATGGTGGGCGCGATGGCCGTCTTCTGGGTGGCGTGTTTCGCGCACCCCTGTCACCTTGGGGGCGGCGGTGACGAAGTGGGATCTCCGATCCATGCGCGCCACTCGAAATCGCAGGCCTCGACATCTTGGTCGACGAGTCTGAACCCATCCTGCCACATCGCTAGCCGCCCTTCTCTCAGGTCGTCCTCGCCGAACACGATTCCGGCAAACCTGCACACACGCGGATTGCATCGCACATCGATCACTGGCTCGCGAAAGTCAAACCGCATCGCAAGGCGCCCTGCAGCGTCCGTGTGGAAGTGCAAAGGGGCGACCTTCGGCTTAAGACTCAGCATCCGCCGGTACTCGATCACAATCTCGGCGTCCACAACCGGCGCCCGCGTCGCCTTGTATCGCACCTCGATCACCATCTGGTGCGTGTGGCAGGCGGACAGGGCGGCGGCGCCGGAGATGCCGAGCGAGAGAATGAACATCCTCGCCGCAGACATGCAATTGGGCGTGCTCGCGCTCATTCTCTTCATGACCGGGTCGCTTTCATCGATCCACCCATGGACGCACCATACCCCTCCCTGTGAGCGGAGTCATCACCCGCGGGTCACCGTTCGCAACGGATCGGGACCGAACCAGCGGGGCCTACCCCGGGGGTAGTGACCGCTCCAGCGGGACCGACCCAGTCTTAACCCAGCACCCTGCTCCGCGAGAGACCCGGAGAGACTCTCGGCCCATCTGGTAGGCCAGCGGGGAAGCCGGTCAACCCGGCGGTTAAGTCTCTGAGACAACGGGCGACCCGCCACCCTGGCCCACCCCTCGAGAACGCTGCGCAGAAAGCGAAAGACGCGCCCTCGTTGAGGACGCGTCTCTCGTGCGCTTGGCGAGGGCTGCTGTTCGCAACCACTCTTGAAGTAGAGGGGTCGTGATACCTCGCGAAAAGTCGCGCGGGAGTTTCATCGTGGCTCCAACCCGAGGGGTCGTGACCGCCGGCGTGTCCACGGAGGTTGGGCAAGCTCACACCGCCTCGGCACACCCGTCAGCCGTCACGTCTGACCCAGAACTTCAGAAGACAAAAGATGAGTAGCCCCACCGACAAACCCCAGAGCACGGCATTGAGCAAGGGCACAACAATAATGCTGTCCAGCAAGAAGGCGGACGGGAACTTGACCAGCGAGAGCATTGTTCGTTCCTGAACTGGCGAAATGGCCGGGGCATCGCCCGCTGCCCGGCGCCAAGCACCGGTGATAACGAAGAACGCGATCACCAAATAAGCAATAGCCGCGAGCGCACCAGCGACGCAGGCAAGAAGCATGATCATTCTCTTACGTGTGTGGGAGCGCACGGGTCTAGTTCCAGCCCCGAGTTGCCCAATAGAATCGGAACGGTGGGCCTTGATACGGAATCGGGCAGGTGGTCGGACACTGCGGGCGGTCTCCTGGCGGGGTTGTGCCGCCTGCGGGCCAGCCTGCAAATCCCGCCGACGCCCAGAGTCGAGATGTTTTCCAATTGCCGCTAGCAGTTCGTACGAAGGGAACAGGGCCCTTGTACAAGTCGATGAGGGCGAGCATGCTGAACTTCAGATTCCGATGCATTTGGGCCCATCAAGCGCAGGGGTCGAGCAGTGGTTGCGACGACGATAGAGCTCCTATCGACCTGCTCTTGGACGCACCATACCCCTCCGCGTGAGCGGAGGCAGATGAGGTGGTGGAAGTAAGACGGAATGTCGTCACTGATCAAACTCTCAGGCGTATCCCGGTCACTCAAATCGACCCGAATCGAACATCTGCCTTTCTGGCCCGCTGACGGGGTTGATCAATGACCCACACTCTGGACAGATGCCTTCCGACCTTCCATGAAGGTTGTAACCGCAGCCCCTGCACATCCCGAGTTCGAAGGCCGCCCGACGCTGGATCTTCATGACCCACAGGATCGAGAGCATCAGCGGTGTGCCAGACGCCACAATGGCGACATAGACGTCCCATCCCAACGGAAGCTTCTTCAAGAGATCCCAAAATGGCGAGACGGTCGAAGCAACCAAGATGCCAATGGCGCAGGCGAGACCTGCCGCGATGATGGCCATGCAAGCCAGCAAGCAGTTTCGGCGACGTCTGGCCCGAGCTATGGGTATCGCGCTGTCCATGCCGGCTATGACTGCGGGAGGTGTGACGCGGTCGCTCTCATCGGACCATCCTTGGACGCACCAAACCCCTCCGCGTGAGCGGAGGCATCATCCAAAGACCGCACAACCGCACTCCGGGCAGCGGCACTGCTCCGCAAGCAGCCGATGGCCGCAATCCGGACACTCGCCACGATGCCTCCTGAACCAACGACGCGACAGCGCGAACGCGGTCGCGATGCCGAAGAACACGGCGGTCGTCGCCAGTAGCGAAACGGCCAGGCGTAGGGTGCTGACCTGGAGGTTCCGGGACGACTCGCACAGATCCGCAAACGTCGCGTACGACAGATGTTCCGGCCGGCACCGGACCCACGCGACCCGGATCGGCCACCCGAACTCATGCCATCCCTCGCCGCTGCCCAAAAACGACTGTTGCCCGGGAACAACCAGGCCATACTCGTCCGCAAACGACGAACGCCGCACGCCGATGCGGTAGTCGGGCGGGTAGCTGGACCCGACCACTTCCCAGTATCGCGCCGAAAGAAGGTCTTGGTCCGCCGGGACCGCAACCGGATGGCTGAGGGTCGTCCCGCGCGCAAGCCCGACAATCCATGGGGCATAGACGCCCGCCGCGATGGCCAGCGCTGCGAGGCCCATGGAGAGGCCGAGGCGCAGAGGCGGGCGATCCAAGCCCGTCAACCTCCAGTGGCAGAGCCAGACGCCGGTCATGATGCCCGCCAGCACCGCCACCCATTGCGAAGACGCCCAGAGCGCATGGGCCAACGTGGCATGCGCTGGCCGATCGCACCCAGCGAGCACGACGGGGATGAAACCGGTGGCGATGCCCACGACCATGGGAAGGATGAGGACGGCCGAGCTCTTCTGGCGCACTTGGCTCAACGACTGCTGCTCCTCGGGTCGCAGTGGGGGCGTCGCTCGCATCGCGCCCTGGATGGACGCACCATACCCCTCCGCGTGAGCGCGGTCATCACCCGCGGGTCACAGTTCGCAACGGGTCGGGACCGAACCAGCGGGGCCTACCCCGGAGGTAGTGACCGCTCCAGCGGGACCGACCCAGTCTTAACCCAGCACCCTGCCCGGCGAGAGACCCGGAGAGACTTTCGGCCCATCCGGTCGGCCAGCGGGGGGAGCCAGGCGACCCCATGGTGAAGACCCCGAGACAACGGGCGACCTGCCGCCCTGGCCCACCCCTCGAAATCGCTGCGCAGAAAGCGAAAGACGCGCCCTCGTTGAGGACGCGTCTCTCGTGCGCTTGGCCAGGGCTGCTGTTCGCAACCACTCTTGAAGTAGTCCTGAGCCGACGCCGTTCGGACTCGGTCTCAACACCGAACGGAGAAAGGCGTCCGTCCTCCCGTGGACATCACCCGCCGTCACGCCGCCGACGCATGGAACCGCACGCCGACCGCGCGCGCGACGCGCAGGATCGTGTTGAGGCTGGGATTTCCGTCTTCGCTGAGCGCCTTGTAGAGGCTCTCGCGGCTCAGGCCAGATTGCTTCGCCACCTTGCTCATGCCGACGGCGCGTGCGATGTCACCGAGCGCGCGCGCGATGCCGACGGCGTCGTCCGGCGCCTCGACGAGCCACGCCTCGAGATAGGCCGCCATCTCCTTCGGCGTACGAAGCTGCTTGGCGACGTCGTAGGCGACAGTGCGGGTGCGGCTGGCGGGGCGCATCTTCGCGCTGCTGCGGGTCGTGCTGGTTCGGGTGGTACGTGGCATGGTCGGTGCTCGATTGGAGGCTAGGGAAGGTTCCGGGCAAGCTCGATCGCACGCTCGATGTCGCGTCGCTGGGTGGACTTGTCACCACCAGCCAGGAGGATGATCAGTTCTCCGCCCCGCTCCGTGAAGTACACGCGGTAGCCGGGGCCGACGTCGATCTTCAGTTCCGACACGCCCTCGCGAAGGGCGCGATGCGCGCCGGGATTGCCGTGGACGAGCCGGTCCACTCGAACCTGGATCCGCGCGCGGGCGACATGGTCCCGCAGGCCATCGATCCAGTCTCGGTAGACGGTCGTCATCCGGACGCGCATACGGGAAGTGTATCCCATGGGCTACGTGAGTCAATGGGGCCCTCTCAGCATTGTCCCCACACGATCGTCGAGCCCGGCGGGGGCACCCGCGGGTCCTCGTGTCGGCCACGGCTGGCGAGCCTCGGCGTGAGCCGGACGGTCGTGCGCGGCGGGGCCATCGGCGGCGTGGCACACAGTGAGCCTCGGTCGGGCGAGAGATCAAGGCATGCAGGCGCAGATACCGCGTGGATCTCTCTGGAAAGAGACCAGTCCGTGCGATGCTCGATGATGGCGCCGCGGAGCCCCCGGGCGAGGATGCACGCGAGTTCGGCGCGCCGCTCGTCGGCGCCCATGCGGCCCGGGTCGCGCCCGTCGTCCGGCTGGATGTCGTCGTGGCCGTTCATGGTCATCACGGCGGTCCCGCGAAGCGAGGTCCCTCCGTGATGAGTTGTGACGTTTGCGGGCCGGTGCTCCGCGAAGTCATGACCCGCGGGTCAACGGGCGCTGGGCGCGTGGTCTCTCGTCGCCGGATCGACCGCCAGCACACACCCCTCCGCGTGAGCGGAGGAGAAGGGGCAATCCCGAACCGCATCAAAGCCCACGCCCCCTCACCGCCCGGCCGCACTCGGGACAGGCACGCTGGTCGGTGAGCAGCCGCTGTCCGCATCCGGCGCAGCCGCGGGGGGATCCGCACGACGGACATGACTCGTCCGCGGGACCGAGGACGCCATGCGAGGAGCAGTACGGGCAGACGTCGATGCCGACCCCTCGCAGCCGCGAGCGCACGAGACGCGGGAAGACGGACATGGCAACGAACATTGACAGTCCTCCCGACGCGCTCGCGAGCGCTGCCATCACCAGCACACCGGACGCACGTCCGCCCCATCCCAGCAGGAGGAAGACCGTGCCCGCAGCGCCGACCGCACCCAGCACACCGGCCGCCCACAGCCTCCTGATGCGGCGCGCACGCGTGGCTGCGAGGATCATCTTCGGGCCGTGGGCCATGTTGATTTGCCGTCGCGGAGACCCCACGCTGCCGGGCGCTGATGGCCCCTCGGTTGGACGCACCATACCCCTCCGCGTGAGCGGAGGCAGCGATGCAGGATCTCAGGCTGGAATCAAGTGCTCGAAGGCAGCCAGTGAAGGCCGGTAGCCCGGTCGCCATGCGACGAAGAGCTTTCGGAGGGATGGGATGCGAAGCAAGGGCGACAGGTCGCAATCTCCTACGCGAGTGGTCCCATCGAGATACACCTCCTCAAGACGGCAAAGCTGGTCGATCCCTGCAACGGAACTGAGCCGCGGACAGTCGCCAGCATGCAGCACTCGCAGGCTTTGCGCCCGAAAGACCTCTGCCAGACTGGTCAATTGTGACGAGCCTTCGACATCGAGCGAATCGAGATGGTGGAGTTGCGCCAGCTCATTCAGGCAGGCCAGCCTTCTACATCCCCTGAGTCGAAGAACACTCAAGCTTGTAAGTGGGGCGACTCCGGCAGATCCGCGAAGCCGGGATGCGTCGAGCTGTAGCAGCCGGAGCCCTTTCAGCGCGGAGAAGCAGCCGAGGTCGTGACCCGGATAGTGGCTGATGACAAGATGTTCCAAAGCGCCGGAATCAAGGAGGCCGCGCAGCCCAATCTGCCAGCGGATCTCAGCGTGGCGGACGCTCTGCAGAGCCCCTGGGCTGATCTTGCCGCTGGCTGGACTGAGCAGTTCGAGTGACTCAAGCTCTCGAAGTCGAGAGATCGACGTGACATCGACCGTCTTGTTGACGAGCAATTGGAGTTGTCGAAGCCGCGGAACGCGCTCGAGAAAGTCAAGGTTCTCACCAGCCCAGCCGTCCAGGTAGCAAAGGACGAGCTTGCGCTCGGGATGCGCATTGAGCGCAAGAAGGTCCTCGTGCTCGAGCGGGCCAGTTGCTGCCGCAATCGGGCGTCCCGCAAGCATGCTGAACTTCAGATTCCGATGCATTTTGGGCCGACCAAGCGCAGGGTTCGTGCGGTAGTTTGCGACGACGATCGCGCTCCTATCGACCTGCTCTCGGACGCACCATGCCCCTCTGCGTGAGCGGAGGGAAAGGAGGAGGGTGCGGTCCGCAATTGCTTCAGAACGCGGGCGGACTTCTTCAGCGCAACACTGTCAGAAGTCATTCGGTTCCACGAACGGCGTCGGGTCCGCCGCGATGTTGAGCAAACAGTGCGATGGTTCGTATCCGAAGGTCACCAGTTC
The DNA here is from genome assembly GCA_018883105.1 of Phycisphaerales bacterium. Taxonomy (GTDB): domain Bacteria; phylum Planctomycetota; class Phycisphaerae; order Phycisphaerales; family SM1A02; genus UBA966. Next base: position 6,374 of record VEQS01000125.1, read on the forward strand.
GCGGCCCTGGTCGAAGATCGAGAACGTCGCCATCATCCCCTCGAGCCGCCACGACGAACTGATGCCCGCCGTGGCGTCGTCCCCCCGTCGAAGCACTCCTCCAGACGCATGCATTTCAGCAGTGCCGCCGGGAGGCGCGCGAGCGTTCGCTCGTCGCAGATCAACTCATGGTACGGCCTGCCATGTCCGGCCTCGCCGCCGACGAAGCCGGCACAGTGGACGGCTCCGGTCGATGCGCGTGCGCCGATGGCCATGCGCCCGATGCGGTACCAGCCGAGGTACGAGCCGCACCTGGCGCATGCCGGCGGCTTCAGCGGTTCGGCCCACGGGGAGCACTTCTGCGTGAATGCCGTCGTCGCCACGTCGATCGCTGGTTCAACGCGGGGAATCCACTGAACCATCATGCGGTGGGGCCGAAGTCCCGGCGAGTGGCGCTTGCACAATGCAGCCCATTTGCGGTGCAGGTCGTCGAGTCGGTCCGGCGCGTCGCTCGTGGCCTCGCGCGCGGACTCCGCCAACGGAATCCCCGACGCCGGTTCCTCTTGCGACTCCCGCAGGCACAGAACCGGCGCCAAGGTCCCCTGAAGGAAGCGGCTGGAGATCCATTCGCGCAGGAAGCGCACGCCGACGAGCAGCTCGCCCGACAGGGTCGTCGAGATGGCATGGGCCGTTGCCACGGCCTTGCGCGGCAGGATCAAGGCCCCTGTCTGCAAAGCGCCGCTACCACACGAGGAGCATCGAGATTCGAGTGAATACACGGCTTCGCTCGGATATCCGCCGGCCTGCCAGCAACCACGCGTGGTCTCCACCACGAAGTTGCGCACACCTGACGGCTGGAGAACCGGCCGGGCGAAGTTCGGCGAGAACCTCCAGATGGGATGCGGCGACAATGGGTCCGAGGCCCGGAGGTGGCGCTCGACTTCGGCGTCGACCGCGTCCAAGCGACTCGCCTTGAAGCGAAGCGTGGCGACCTCGGGCAGGTTCAGGGGAACCGCGTAGGCGAGCGCCTGCAGGCAACCGGCGAGCGGGTGCGCGACCAGCATCTCGAAGGAGCGGAGGTTCGTGGCGATGGCTACGCGCATGGTTTCCCGTGGAAGGTCCCGGTCTCTCGCCTCCGCGCCCACCATACCCCTCCGCGTGAGCGGATGCAGAGGAAGCGGGTGCGCCCCGGGAACCCAACGCTCAATGCTGGCTGGCCACCATCCACCCGTTCCAGATCGCGGCCACGCACGACAGGGAAAGTGTCTTGCCCGAGGGCGCCGATCGCGCTGCCGCCGGTGGCGCAGCCAATCGCCAAGAGCCCATGCGCGGGCAATGGGCCGAGGCGGATGGAATGTGCGGGCGGGAACAGCGGCATGGGACCTCCGACGGCACTACCCATGGACGCACCAACCGTGTCGGTGTGACTGAAGGCATCAACGCCCATTGGCACCCTGCCCCCTCGCCCGCTCCTCGGCCGCGCGCAAGCGGGAATCGAGGTCGCCGGGCGGGAGCACGCCGGCGAGCGCGCGACGGAGCGCGACATCTTGTTCGGAATCGCCCTGCGGGATCGGGGGCACCGGGTAGCGCGACTTCAGCTCGCGCTTCAGCCGTTCGGCATCGGCGGTGCGTCCTGCGCCCACCAGCGCCTCGTAGAGCAGCAGCCCGTCCTGGCGCTGCGTCTCGTGCATCTGCAGCCGAACCGCCTCCTTGATTGCCCACTTCTCCGCAGCCGTCGCCGTGCTGGGGGCGGGGATCAGCGCGGACGGCACGAGCCCGGCGGCGCCGGTCACGAGGTCCGAGGTGGAGGCGAGGTCGAGGTACTCGCCGACCGGATCGGGATCGCCCGCCAGCGCGTCGGCGTAGGCACGCTCGGCGACCAGCTTCGGGCGGAGATGCCGAAGGACCTTGGCGGCGTTCTCGGCATCGAGCGCGCCGGAGTCGCGCACGCACCGGACGAATGCCGCGGCGCTGCTTCCCTCGGGCTGGCGAGTGCCCAGACTCACCAGTTTGAAGGCGGCACGGTGTTTCGCCTTGCCGTCGCCGTCTGCCTGAGCGCAGCGCGCCTGCTCCAATGCCTCGCGCACAAGCGCGTCGTGCAACCTGACCTGCCGATCCGCAGGCATGCCACGCAGCGCGGAATCAAGAGTGTTGTCGGCGCCGGTCGAGTCCCCGGCTTCCCAGCTCCACGCCCATTCACGTTCTGCGAGGGCCGACGCGTCGTCCCACCAGCCGACCTCCACGAGCGCCGCGAC
>VEQS01000006.1 GCA_018883105.1 Phycisphaerales bacterium
GTCGGCGCGGCCTCGCTCCTCATCCTGATGGCCTGGGACCGGATCAGGTTCCTCAAGCAGTCCGTGGTGCCCGGGCCGCTGGTCGCGGTGGTGGCCGGCACGCTCATGAGCGAGCTGATGCGCTCGAACGGGTCGACGTGGGCCATCGACGCCTCGCACCTGGTGTCCGTGCCGGTGATCGGCGGCGAGGGCTTCGCCTGGGGCGACCTGCTGCGCATGCCCGACTTCTCGCGTGCCGCGGACCCGGCGATCTACCTCGCCGCGGCGACGCTCGCGATCGTCGCGTCGCTGGAGACGCTCCTCAACATCGAGGCCACCGACCGCCTCGACCCGCAGCGCCGCTGGACCCCGCAGAACCGCGAGCTGGTGGCGCAGGGCGTGGGCAACATGGCGGCCGGCATGGTGGGCGGCCTGCCGATGACCTCGGTCATCATCCGAAGCTCCGTGAACGTGAACGCCGGCTCGCGCACCAAGCGCTCGGCGATCTTCCACGGGATCCTGCTCCTCGGCAGCGTCGCGCTGCTGCCCGGGCTTCTCAACCGCATCCCGCTCTCGGCGCTCGCGGCCGTGCTGGTGGTGACCGGCTTCAAGCTGGCGAGCCCCAAGCTCGTCCGGTCGATGTGGGCCGAGGGCAAGGCGCAGTTCATCCCCTTCATGGTCACGGTGCTGGCGATCGTCCTCACCGACCTGCTGGTGGGCGTCCTCATCGGCCTCGGCACCAGCCTCGCCTTCATCATGTGGAGCAACATCGACCGGGGCATCCGCGTGATCAAGGAGGACCACGTGGGCGGCCTGGTGCACCGCATCGAGCTGCCGAGCCAGTCGACCTTCCTCAACCGCGCGCGCCTCAACCTGACGCTCGGCGAGTTCCGCCCCGGGGACCACGTGCTGATCGACGCGCGCACCTGCGACTTCATCGACCCGGACATCCTCACGACGATCCACGAGTATGCGAAGGAGACGGCCCCGGGCCGCGGCGTCAAGCTGAGCCTGCTCGGCTTCCAGGACCGCTACGCGCTGAAGGACACCGTGCAGTACGTCGACGTCAGCACCCGCGAGGTGCAGGCGGCCCTCACGCCGGGCAAGGTGCTCGCGCTCCTCAGGGAGGGCAACGAGCGCTTCTCGTCGGGCCGCCGGCTCAACCGCGACCTCGTCCGGCAGGTGGACGCCACCGCCGCCGGCCAGCACCCGATGGCCGCGGTCCTGAGCTGCATCGACTCGCGCGCCCCGGCCGAGCTCCTGTTCGACCTGGGGATCGGCGACATCTTCAGCGTGCGCCTCGCCGGCAACGTGGCGAGCCCCAAGGCCCTCGGCAGCCTGGAGTTCGCCTGCCGCGTGGCGGGCGCAAAGCTCATCCTGGTGCTCGGCCACACCCGCTGCGGCGCGGTCAAGGCCACGTGCGACTTCGTCGCGCGCGGCGTGGACCCGGTGAAGGAGACCGGCCTGACCAACCTCGGGGCGATCACCCAGCCGATCTCCGACGCCGTGCACATGGAGCGCCTGACGAAGGACCGACGCGATGCCTCGAACCCGGAGTTCGTCGACCGCGTGGCCGCGATCAACGTGCGCAACATGATGAAGTGGATCGTCGACAACAGCCCGACGCTCGCGTCGATGGTCGCCAACGGCGAGATCGCCATCGTGGGCGCGATGTACGACGTGGCCACCGGGCGCGTGGAGTTCCTCGACGGGGCGTCGGTGGCCGCGCAGGTCGCGCCGCCGGCCGTCGCCGCGGGGACCCGCCGCTGAGCGGACGCGTCACGCCGCCCGCGTGCGGTACCAGCCGGTGAAGGTCGCGAACCGCCCGCGGCCGCGCAGCCAGTCCACGTACTGCGCGAGGCGGTCGCACGCGCGTTCGCCGTCCACCCGGCGCATGTAGCGCGGAAGCCCGCTCCGGGAGAGGTCGATGAACTCCCACGGGTGCCAGAAGACGTTGAGCAGCCCGTCGGCATCGAGGCAGCGGGCGCTCGCGTCGCGCACCAGGGCCATCGGCAGGTTCTTCCAGGCCAGCCAGAAGAGCGGCAGCCGCAGGCGCGGCGTGGCCGAGATCGGGATCTCCAGCAGGTCGCCCTTCAGGTACGGCACGCGCGGACGGCCGAGGTTGTTGTAGCGGCCGGGCAGGAAGATCGGGTTCTCCGAGCTGTCCCACGCGTACCCGGCGGCGCGGATCGCGACCGGGTCGGTCGGCTGCAGCCGCGGGCGGCGGAACCCGAGCACCTCCTGTCCGCTGGTCTCGCGCAGCACCGCGCGGCTGGCGGCCAGGTCCGCGTCCTCGAAGGTGAGGTGCACGCGGCCGTGGCTGGCGATCTCGTGGCCGGCCGCGGCGCGGCGGTGGAGCGGCGCATGCCACGTGGCGAAGCTCGCCGTGGTGAACATGGTGGCCGGCACGCCGAGCGCGTCGAGCATGCCGAGCACGCGTTCCTGCCCGCGGCCGCCGAGCTCCATCTGCTCGGCCATCTCCATGGGCCGGCCGTAGGCGAGCGGCGCGTCGAACTCCTCGACGTCGAAGCTCAGCAGGATGGCCGGGTCGGTCCGCGCCACGTCAGTCGCGGTAGCGGCCGAGGATGGCGTCGGCCCGGATGCGCAGCAGGCTCACCAGCATGCGCAGCGGGTCGCGCAGCAGGCGCACGTTGGAACCACCCGCATCGTGCGCGGGATTGACGCGCACCGGCACCTCGGCCACCGTCAGCCGGCGGCGCTTGGCGATGAACAGGAGCTCCGCGTCGAAGCCGAAGCCGCGGCTCGTGCGGCGCGCGAAGAGCTGGCGCGCGGCATCGAGCCGGAAGCCCTTGATGCCCGCCTGGGTGTCGCGGAATCGCAGGCCGAGGATCGTGCGCACCAGCAGGTTGTAGCCCTCGCCCATGACCCGGCGCAGGACACCGGCCTTGCGGTCGCCGTCGGCGATGCCGCGCGAGCCGATCGCCACGTCCGCCTGGCCGAGCGCGCGCTCGAGCTCGACCAGGAGCTCGGGGTCGTAGGCCAGGTCCCCGTCCATGAAGTACACGAGCGGAGCCGAGGATCCCTCGATGCCGTGGGACACGGCATCCGCCTTGCCCACGTTGCGCGCGAGCGCATCGAGCGTCAGGCGCCCGCCGGCATCGTCGGAGGCAAGCAGCGCGCGCAGCGCATCGGCCGTGCCGTCCGGGCTGCCGTCGTCCACGAACCGCACCGCCCAGCCCGGGTGGCGGCACACGAATGCCGCCATCGCGGCGTGCACCTCCCCGACCATCGACCGCTCGCGGTAGAGCGGGACGATGACCTCGCTGGTGACGTCCGTGTGGTGCATGCGCGCGGGGAAGGCGTCGCGGGCTGGCCGTCCGATGGCCGGGGCCGCAGCGTGACTGGGCATCCGGGAAGGATATCGGCATGCTCCAGCCCGCGAGCGCCCGTCCCCGCGGCGCACCTCACTTGCCGCGCGGCTTGCCGCCCGAACCCGCGAGGCTCAGCGGCACCTGGCGCGGCTTCACCTCCGGACGCTTGGGGATGCGCACCGTGACGACGCCGTCGGACAGCCCGGCCTTCGCGGAATCGGGATCCACCGTCGCCGGCAGGTCGATCACGCGGCGGAAGGAACCGAAGCGCCGCTCGCAGCGGTACCAGTCGGCACCGCCCTGCTCCTCGTCGGAACGCTTCTCGCCCGAGATCACGAGCGAGTTGCCGATCATGGCCACCTCCACCTGGTCCTCGGCGATGCCGGGGACCTCGGCGCGGACGGTGAACTCGTCGTCGGACTCGCTGACGTCGACGACGGGCATCCAGCCCTGGGTGCGGAACAGCTTGGGCTCGACGATCGGCTCGCCGAGGAAGGTCTCCAGGGTGCGCTCCATCTCGTCGCGGAAGCGGCCGAGCGGGGAGTCTGATGGCAGGCGGCGCGGGATCAGGCTGAGTGACATGGGTGCTCCTTCGTTGCGTGGTGAACGTGGCGAACGTGCATTGGGTGCGTCAGGGGAACGAGGCATGCGGTGCCTCACGAGTAGGGGTCGACCACGATGCGGTCGTCGATGCCGGTCACGCCGGACGCGCAGCCGGCGACGCGTTCGACGGCATTGCGCTCGGCCCACGACTGGACCGCGCCGGAGAGCGTCACCACGCCGTCCTTCACGGCGACGTTGATGCGACGCGCCTCGCGCTCGGCGCGGCGCTCGAGCGCGCGCTCGATCTGCAGGCGGATCGCCGCGGGGTCGACGGTCTTCGACTCGACCGTCAGCCGGTTCACCACCTGCCGGACGCCGGTCAGCCGCTGCACCGCGCGCTCGGCATCGCCGCGCTGCGCCCAGGTGTCGACGCTGCCGCGCAGGGTCACCGTGCCGGAGGACACCGTGCACGAGATGCGCTCGTCCGGCAGGTAGGCGTCCCACTGCAGGCAGTCGCGCACCGCGCGGGCGATGTCGACGTCGCTGCGCAGCGACTCGGGCGTGGGCGCCACGGTCATCTCGTCGACCACGTCGAGCACGCCCTGCACGCGGTGCGCGGCCTCGATCACCGAGACTCGCGCGGCGAGCGACGGCGCCTGCCCGGTCACGGTGACGGCGCCGTTCTCGACGTTCACCTTGCACGGGACATCCCGGATGAACGGGTCCCACTCGATCTCGGACATGATGTCCGCGCGGATGCGCGCATCCGACTTCATCATGGGCCTGGCGGTGATTGTCATGGCTCCTCCTTGGTTTCCGGGCCCGCGGGGCCCGATCTCGACTGCCGCGCCGGCCGGACGTCGGCCGATCCGCGCATGAATGCAAACCTATGGAGTGCGGCACGGGAATGGAAGCGACCGGCGCGCGGGACCTTTCCGCGTTCCTCGGGCCCTACAGCCCAAACGGGTACGTGCCGGGGTCGGCGTCGTGCGTCGGCCCTGCCTTCGCGTCGACGGCGTGCGTCTCGGCGAACCACGCCCACTCGTCGAACTGCGCGGGAAGCGACGCGGCGAAGTAGTGGCTCGCCAGCTCCGTGTCCGCGCGGTAGATGACGCCGACCGCGCGCTCGAGCATCGGCTCGGCAAGCGCCTCGCGCACGGTGTCGCGGCCAAGCCCGCGCATCGGCAGCAGGAACCGCGGGATCCCCGAGCGCGTGCACGCCCGCTCGTAGCTCTCCGGATGCGAGTGGCGCAGGTCCCGGACGGCCATCGGCCCGTCCCACTCGAGCGCGGCAGCCACCGTGCCGCGGTCGGTCCCCATGCCGATCAGGTAGGCGCCGTCGCCGAACGCGGAGCGGGCGAGCGCCCCCAGGCTGGTCTCGCCGCGCGCGCCCATCTCGGTGGCGGTGGCGTCGCCGACATGCGAGTTGTGCGCCCACACCACCGCGCGGCAGCCAGGGCCGCCCCGCTCCATCACCGCCTGGAGCGTCTCGAACATGTGCGTGTCGCGCAGGTTCCAGGACTCGCGGGACCCCAGGTACATGGCGCGGTAGTAGGCCTCGGCGGACCGCACCAGCGCGGCGTTGCGCTGCGCGTCGAAGAGGTCGTCGTGCGCCGCGGCCGCGACGCGGGTGCGCAGCATCTCGCCGAGCATCGCGACGGCGTCCTGCTCGCAACCCTCGAGCGTGCCCGACACCACCGCACGCCCGTAGCGCGCCGGGTCGTCCGCCCATGGCGAGAGGCACCCGTACCGGCGGCGCGCCCGCGCGGCGGCGGCCGGGTCGCTCCGGTCCAGGAAGCCGAGCACCGCCGCGATCGACCGGTCCATGGCGTAGATGTCCAGGCCGCAGACGCGCACCCGCGGCACGGAAGCATCGCGCTGGCGCACGCGGAGCCAGTCGATGAACTCGGCGGTCTCGCGGTTTCGCCACATCCACGCGGGGAAGCGCGTGAACGCGGATGTCCGCGCGGGATCGTCGCCCTCGCCGCGTGCGTGCCGGTCGAGCACCGCGGCATCCGGCCAATCGGCCTCGAGCGCCACCACGCGGAAGCCGCGCTTCTCGATCAGTTCGCGCGTGATCCGCGCGCGCAGCCGGTAGAACTCGCTGGTGCCGTGCGTCGACTCGCCGATCAGGACGACGCGCGCCGACCCGATGCGCGCAAGCAGCCGGCCGAAGTCCGCCAGCTCGATGTCGGCGAACGGCTCGCACGCGACGGCGATGGCGCCCGAAGCCACCTCGGCCCGCACGTCGGAACCGCGGGTGCTGCGCTTGCGGCGCACCGGGACGGCCGGTCCCGCCGACCACCCCTGCGCGCCCACGAGCGGCACGAAGCGCACTGCGCCGAGCGACTCGCGCTCAATGGTGCCGTCGAGCGCGCGGACGATCCGCACCAGCTCCTGTCCCTGCGGATCGCGCCCGACCGGGATCACCAGGCGCCCGCCGGGCGCCAGCTGCGCCAGGAGACTCGGCGGCACGTCCGGTCCGCCGGCGGACACGACGATCGCTTCGAACGGCGCGCGCGTCGGCACGCCGACCGAGCCGTCCCCCTGCAGCACCGTCACGTTCCGGAACCCAAGCCGCTGAAGGCGCTCGCGCGCGATCTCCGCAAGCTTCGGATGGCGCTCGATGGCCACCACCTCGGCGCAGAGGAGCGAAAGCACCGCGCTCGCGTAGCCCGACCCCGCACCGACTTCCAGCACGCGGTCGCCGGGCGACAGCCGTGCAGCCTCGGCCATCAGCGCCACGATGTACGGCTGCGAGATCGTCTGCCCGTCCTCGATGGGAAGCGGAAGGTCCTCGTAGGCCATGGCGCGGTAGCGGTCGCCGACGAACTCCTCGCGCGGCACCGCGTCCATCGCCGCGACCACGCGGGAATCCACCACGCCGCGCGCCACCACCTGGCGTCGCACCATGTCATGCCGTCCGGCGGCGCTTGCGAAGGTCATGGAACCTCCACCCGGCTGGCGCGCACCGAACCGCCCGACAGCAGCGTCTGCACCGCACGCTCGGCCTCGAGCATGTTGAGCACATGGTTGCCGCCCACCGAACGCTGCAGTTCCTCGGCAATGACGCAAACGACGCGATCGGTCACGTCGACCACTCGCGAAGGCTCGGATATCGGGCGTATCACCAGCCGCATGGGGGCTCCTCCTGGCAGAAATTGTCACGCGATCCAACGACGGTCGACGATCGCCCTCATCACGCATCCTCGTGGCACGGCCGCGATGCGCAAGCGGGGAGGTTTCCCCCAAACCCGGGGGTGATGTGCGTGACCGGGGCGTCTTCCACGGGTACATCCTTGAGGCGGAGGGGAATCATGCATACGTTCCACCGGGTGATGGCGGCCGTTCCTCCAGATCATGGCGTGCGCGAGATTCCCGTGCTGCTCGCTTCCGCGGCGCGGATGGGCGGCGTTGACGCGGCCGCGCTGCTCCTCCAGGAACCGGGAAAGTCCGGCACCACCGCCGTGGCCTGGCACGGCCTGAGCGACCGCGAGGCCTCGGCCATCATCCCGTTCGCGCAGACGTCGTACGTCCCGCGCAGCATCACCGAGCCCTGCACCATCACGGATCTGGGCGTGGGCGATGCCGTCCCGGACTTCGCGGCGCTGGCCATCCGCGACGCGGGCTTCCGCGCCATGCGCCTTTCCCCGATCCGCGACAACGACGGCACCGCCTTCGCGGTGTTGCTGGCGCTGCGACGTGCGCCCCTGACCGACCCTCGGCCCGCCGACGAGCTCCTCGACCTCGTCGGCGGGCACGCCGCTGCGCTCGCGCAGGCGGACTTCGCGCGCCGGCAGCAGGCGCTCAGCGAGGCACAGCTCCGCGCCATCGTCGAGAGCCTGGGCGAGGTCATCCTGCGATTCGACGCGATGGGGACCATCGAGGCCGCCAGCCCGTCGTCGGAGACGGTGCTCGGGTGCACGCCGGATTCGCTGGTCGGCACGCCGATCGACGGCGTGCTGCAGGAGGTCGATCCGTCGATCTCTCCGCGCGCCGTCGCGACGTACGCCGCGGGCGGCCGGGCGCCGCGATTCGGTCGCACCGTCCAGGCGAAGGCACGGCGTTCCGACGGCCGCTCGGTACCGGTCGAGCTGGTGGTCTGCGAAGTGGAGCGTCGCGCGCGCTTCGTGGCCATCCTGCGCGACAACGAGGCCGAGCGCATCGCCGATGCCCGGCTTCGGCAGGCGGACCGGCTCACCGCGCTCGGCACGCTCGCCGCCGGACTCGGCCACGACATGAACAACGTGCTGCTGCCGGTGCGCGCGCACCTCAACGCACTGGAGCGGACGACCGCGGCACCGGACGCGGCGCCTGCCTCCGCGGGCGACCATGTCGCCGAGATCCGAAACGGCCTCGAGTACCTGCAGGGGCTGGCCGACGGCCTGCACTCGCTCGCCAACGACCCCGGGCACGCCAACGGCAACGGGGACGGCACCGACCTGAACGCCTGGTGGGCGCGCGTGCAGGCACTGCTGCGCCAGGCAGTGCCGCCGCTCACCATCGTCACGGCCGAGATCCCTGCCGGGCTGCCACGTGTCGACGTGGCCGAGCGCGCCCTGACGCAGGCAGTGCTCAATCTCTTCGTCAATGCCGGCGAAGCCATCACGGCCGCACGACGGGATGCACCCGGCAAGGTGACGCTTCGCGCCTCGTGCACGCCCGACGGCCAGTCCATCGAGGTCTCGGTGTCGGACACCGGCTGCGGCATGAGCGAGGAAACCCGCGCCCGCGCCTTCGACATGTTCTTCACCACGAAGACCAGGCAGGTCGGATCGGGGCTCGGGCTTGCCCTCGTCCAGCGCGTGGCGCGCGAGGCCGGCGGCTCGGTGGCGATCGACTCCGTGCCGGGCGAGGGGACGGTGATCCGCATGGCGCTGCCGCCCTGCCCGCTGCCGACATCGGTCACCGACCTGCACGTCGCCGTCTCGCTCGCCGACGGCCGCGCCGCCGCGTTCATGGAATCGGCGATGCGCGCCCGCGGCATGCGGATGGTGACCCAGGACGACCCATCCGAGGCCGATGCGTGGATCGCCGATCCACGCATCGTCGCCGCGCGCGACGCGGTGCGTTGGCTGGCCAGGCGGGCCGGACGCACGCTCGTCCTCTCCGGCGAGCCGATCCCCGCCGCGCGGCGCGCCTGGCGCGGCATCGCGGCCGGCATCATCCCGCGCCACACCGATTTCGACACCCTCCTGGTCGGCGTCGACCAGGCATGTTCCATCATCCAGAGGAGGAGAGACGATGAATGACAGCGCGATCGCGACGGCCGAACCGGCCGCGTCCGCCCGCACGCTGGCGCGGAAGAAGGCCGTCAGCCCCGTCACCGGGACGTGCGAGGTGGTGGTGCGCCTCATGTGCGTCGACGACCACGCGCTGCTGGTGCAGGGAATGCGCGTCCAGGCCGAGCTTGACCCGGAGATCGACTTCGTGTCGGGCCTGCCCGACACATCACGCCTGGTCGACGAGGTGGCCCGAATCCAGCCCGACGTCATCACGCTCGACGTCGAGATGCCAGGCCCGGACGTGTTCGAGACCGCCGACCGCCTGCGCCAGCGATTCCCCGACGTCCGCTTCGCGTTCCTGAGCGCGCACGTGCGCGACGGGCTGCTGGCGGCGGCCTACCGCTGCGGCGCATCCGGATACTTCGCCAAGGGCGACGACCTGCGGGACATCCTCGACGGCCTGAAGCGGATCGCCCGCAGCGCGCGCGGCACGTTCATCATGGGGCCGAAGGTCGTGGCGCAGTGCCCCGCGGCCCGGGCCGTGCGCGGCACCAAGCGGTCGCGCCGGGGCAGCCGCGACGCCGAGCAGATCGTCAGCGCGGTCGACCGCCTGAGTTCCCGCGAGATCGAGGTGCTTCGGCACATCGGCAACGGCATGTCCCGCGTCGAGATCGGAAAGGCGCTCTCGCGCAGCCCCAAGACGATCGACGGCCACCAGGAGCGCATCATGCGCAAGCTCGGCATCGCCACGCGCAGCGAGCTGATGCGCTTCGCGATCCGCGAGGGCATCGTCCAGGCATGAGCCCGCGCGGATCCACGCCCGGGGTCCGCTGACCCACCAATCATCCGCGCGCACCGCTGCGCGCGTCCCCTTCCGCGCCCGCGCCGCACGAATCGTGCACGCGGGCGCGCTTTGCTTCATTTCCCGGGACATCCGGGGGCACCTCCTTACGGTCGGGCCTGGGCGCGCACATGCCCGGGCGCGCCCTCGTCCCCCGTTCCCACGGGCGTCCGGACCGGGCACCGGACGCACCCCTGAGGAGAAGCCATGACACCCAAGCGCAAGAAGCCACTGGCCGCCACGACTGCGGCGGCGGCAGCCGCGTTCGCCATCCAGGCCGCGGCACATGCCGCCGTGACCGTCGCCAACTACGCCCCGTGCAAGTCGACCGAGGGATTCGGTGACTTCCTGGCCACCGTCACCTACACCTACACGGGCGGGACCAGCGCGTCGCTCTCGGTCCAGCTGGACAACACGACGCTGCCGGCCCTCGGTGGCTACATCACCGCGTTTGCGCTGAATCCCGGCACCGGCGTGACGGCGATGGCGTTCGTTTCCAGCACGTCGGCGAACTTCTCGGGCTTGTCAGGGCCGGTGTCCACCCCGCCGTTCGGGTCGTTCATGACCGGCGCATCCACCGGGAGCGGCTGGCTCGGCGGAGGCAGCCCGAACGGCGGCATCGGCATCGGCATGTCGGCGACCTTCGTGTTCTCGATGACCGGCAGCGCCGCCGCGCTCGGCGCACTCGACGCCGAGACGGTGCTGGCCGCGGGCTGCGACGCGATGGCGGTCCGCTTCCGCGGCGGCGCGGTCACCGGCTGGTCGGACAAGGTGCTCGGGCAGGCGCTGCCGACGCCGGGCACGCTGGCCGTCGCCGGCCTCGCGGCGCTCGGCCGTCGCCGTCGACGCCGGTGAGCCGCACGACGCATGCAGCCGCGCGCGCCACGGAGGGCGCGCGCGGCGCGGCATGCGGGAAGTGTCCGCGCGCTTGCGAGGCGATTGCATCGAAGTCACGCGAGAACCGACCACGGCCATTGAACCGCGCACCCCGTCGGGCCACCATCCGGCCCCTGTGACGCGCGAGCCCCACGTCGGCGGACACGCGCGGCACCAAAGACCTGACCGCGAACCAGACCAGGAGCACTCCATGCAGATTCGAACGAGCGTCGCCGTCCTCGCCATCGCCGCCGCGGCATCCGCCGCCGGACACGCCCACGCCGTGGTCGTGCTGGCGAACGGGCAATCCATCGGCCTGTCGAGCCTGCTCACGCGCAACGGCGACAGGACGGTGCAGATCGACGACAAGGCCTTCACCTTCCAGTCCGTGACGTCGTCGACCTTCTCCCTGGCGAACTTCAGCATCCGCGCCTACGTCTCCGCGGGCACCAACCAGTGGGGGCTGCACGACGTCGGCTTCGACATCGTGGGGCCGTTCGCGGATTCCACGCCGGGCAACGGCATGTATGCCGACATGAACATCCGCTACACCGTGGAGGTCCTGCCGGCGGCCTACGCGGCCGACGTGAGCCTCCGCGGCATCGGGCTGTCCTTCGACGGCGCCGTCACCGGCACGGGGTCCATCGCGCGGGTCGACGAGACGGTGTTCGACCTCGACCGCAACGCGTTCATGGGGAACCTCGCGGCCTTCGCGGCCGCAGGTCCGCCGCCGAGCGGCACCTGGTCGGGCTCGCTCGACTTCACCCAGATGCACGGGGTCCTCGGATACCGCGCGCTGGAGGTCAACAAGAACATCAAGTTCCTGGCAACGGCCGGCGGCAGCGCCACGGCGACGTTCGTCCGCCAGGAATTCAGCCAAGTGATGCTCCCCGCCCCGGGCGCGGTTGCGCTCCTCGGCGTCGGCACGGCATTCGCCCGCGGCAGGCGCCGCCGGTGAATGCGCGGATTCCGTTCACGTTCACGTTCCAGTTCCAGTTCCCAACCCTCACAGGAGACATGCATGACACCCATTCGAAGCGCCGCGTCCCTCGCCCTCGTGCTCGCCCTCGCCGGAACCGGCTCCGCCTCGGCCAGCGTGGTGGTGCTCGGCAACGGCGACTCCATCAAGCTGGAGGACCTCATCGCCGGCGGCGGCCAGTTCATCGTCGAGGACAAGCTCTTCACCATTGAGTCCTGGCGGTCGGACGTGTTCTCCGCCGGCAACATCTCGGTGATCGGCTTCATCTCGCTGAACCCGAACCAGTGGGGCCAGTACAACGTCGGGTTCGACCTCGTCGGGCCGTTCGGCGACGGCACCCCCGGCGACCAGGTCGTCCACGAAGGGAACATCCAGTACACGGTGGAGGTGCTTCCGCAGTACTACCAGCAGGGAGTCCGGCTGTTCGACATCGGCCTGGTGTTCAACGGTTCGTCGGGCGGCCCCGGCTCGTTCTCGCGCGTCGACGAGACGGTCTTCGACCTCGACACCAACACCTTCCTCGGCAACCTGTCGGTGTTCTACAACGACAACACCCCGCCGCAGGTGCAGTTGTCCGACGAGGACGTGTTCAGCCTCGCCGGCTACCGGGCCTTCGAGGTGAACAAGAACATGAAGTTCTTCTCGCCGACCGCGGGCGGCTTCGCCACCGCCTCGTTCATCCGACAGGAGTTCAGCCAGATCCCGGCCCCGGGCGCGCTCGCGCTGCTCGGCGCCGCGGGCCTGGCGGCGCGCCGCCGTCGCCGCTGACCGACCGTTCGTTCCCGAGGACACCGGCCGCGGGGCGCCGAAGCGCGCCCCGCGGCCAGGGGAAGGAGGGCCACGTGCCGGACGCATGGACTCGAGGGTGGGCCTGCATCGACCGGATCGACGCCGAATTGCCGTGCGCGGCAGGCGGCGCCGGCCCGGCTGCCGTCCCGGCAGCGCGACCGACGATCACGGGCGCGCGCCTGGAGGAACGGATCGCCGACGGCGGCACCGGCACCGTCTATCGCGCGTGCCTCGACGACGGAACCGCCGCAGCGGTGAAGGTCGGGGACATGGCAGGAAGCCGGCATGCCGCACGCGCACGCTTCGCCCGCGAGCGCGCGCTCCTCGACCGGCTCGACCACCCAGGCATCGTGCGCGCCGTGGCGGATGGCCGCACCGCCGACGGACGACCATGGATCGCCACCGAGTTCGTCGAGGGCATCCGGATCGATGCGGCCTGCACCCGTCGTGGGACGGGCGACGGCGCGTGCATCCAGCTCGTCATGCAGGTGCTCGACGCACTCGACCACGCGCACGCGAACGGCGTGGTGCACCGCGACGTCAAGCCATCGAACATCCTGGTGGGGACGGGCGGCGTGGCCACCCTCATCGACTTCGGCGCCGCGCGCGACCTCGATCGCCCGGAGGTCCCGCCCACCGACGCCACCGAGACCGGCAGCATCGTCGGCACCCTGGCATGGATCAGCCCGGAACAGGCCGACCCATCGATCGGCGACGTCGGACCAGCCGTCGACGTGTACCAGTCGGCACTCCTCCTCTACCGGTTGCTGACGGGCGAGATGCCCTACCCCGGCCGGCCCTCGCATCCAGCGGCCATGCTGCGCGCGGCGCTCGCCGAGGAACGCGTGCCGGCGTCCGCACGCCGGCCGGATCTCGACGGCCCGCTCTCGGCGCTGCTCGCACGTGCGCTCGCCCGCGATCCGGCGCGGCGGCCGCCGACGGCACGCGACTTCTGCCTGGAACTGATGGACGCCTGCTGCGTCCTCGGATGAGTCGCCCCCGCGCGGCGACCGATCAACGCGGCGGCGCGGGCGCAAACTCGACCAGCGCCCAGCCGCGATGATCGCTGCGATGGGCCGGCGCGGGCACGCCGGGCAGCGAGACGAGCCGATCGACGATGTCCGTCGCCGCGGCGACGCAGGCGGAACCGTGGGCCCGCGCAGCGGCCAGCCGCTGCGGGAACTCCGCTTCCGCCACGAGCCGCGCGTCATCCTCGGGCCGGCCAAGCCCATTCTCGAACTCGCGGGGCGCTCCGATCACCAGGAAATCCTCGCGGTCGAGGAACCACGCCGACGCGTGTGCCAGCTTCTGGTCGCAGAAGAGCGTGCCGGCGCCGCAGAGCGTGGCCCGTTCCGACTCGACGGTGCGACCTGACGCCAACGAGTCATTCAGCAGCGCATCGGGGAAAAGGAGCCCAAAGGACGCCAGCGCCGCCACCGGCGACAGCCCCATCCACGCCAGCCGGCGCGGCCCGGCAGGCGCGCGCTGCGCCAGCCAGTCGCCGACGCCCCACAGGACGAGCACCGCCCCCAGCACCGCTGCGTGCGCATGCGGTGCATCCAGCCACGCACGCGAGAGGAGCGCACCGGACGCATCGCCCGCCAGCGACAGCACGAACGCCGACAGTCCAAGCACCGCGAGCACCGCCCCGGGCACGAAGGCCGCCGCGCGCGCAGCGCGCGGCGGCATCGCCGCGAACGCCGCCAGCACGCCCTCCACCAGGAGCCAGGCAAGCGGCGGAAACACCGGCAGCGAATACGTCGGCAGCTTCCCGCGGCTGAGCGACAGGAAGAGGAGCGGCCCGAGCACCGCGCACGCCGCAAACCGAACGCCCTCCGAGACGCGCGCAAGCGCCGGCCACCGCTGCGCCGCCATCGGCAGCGTGACGATCCATGGCACCGCCCCGAGCGGCACGACCAGCAGGTAGAAGGCCATCGGCTCCTTGGGCTGGTTCGACCCCGTGCCCAGGAATCGCTGGACGTGCTCATGCACGATGAAGCGGTGCCAGAACCCGGGTTCCGCGCGGCTGACGGCCAGCGCCCACGGCAGCACCACGAGCGCCCCGACCGCAAGCGGCACCCACGGCAGCACCACCAGGTCGCGCCAGCGTCGCTCCCACATGAGCCAGGGCGCCACCGCCATCGCCGGGAAGACGAGGGCCAGCAAGCCCTTCGTCATGAAGGCAAGTCCCGCCATCACGCCGGCCACGGCCAGCCACCCCAGTCGCGCACGCCCCGCCGGCCCGGTCGCCGCCATGAACACCGCCACCGACGCGGACACGGTGAACGCCGCGATCGGCATGTCGAGGATGGCGACGCTCGCCCCCACCGCCGGCAGCACCATGGTGAGCGCGCACAGCGCCACCAGCGCGCCGGTCACCGTGGCCTCGTCGCGCGTGCGCCCAGCGAGAATCGCCGCTCGACGCGCGCCCACCGCCGCGGCCAGCGCCGCCAGCCCGCCGCACAGGGCCATCGGCAGGCGAATCGCGAATCCCGTGTGCCCGAGCAGCTCGATCGACGCCGCCATCATCCACGTGACGAGCGGCGGCTTCTCGTAGAACTTGAACCCGCTCATCTGGAGCGCGAGCCAGTCGCCACGCTCCACCATCTGCGCGGCGATGCTGCCGTAGCGCGTCTCGTCGGCGGTGAGCACCGGACGTGCACCCAGGAACAGCACGTTCACCGCGATGAACGCGGCCACGGCGGCGAGGATCGCGCGTCTGGGGGACATCGCCGGGCGAGGATAGCCGTGCCCCGGGATACGCTGCGGACAACGGAGGTCACCCGCATGCCCATCGCACCGCTCGCCGTCGCCGCCCTGCTCGCCGCCGTACCCGATGCTCCCGCACCGGGCACGTCGCTCACCGTCTACTCGTCGGCGGACCCCGCGGGATTCGACCCGCGACAGTTCGTGCAGCAGCAGCGCGCAAGCGGCATGGACAACGTCTGGGGCGTCCCGGGCTACGGCGTGGTGAAGGTGGTGCGCAAGGTGGCGGTCCCCAAGGGCACCGGCGACGTCGCGTTCACCGACGTGGCGGCCTGGATCGACCCGACCACCGTGTCGTTCGCCGACCTCGAGGACGCGTCGACCACGGTGCTCGAGCAGAACTTCCAGTTCGACCTCGTGAGCCCGTCGAAGCTCATGGAGCGCTACGTCGGGCAGCCGGTGTCGCTGACGGTGCCGATGGGCGACTCCGCGAGCAACGTGATGGGCACGCTCCTCAGCGCGACGCAGGGCCAGCTGGTGCTCCAGGGCGGCGACGGCATCCGGATCGTGCCGATGCAGGGCGCGCAGGTGCAGCTCGGCGCCCTGCCGGGCGGCCTGCTCACCAAGCCCACCCTGGTCTGGAAGCTCTCGAGCAAGGGGGGCGGCGACCATCTGGTGCGCACCACCTACCAGACCGCGGGCATGACCTGGCGCGCCGACTACAACCTGGTGCTCGACGGCGCCGACGCCAACGCCGGCATCACGGCATGGGTCACGCTCATGAACCTCTCGGGCGCGTCATACCTGGACGCGGAACTCAAGCTCGTTGCCGGCAACGTGCAGAAGGTCGAGCCGCAGCGCCCGATGATGCGCGGCGTCCGGATGGAGGCCATGGCGATGGCCGACGGCTCCGCCGCCGGCTTCGAGGAGAAGAGCTTCTTCGAGTACCACCTGTACACGCTGCCGCGGCGCACGGACGTGCTGCAGAACTCGACGCAGCAGCTGGCGCTCTTCCCCCCGGTGGCCGCCTTCAAGGTGACCAAGGAACTGGTGCTCGACCTCGCGGGCGGGGTCGGCGCGCCGGGTGCGCCCATCGTCGACCGCGACTTCGTCGTGGCGCGCAAGGGAAACCCCGCCGTCCTCGTGTCGTTCGAGAACCGCAAGGAGAACCAGCTCGGCATGCCGCTGCCGGCCGGCAAGGTGCGCGTCTACAAGGAGGATCCCGCCGACGGCACGCTCGAGTTCGTGGGCGAGGACCTGATCGGCCACACGCCCCGGAACGAGACGGTGAAGGTGAAGCTCGGCGAGGCCTTCGACGTGGTCGGCGAGCGCACGCGCACGGACTTCTCGATCGACAACGCGGCCCGGCGCATGACCGAGACCATCAAGGTCGAGGTACGCAACCAGAAGGCCGTGGCACAGGAGGTGCGCGTGCTGGAACGGCCCTACCGCTGGACGAACTGGCAGCTGACCCAGAAGTCCGACGACTTCACGAAGCTCGACAGCGCCACCATCGCCTTCGACGTCGAGATCCCGGCCGAGGGCACGAAGGTGATCACCTACACCGCCACGTACGCCTGGTGACGGGGCTCACGCCTCGCCGAGCAGGATCCGCACCGCGAGGTTCGCCTGCACGTGTGCGGCGACGCCGACGCGCGGGGCCATCAGCCCACGCCCGGGTTCGGCGGCGCTCGCCAGGTCGCCCACCACGTACACCCCGCCGCCGAGCCGGCGCACGCCGATCGAGCCGGTGTCGCCGTGCCCCGCCACCCCGGAAGCGCCGACGAACGGCACGCCCGGGCGAGCCGCGGAAAATGCCTCGAGCAGCATCTCCTTCTGGTCGGCGCGGTCGAAGGCCTCGACCAGAAGGTCGACGGAGGCGAACGTGGACGCGACGCTTGCCGCATCGAGCCGCACGGCGTGGGCCTCGATGGCCACGTAGGGGTTGATGCGGCGCAGGTTCGCCGCAAGCGCCTCGGTCTTCGGCATCCCCAGCTGGTCCACGAAGTACTGCTGGCGGTTCAGGTTGCTCGGCTCCACCACGTCGAAGTCGGCGAGGACCAGCCGCCCGACGCCGACGCGCGCCAGCGCCACGGCCACCGCGGACCCCAGGCCCCCGAGGCCCGCGATCCCCACGCACGACCGCCTGAGGCGCGCATGCACGCCCGGCGTGTGGCGCGCCACCATGAGTGCCTCCAGCTCGTCCGCCGCCGGAACCTCGCCACGGCGGATGAGCGTCACTTCGTCGCCGTCGCGCACTGGATGGCCGTCCTCGACCACCGCGCCGTTCACGATCACGAGGTCCGCGCCCGGCTTCACGCGCGCGCGCACCGCCGCCGCGTCGGCCGCGTGGGGCATCTCGGTGGAACGGCCGTTGACCATGATCCGCATCGGTACCTCGTGACGGGCGCGCAAGGCTAGCACCGTGCGCAACTCTCCCCATCGTGCGGCACGGCCCGTTTCGGGGACGCGTCCGGTTTCCGCCGCCACCCCCTCCGCGCGACACTTCCGACGTCAGCCCCGCACGTGGGCGCGGGCGGCGCGGTGCCGTCCGATCTCTCCGGCCGCCGGTCCTCCACCGGGCCGCAACTCAAGGAGGCAACCGATGCCACGATCGATCCGAACCGTCCGTTCCCTCGCCGCCTGCGCCGCGGCGTTCGCGATGGCCGCCTGCGAGACCAAGCAGGCCTGCAAGATCAACGGCGACGGCACCATCACTGCCGAGCTCGCCTTCCCCACCGGCGACCGCTCGACCAGTGCGGTGCTGGTGCGCCAGTGCAGCCCGGGCGAGGTGCAGGTGGGCCGGGAGGCCGAGTACGTCATCGAGGTCGAGAACCTGACGCGGGGCGACCTGCAGAACGTCTCGGTCAACCTCGAGAACATGTCGAACATGCGCTACGTGAGCGCGACCCCGGCACCGGTCGAGGGTCCGAACGGGCACGTCTCGTGGATCCTGCCGGAACTCCCCGCGAAGGGCATGCGCACCATCCGCCTGCGCGCCGTCCCGACGGGCGCCGGCACCGCCAGCAGCTGCCTGACCGCCAGCTACGCCAACATGCTCTGCGCCTCGACGTCGGTGGTCTCGCCGGCCTTGAGCCTGGAGAAGGAGGCGTCCCCCGGCGCCTGCACCTCCTGCGACGAGATCTCCCTCACCTACGTGGTGCGCAACTCGGGCACCGGCACGGCGCAGGACGTGGTGGTGCGCGACACGCTGCCGGCGGGCCTGCGCACCGCCGACGGCCGCACGGCCATCGAGCTGAAGGCCGGCGACCTCGAGTCCGGCAAGGAGCGTCGCTTCACGGTCGCGGCGAAGGCCGAACGCAGCGGCACCTACGCCTCGGCGGCCTCCGCGTCCAGCGCAACCGGCGCCACCGCCACCTCGGACATGGCGGAGACCGTGGTCCGACAGCCCGCACTTGCCTTCAGCTGCGACGCCAACAACCGCGTCTTCGTGGGGCGTGATCTCGACTACCGGCTCACCGTCCGCAACGTGGGACAGTGCGACGCCGCGGACACCGTGCTCAAGGCGGCCATTCCCAACGGCGCGCGCTTCGTCTCGGCGGACGGCAACGGCAAGCTCGAGGGCTCGAACGTGGTCTGGGACCTCTCCACCCTGCCCGCCGGCCGCGCGCAGACGGTGCGCATGAACATCCGTCCCTCCGGCGTCGGTGCCGCCAAGGTCCGCGCCAGCGCCTCGGCGCAGTGCGTCTCCGCGGTGGACACCGAGTGCTCCACCGAGGTGTCGGGCGTGCCGGCCATCCTGCTCGAGGTGATCGACATGGTGGACCCGATCGAGGTGGGCCACGACGTCACCTTCAGCGTCGTGGTCACCAACCAGGGCTCGTCGCAGGACTCGAACGTGAAGGTCGCCGCGACGCTTCCGCCCTCGCTCCAGTTCGTCTCGGGCACCGGCGCCACGGCCGTCAGCGGCAGCGGCCAGACGGTCACCATCGCACCGGTGGCCTCGCTCGCCCCCGGCGCGCGCGCCGAGTGGAAGGTGGTCGCCAAGGCGAAGTCGGCTGCCGACGCCCGCAGCCGCTGGGAGCTCTCGAGCGACCAGTTCCGCAGCGCGATCTCCGAGACCGAGTCGACCACGCTCTACCAGCAGCAGTGACGGGCCACGCCAACGGCCCGGGCCGCGGCGCCTCGGCGCCCGGTCCGGGCCGGGCGGAAGGGGGTCATGCGGCCGGTGGCCTCGTGGTCCCTGCGCACCCGCGCGCCGCGCGCAGGCGCTCGAGCGAATCGCGCGTCGCGCCCGCCCCGTCACGGATTCCGGTGCGCGTTCCCGCGGAAACACCGGCACCGGCGCTGGCACCGGCGGTGACGCGTGCAAGCATCTCGGCGGCATCGTCACGCGCGAAGGCGAGCCGGCGCCACGCCACGTCGAGCACGAGGAGCGCGCCGGCGATGATCGTGAGCAGGTCCCACACCTGGCGCGACGCATGCGAGGAAGCCAGCCCGGAACGGTCGAAGAGGTCGACCGCCTGCAGCCGGTCCACTTCGATCACGCGGCCACCGGAGCGCTCGGCGATCGCGCGCAGGGCGGCGGCATCGTCGCGCACCGCGCGATGCTCGGCCGCGTAGGGAATGGCCACGGCCACGTGCGAGGTGGACGCACGCACCGAACCGTCGGCACCCTCGCGCGCCGACGCCACGGACACCATCCATGGACCGATGCGTCGCGCATCGAACGCGGCCTCGAACGTGCCGGGCCCGACCTGGAGCACCGGCAGCGTGCTCACCATGCCGTCCGGATCGACGAGCCGCGCGTCGAGGCGCATTGCCGGCGCGAAGCCCCCCCGCTCCTCCGTCGCCACCATGCGCAGGGTGACGCGCTCGCCCTCGAGCGCGACGGTCGTGTCGATCGACCGGTCATCGGCCGGCCGCATCGCCCACCGCAAGAGCCGTTCCGCGAAGGCCTGGAACCCGCTCCATGACTTCCACCCCGCCCCCCATCGTCCTCCGAGGTCGCCCGTGATCGCCACCGACCGACCCACGCCGTAGTTCTGCCATGCGAGGAATGGGTCGACGCCTTCCTTCGCGCGGATCGACGCACCCAGCTGCGCCACGCCCCCGGAGGCAGCCGTGAGCACGTAGCCGCGCACCGGGGGGAGCGCGGCGACCCCGGCCAGTGGCCCGCCCGCACCCACGGCGACCGTCGGCACCCACTCACCTTCCTGGACCAGCGCGCGGCCCTCGAGCGACAGCTCGCGCATGAAGACTTGCGGCAGCCGGCGTGCGCTCGCATCGCTGTCGATGGCGTGGAAGCGTCCGCCGCCCGCGGCCGCGATCCGCCGCAGCAGGTCGTTGTTCGCGCCGTCGCCGACGCCGATCGCCGACACGGTCATGCCTGCCGCCCGGGCACGACGCGCGATCTCCACGCCCTCGGACTCGTCACCGGTGGTCTGGCCGTCGGTCAGCACCACCATGTGCCTGGTGCGTGCACGCGACGCGCGCAGCTCCTCGAAGGCCAGCTCCATCGCCGGGAACATGTTGGTGCCGCCGCAGGGCTGGATGCCGGAGATCGCGCGCGCCATGGCACGCCCGTCGTCGATCGTCGCGCGCGGCACCACGAGGTCCGGGTCGCCGCTGAAGGCGACCACCGTCGCCTCGTCAAGCCGGCTGAGCGAGCGCAGGCCGGCGATCGCGGCCTCGTTGGCCACTTCCTGCTGCGTCTGGCCGGCCGCGGTCACCTGGGACGCCATCGAGCCAGACGCGTCGATCACCAGCGCCACCGAAGCGCGAAGCAGCACGCGGGTCTGCGGCGGATCCATCCGCACGGGAAGGGCACGGGCGGCTTCGGATCCGTTCCATCCGCCCGCCCCGAACGACTCCGGACCGCCGAGCATCAGCAACCCGCCGCCGGCGTCGTGGCAGTACGCGTGCAGCGCGCGGTCGAATGCGTTGTCGACGGTCCAGCGGGCGACGTTCGCCAGCGTCACGGCGTCGAATCCCACGAGGCATGGCAGGCCGCCGCGCATCGCCCGCTCGGGCGTCGCCACCTCGACGTCGATGCCGCCGCGCCGCAGCGCCTCGGCGAGCACCGCGGATTCCGACGCGCCCTCGGGCTCGATGATCGCCACGCGTCCCGCCCCACCGACGAACACGGTGGCGGCACCCCGATTGTTCTCGGGGACGGCATCGGCCCCCGGATCATCCGGCACGAAGAGCGCCTCGAACCGCTGCGCTCCGCCGCCGTCGGGCACGGCCGGAAGCACCACGAGGTTGGCGCCCGCATCGAGCGCCACCGGGAACCCCGTCGCCGCGGAAGCGGGGTCGAGGTCGACCGGCTCGCCATTGTGCCGAAGCTCGATCCGGCCGGTCGCCGCGCCGATTGCGCGCACCGAGAGCCGGAGGTCGATCGACTGCCCGGCACGCACGCGTGTCGGCGCGGCCATCCGCTCGACGACCACCTCGCGTTCGTGCGTGTAGCGCAGCGGCACCACGTCGATCGGCACACCCGCCGCACGTGCGAGGTCGGCGGCCTCGTGCACGCTGCCGTCGGTCGCGTTGCCGTCCGACACGAGCAGGATGCGCGACGCGGTATCCGAGGGTGCCACCGCAAGCGCCATGCGCACGGCCGCCGCGATGTCGGTGCCATCCGCCTCGCCGCCGTGGCGGACGAGCGACGCCGCAGGATCCTCGGTGGGAAGCGAGGTCACCTCGGCACGGCGTGCGAACGTCACCGCACCCACGCGGTCCTCGGGCCGGCGCCGGGCCAGCGCCAGGAGCAGCTCGCGCTCGGCGCGGTTGCGCAGTTCCGGCGGGACGCTGCCGCTCGCGTCCATCGCCACCACCACGGACGTGGCGCTCGAGGCCCACCCGACCACCGGCCGCGCCAGGGCCAGCGCCAGGAGCAGGATGACCCCGAGCCGGAACGCGAACCCGATCGCCGCCGACGATGCCGACAGCACCGGCACGCTCCGCCACGCCAGCAGCGCGCATGGCACCGCCAGGCACGCAGCCAGCAGCAGCCATGGATGGTCGAAGGCGAGGTGCACCGCGGGTTGCCCTGCCCCGATGCTACGCCTGCCGAGCCATCAGAACAGCACCTGCATCTGCGCGCGCACCACCACCTCGCCGGCACCCTCTCCCGTCTCCGAGGCGCGCCAGTCCGCGCCGGTGATCGACTCGCCGTAGAGGCCACGGTCGAACTTCACCGGATTGAATGCGACCCCGCCGTCGAGCGCGAACTTCGCGGCGTTCTTGGCGAAGTACCAGCTGATGCCGACGGTGGCGGCGTTCATCGTCTGGGCGACCAGGGCGTTCGCGACGAACTTCCCGCCCACCATGCCGTCGTTTCCGGAACTGACCCACAGGCCCTCGTACCGCGCGAAGAGCTCGACCGAGTCCGTGATGAAGATCCCGCCCTGGACGACCGCGCCCAGGGAAAGGACGCTGCCTACGCCGCGGGCGGCCGCACCGGCGTCGCTGGAAGACATGTAGTTGCCCAGGAACGCCGCCCACCCGCTCCATCCGGACCCGCGCAGGTTGATGTCCGCGGTCCAGCTGGTGAGGTTGAGCGGCGCAACGGTCGCGACGAGTCCGTCCAGTCCCGGAATCGCGCCGTTGCCGACCGTCAGCCGGTTCTCCGTCACCACGCCGCTTGCGCGCTGCGCGTTGACGGCCAAGCCCGCCATCGCCGCGAACGGGCTTCCCACCCAGCCCTGCATGTCGCGCATCTGCCCCCACTCGCCGGTGAGCAGCCAATCCACGCGGCCCGTGAACGCCCAGTCGGTGGGGTTGCCGTTCTTCTGGATGACGGCGATGTTTCGGTTGCCGCCGCCGTCGTTGTAGGAGAGGTAGGTGCGGACGTGCTGCGATTCCCAGCCGAGCAGCGCACCCTGGATGAACTGCGTCGTGAAGTACTGGTTGAGCATCGAGCGCTCGATGAGCTGCTGCGTACGGCTCGAGTTGATCTCCTCGTAGTTGAAGAAGTTCTTCCACTGCCCCATGCGGAAGAACCAGCCTCCGCCGAGCGCCTTCTGCAGGAAGGCGTCCTCGAGCGTGAGCGGCCGGTTCTGGATCGTGCCGTCGCGCTCGAAGGCGATCTGGACGCGGTAGGTCCAGGACGGGTCGACGACGTTGCCGAAGAAGTTGAGCCGCACGCGGCGGAGCTCGAAGCCGTACTCGTTCTGCTTGCCGCCCGGGGTCACGGGCCCTGCGGTCAGGCCGGGGGTCGGCATGAAGTTGAACGACCAGCGCGACTGGATCTGGCCCTCGATGTTGAGGCGGTAGTTGCCGTCGGGGCTGGCGATGAAGAAGTTCCGGTCGAAGCCGCTGGTCGCCCCATCCTTCCGGAAGGACGCCCGCTGCTCGCTGTCCGACAGCACGTCGCGCACGATGCCACGCACCTGCTCGGCGCGCTGCTCGGTCAGCCAGCGCTCGCCGGTCTCGGCCTCGAGCTGGCGGATCCGCTCGTCCTGCTGCCTGGACTTCTTCAGCAGGGCGTCCAGTTCCTGCTGCATGGCCTGGAACCGGTCCTCGTATCCGGGCGGCGCCGGCTCGACCGGTCCTTCCCCCGGACTGGCAGGAACCGGGGCCGCGTGGGGCGCAGGCTGCAGCGAGACGGCCAGGACGAGGGGGAACGCCATCGGGGTGGTGAACATGTGGAAAACGCTAAGACCGTGTTCAGGCCACCGTGTTCAGGTTGTGTTCAGGAACCGTTCAGTCCCGTCGGCGAACCGCTGAAATCACGCCCCAGCAGCCATTGCCGCCGCCTTGTTGATCCCCGCGGCCAAGGCGGACAGGTCCGCATCCAGCTTCCGCTCCTCGGTGAGGGCCAGCTGCAGCCGGGCCACCGACTGGGGGAACCCGAGGAGCTCCACCCAGCTGCGCGCGCACCCGTAGCCGGCGATCCGGTCGTGGGCGATGTGCTGGACGCCCGCGATGATCGCCGCGTCCCGGACGCCCGAGTCCGTCTTGGTGGCCTTGGCGAGGTCCACGCAGTCCCGCGCCAGGCCCTTCATGCCCTCGGTCTCTGCGCGCGCCGGGTGCGGCCGTGCGCCGAGCTCGCGGAACACGTCGTCCAGCCGGCGCTCGCGCTCCTTCGCCGACTCGCCGTCGCGGCGCAGGAGCGCCGCCAGCTGCTGGTCGGACGCCGTGCGCGACAGTTCGGGCATCAGCTTCGCGGCGCGCCGCTCGGCGGCATAGAGCTCGTTGAGCTGCGTGACGAGGAGTTCCTTGAGGGTGTTCATGGGCATGCGACGAAGCATCCACGGGAACACGCCGGTTCCCAAGCCGGAAAGTGCCGCGCTTTCGCGGGGTGCGCGGGACGATGCCCCTCTGGAGCACCGCGAGCCGCCGATTCACTACCGTACCCACATGGAGCACGCGTCCCCGAGGCACCATGCCATGCTCGCGTTCCAGGCGCTGGTGGCCGCGACGACCGTCGCGGCGTCGGTGCTGGTGCCGCTGCAGCTGGCGTTCCCGGAATCGGGCGTGTGGACGGGCTTCGGGCTCGACATGGCCGTGACCGCCGTCTTCGCGGTCGACCTGGCCACCAACCTGGCGCGGGCGCGCCGCCCCGCCGGGCCGCACGCGCGCGCGCAGGGCACGGGCAGCGTCGCGTGGTGGACGGCGGTCGACCTCGCGGCCGCGGTGCCGTTCGACCTGATGTTCGCATCGCCGCTGGCGATCCTGCCGCGCATGGCGAAGGTCCTCCGCCTGGCGCAGTGGTTCGGCTCCTGGCGCATCCGGTTCGTCAAGCGCGTCGAGCTGGTGAAGCTCGGCATCTTCGCGTTCTGGCTCCTGCTCACCGCACACTGGCTGGCCTGCGTCTGGAGCTCGATCACGCCGACCTACGAGGGCGACGCCGCCACGCGCTACCTCGCCTCCTACTACTGGGTGGTGGAGACGCTGGCCACGGTGGGCTACGGCGAGACCACGCCCGTCACCAACCTGCAGCGCGTGTTCGCGATCGGCGTGATGCTGACGGGCGTCGCCGTCTACGGCTACGTGATCGGCAACGTGGCCGGCATGCTGGCGCGGCGCGACCCTGCGAAGACGCAGTACTTCGAGAACATCGACCGCCTGAACACCTTCATCAAGCACCGCGACCTGCCGCCGGAGCTGCGGGCGCGGATCCTGGACTACTACGCCTACGTGTGGCGGCGCCGGCTGGGGTTCGACGAGGCGTCGTTCCTGGGCACCCTGCCCCCCGGACTGCGGCGCGAGGTGGAGATGGAGCTCAAGCGCGACCTGCTCTCGCGCATCCCGCTCTTCCGCGGGCTCTCCGAGGCGTTCCTGGAGGAAGTGGCGCTCTCCTTGCGTCCGGACGTGTACGTGCCCGGCGAGCATGTCTTCCGCCAGGGGCAGCCTGGCGACCGGATGTACTTCGTCATCGAGGGGACGCTCAAGGTGCTGCGCGGCGACGACGAGGTGGGACGGCTCTCCGACGGCAACTTCTTCGGCGAGGTCGCGCTCTTCACCAACCAGCCGCGCAACGCGTCGGTCCAGGCCGCCACCTACTGCGACCTGTATGCCCTCGACCGCGGCGCCTTCACGCGCCTGCTCGAGCGCTTCCCCGACGTCGGCGAGCGGCTGCGCGAGGTGGCGCTGACCCGCCACGGCACGCCGGTGGCGGCGGCGGCCCCGCCCGCGCCGCCCTCCACGCCGCCCGCCGCGCCATGAACCCGGTCGCGCTGACGATCGCCGGCTCCGATCCCTCGGGCGGGGCCGGGCTGCAGGCCGACCTCAAGGCCTTCCACGCGCACGGCGCATACGGCGAGGCCGTGGTCACGCTGCTCACCGTCCAGAACACCCGGTCCGTCTCGGCGGTCGAGGTGCTCGACCCGGCGTTCGTGCTGCGGCAGATCGATGCGGTGATCGACGACATCCCGCCTCATGCCGCCAAGACCGGTGCGCTCGGCAGCGCCGCGGTGATCGAGGCGGTGGCGTCGCGGGCGCGGTCGTTCGCATTCCCGCTCGTCGTCGACCCGGTCATGGTGAGCAAGCACGGCGCGCCGCTGATGGCCGATGACGCCGTGGACACGTTCGTGCGCTCCCTGCTTCCCTGCGCACACCTGGTGACGCCGAACCTGGCGGAGGCGTCGCGGCTTGCCCGCATCGAGGTGCGCGACGCGGACGGCATGGAACGCGCGGCGCGCGCCATCGCGGCGCTCGGCGCGCGCCACGTGCTGGTGAAGGGCGGCCACCTCGACGGCGATGCGATGGACCTCCTGTGGTCGGACGGCCGCGCCACGTGCCTGCGCGCGGCGCGCATCGCCAGCACACACACCCACGGCACCGGCTGCGTCCTGTCCGCGTCGATCACGGCACGCCTGGCGCACGGCGAGCCCCTGGTGGACGCGGTCGCCGAGGCGAAGCGCTTCGTGCGCACCGCGATCGAGCGCGCCCCAGGCCTCGGCGGCGGGTGCGGCCCGATCGACCTGTTCGCGCCGGTCAGCCCGGTGCGCGACCGGCCCGCGAATACACCACGCTCGTGACCACGAGCAGGATGCCGGTCACCATCAGGGCCACCACGCGCCACGCGGGCTCCGCCTCGGACATGTCGATCACGAGCACCTTCACCGCGACGGTGCCCAGGAGCCCAAGGCCCACCCAGCGCGTGCGCACCTCCGCACGGCGGAACCCCATCACCACCAGGCCCACGGCCACCAGCGCCACCCATGCGCTGAGGGCCACGCGCTGGATCGCCACGGTCGACGCAAACGGCGGGCTCGCCGCGGGCTCGAAGAACCTGACCACCATGGCGGACGTGAAGACGACCGCCGCCAGCGCGAAGAGGCCCGGCAGCAGCGGGCGCAGCGCCCACGCGCACCCGGCGATCACCAGCGCCGCAAGCGTCGACGCATTGAGGAGCCAGTGCTCCACCCACGTCCGCCCGGCGCTCGGCGCGGCCGCCTCGGCGACCGCCACGAAGAGCACGGCACACGTCGCAAGCCCGACGCCCACCTGCCCGACCGACTCCACCATCTCCATGCGCGCGCGGCGCGCCCAGCGCGTGCCGAGGGTCGCGACGACCCCGACCGCCATCGCGGCGAACTCGACGCCCAAGCGCTCCGATGCCACCCCGTCGCCACGCAGGTGCGTCTCGATGACGAGCAGCACCGCCATCGCCGCCAGCCCGAACCCCAGCGCCGCCGCCGCGGGCACCTGGCCGAAGCGCTCGGTGCGGTAACGGCGCGAGACCAGCGCCAGCACCGCGCACACCAGCGCCGCCAGCACCATGCCGCCCGCCGGGCGCGACGGCGGACCGTCGAGCCCCGTCGCCTCGACGAGGGTCACGACGTACCACCCGCACGCCGCGATCAGCGCCCAGGTCATCGACACGAGCTTCACCAGGCCGTGCGTGCGCCCCGCAAGCACCGCCGCCACGGGAATCGCGAGCAACGCCGCAAGCGCCGCATACCGGTCGCATGCCAGGAACGACAGCACCGTCCACGCGATCGCGGCGCACCCCGCCAGGAACACCGACCCCGCGCGCGGCCGGCCCGATGGATCGCTTCCCAACGACCACGCACGCGCCGCGAAGAGCAGTGCAAACGCCACCGCCACCGGCGACCACATTCCGGTCGAGATGCGGATGCCCCACATCGACTGCTCGCCCGACCCGGCCGGCGGATGCTGCCACACCACCGTTCCCGCGACGCCAAGCCCCGGCAGCAGCTTGAACGCCGCGAGCGCCAGCACCGAGAGCACCATCGACGCGAACCCGAGGCCCGCCAGGATCGGGGTGCGCGACGATCGGCCCATGTGCACCGTGACCACGCCGAGCACCGCCCATGCGGCCGGCAACGCATCGCCCCGCACCAGGATCCCCACCTGCACCAGGATCAGCGCCCCGCCCAGCGCCATTGCACCTTCGCCTGCTGCGCCGCAGCCGCCACCATCGCCGATGACGCCGGGTCTTCCTCGGCATCGCGCGCATCGACGCCGCCCGCCGGCACCAGCGCACGCAGCGGCACGGCGGCGCCGGCACACGCCGCTGCCATCACGAGCGGGATCCACGCATGCACGTCCGCCCACGGGACGGCATTCCGCAGGCCGTGCACCGCGATCGGCGCGGCCACCAGCGTCGCGCCCACGGAGTAGGCGAGGTTCATGGTGCGCAGGCGCCCCTGCAGGGCCGCATGGGTGCACTCGCCCACCGCCATCGCCCACCACAGGAACACGAACGACGCGATGGTCACCGACGGCTGCCACCCCACCGAAATGCAGAGCTGCACGCCCGCGAGCGCCTGCAGCACACCCGCATGCCGGAACCCGGCGAACGACGGCGGACCCACGCGCGCCAGCACCAGCGCGATCGCATAGGTCGCGGTGAACGCCGCGCCGGACATCACCAGCTGCCCCGGCAGTTCCATCACCTCGGGGCGGTTCCATCCCATGAATGCCGGCACCAGGTATGCGCCGATCAGGCTGATGCCGCCGACCACGGGTTCGGACGAGCGGTAGGTGACCAGCCCGCCGGCCACGGCCACCGCGACGCCCGCCAGCAGCGCCGCGCCCGGCCCGAACACGTCGAACGGCGTGACGCCCGCGCACGTCGACACGTAGAGGCCCCCGATGCCCGCCGCCAGCAGCGCCGCGCTCGGGAATCGCCCGATCCGCTCGCGCAGCACGCTGCCCGCGACCACGAACGCGCCCGAGAGCGCGTAGGCCAGCGCCAGCTTGAGGGACGGCGCCAGGCGGCCGAGCCACCCCTGCTCGATCACGAAGCGCGCGAAGACCGCGATCGCGGCGATGACGATGATGCCGCCGACCCACGCCGCGACCTTGACGCCGAGGAAGCGCTCGAGGCCGTCGCGGTGCGCGGCGGCGGATTCGGGCGTGCGGGCGGGTGCGGGGACCGACGCCGGCGTCGCAGGCACAGGCACCCGCATCGGCGCAGTCGGCGCCATCGGTTGCACCGGCGGCTCCTTCTCCCACGCGACGCCGCTCAGCCGGCGCTCGATCCCCGAGAGACGTGCCTCGATCGCCGCCAGCCGGTCGCCAAGCCCTTGGTCGTCCATGCGCGCAAGCCTAGTGCCCGCACGAATGCCCTGCCCCGGGCCGCCGCGTTCAGCCGATCATCCCCACCGCCCGGGCCGCCAGCATCAGCAGGACGGTCATGGCGATGGTCACCTGCAGCATCATCCCCAGCTGGATCGAGGCGCGCAGCGGCACCGGGATGGTGGGGCCGAACGTGCTGGATGTGTTGAAGGAGAGGAAGAAGTAGTCCATGTAGCGCGGCACCCAGCCCTTGAGCGACCGGAAGCCGAGCGTGCCCTGCGGGAACAGGATGCCCGGGTAGTCGCGCTCGTCGCCGTCGGCATACAGGTGGTGGTGCGTGTGGTCGAAGCGCCAGTAGTACGCCGCGAAGACGGCCACGTTCTCGGCATACACCAGGCCCGCCGAGAGGAGCAGGAACCCGGGGTCGTCCTTCGGATCGAAGAGCGACACCACCAGCCCCGCCACGTTCACCACCAGCGCCAGCAGCGCCAGGAAGAGCGACAGGTCGAACATCCGCACGAACGACCGGCCCGTGCGCATGAACCAGAGCACCAGCGCCACCGCGGACGACATGAGCGCCAGCGGGCTCACCCACACGTCGATCGCCTGGAAAGCCAGCACCGCGCGCGACGGCGCCTCGTCCGTCAGCCGCAGCGCCGACGACGTGCCGAGGTCGATGAGCGATGCCACCATCAGCGTGACGAGCAGGCCGCCCGCCGTGCCACGAAGGCCGGTGCGCAGTTCCTGGTGCTCGTGCGCCGTCGGCATCAAGTGAGTGTACGGGCGCGGACTCGCCTCACCGCCGGCGCAGCACCAGCCCCAGCTCATGCATGCCGTTTGGGTGAGGCACGCGCGCATACGGCGGCACCGGCCACTCCCAGCGCGCGTCGTCGAAGAGCATGCGCATCGCGTTGATGTCGCCGTGGTACGGCGGGCCCTCGATGATGCCGGCATCGACCGCTTCCCGCCGCGGACGCTGGGCGATCATCGCAAGCAGCGTCCCGCCCGGCCGCAGCCACGCCGCGAGCGCCGTTTCGTAGGCACGCCACATGGTCGGGTGCATGGCGCACAGGCACGTCTGCTCGTAGACGGCGTCGAACGGCCGCGCCGGCCGCCACGCGCACACGTCGGCGTGCACCATCTCGGCGCGAAGCCCACGGTCGGCAAGCAGCATGCGCGCGCGTTCGCACGCCCCCGCCGACATGTCGATGCCCACGGCGTCGAACCCACGCGCGGCAAGCTCCGCGACGTCCCATCCGCGGCCGCACCCGGGCACCGCGACGTGCGCCGGCGGCACGATCACTCCCGCCGCCAGCCACTCGAGGAGCTGCGGCCCGGCGCCGCCCCGGTCCCACGGCGTATCGCCGCGCGCGAAGCGGTCGTCCCAGAAGGCGGCATCCGGCCCGGCCACGTGCTCAGCGCGGGGGCTTCGGCGTCAGCGCGGGCGACGGGTCGGTGTGGTGGTGCACCAGCTTCCACGCGTCGCCCTCCTTGCGGAAGACGTTCGTCGAGCGGAAGCGGAGCTCCGCCACCTTGCCGTCGATCATCACGCCGTTGCCGCGCTCCAGGCACGTGGCGATCGCATGGTCGCCGGCCTGCACCACCTTCACGTCCTCGCACGTGATGCTGCCGCCCATCTTGAGCGCGGCCTCGGCCCGGAACTGCTCCTCGACGGCCGGCCAGCCGACGTGGCGCTTGCCGTCCGGGCCGAAGTCCGAGACATCGGGCGAGTGCGACCAGACCGCATCCATGCCGTCGGCGCTTCCGGCCATCAGGCGGTTGATCGCGGCGTAGAAGGCCTCGTTCGCGGCCAGCACGTCGGCGTGCTGCTCGCCGGAGTGGTCGAGCGCCTCGTGGGCGAGCCGGTGCATGGCCATGCGCGCGCAGCCGGACGCGCCGGCGGCGCCGAGGAGGGCGGCGATCGAGAGGACCGAGGCGATTCGGATGGTGGTCATCGGTGGTGTTCCTGGGGTGGTTCGGGGCGCGCTCAGCGGCGGGACACCGGGGCGAGCGTCGCGTCGGCGTGGTGGTGGATCATCTTCCAGGCGCCGCCCTCGCGGGTGAACACGTTGGTGGACCGGGTGCGCACCGTGACCGGCTTCCCGTCGATCATCAGGCCGCTCGCCGCCTCGATGCAGGTGACGATTCCCATCTCGTCGCCGACGAACGCCGCCGCGTTCTCGCACGTCACGGAGCCGCCCATCCGCTTGGCGGCCTCCTCGCCGAAGCGGTGCTCGACCTCGGGCCAGCCGTCGAGCATCTTGCCGAAGGGCCCGAAGTCCGAGACGCCGTTGCCGTGCGACCAGACGCCGGACATGCCCGACGGGTCGCCCGCCAGCACCTTGTTCAGCGCCGCATAGAAACCGTCGTTGGCGGCCATCAGCGCCGCCGCCTCGGTGCTGCCCTCCGGCGACTGCCCGATGGCCGACACCTCGAGGCCCGGGGCGGCGGACAGGACGGCGAGCGCCGCGGCCAGGCCGGCGGCGCGGGAGGAGGCAAGGCGCGACGGTCGATTCATGGCGCGGATGGTAACGATCGCGCACCGGCGCACGGGGCGCCGCGGCTACGCTCCGCGCGCGATGACTCCCGACGCGCGCCACGCCGACGACCCGCGACCCGTGGTCGTCATCCGCTGGCTCGCGCGCGCCGCGAGCCTGGCGAGCATCGGGCTCCTCGTCGCCTTCGCCACGAGCGGCGGCAGCTGGCCGACGGCGCTCGAATGGGCACTCATCGCGTGCTTTCCCGTCGGGACGGTCGCCGGCATGGCACTCGCGTGGTGGAAGGAGATCGCGGGCGGGCTGGTGACGCTCGCGAGCCTCGTGGCCTTCTACGCGATCTACGCCGTCGCCGGCGGCGGGCCGCCGACCGGCCCGTGGTTCATCGCCTTCGCCGCGCCGGGGCTTGCGCTGCTCGGCTGCGGGATTGCCGCGCGACTCACCCGCCGATCCGCCAGAGCTTCCGGACGGCGCCCTCGACCCGGTCGATGACCTCGCGGGGCGTCCCCCGTCGCGCCAGCACGTGGCGTGCGATCGCCGTGCCGGTCTCGCCTTCCTCGACGATCACGGCGTTCGCGCCCGCGGCCAGGAGCATCTCGCGCTCCGCGAGGTAGCGCGCGCGCACCGTGATCTCGACGTTCGGATCGAGCTCACGCGCCGCGCGCACGAGGCCGGCCATCCCCTCCGGGGCGCTCAGCGTCAGCACGAGGTGCGACGCACCGTGGATTCCCGCGCTCTCCAGCACCTCGGCCCGCCCGGCATCGCCGTAGACCGCCGCGCGCCCGTGTCGGGCAAGCGACCGCACCGTGTCGATGTTCATGTCGACGACGACGGTCCGGAACCCTGCGCTCGTGAGGAGTGCATCGACGAGCCTTCCCACCGGTCCATGGCCGACGATCACCGCGCGCGGACGTTCGTCGCCCGGCCGGACCCCGACGGCCCCCGACCCGGCCTCCGCGGCGCGGCGCGAGTGGCGCGCGTCGAGCAGGCGCCAGAGCCAGGGGATCCGCGCGATGCCGCGCTCGAGGCGGTCGACCGAGCGGAAGAGGATCGGGTTCACGGTGATCGAGAGCATGGCCACCGTCACCAGCATCTCCATGCCGCCTTCGTGGAGCAGCCCGTTCGCGTCGGCGACCTGGCCCAGGATGAACGAGAACTCGCCGATCTGCGCCAGCCCGATCGCCACCACGAGCGCCGTCCGCACCGGGTAGCCGAGCACCGCCACGACCGCGACCGCGACCAGCGGCTTGACCAGCATCACCACCGCCAGCCCGGCCAGCACCAGCCCCGGCTCGTTCGCGATGAACGCCGGGTCGATGAGCATGCCGACGGACACGAAGAAGAGCACCGCGAATGCATCGCGCATCGGAAGCGCGTCCGCCGCGGCCTGGTGGCTGGTGGGCGACTGCCCCACGACGATGCCGGCGAGGAACGCCCCGAGCGCCATCGACGCGCCGAACACCGTGCCGGCCACGACCGCGATCGCGACCGACAGCACCAGCACGGTCAGGGTGAAGAGCTCGCGCGACCGCAGCTTGGCCGCCTGCTCGAGGATCCACGGCACCACGCGCGAACCGCCCAGCAGCACCAGCGCCACCAGCACCGCCAGCTTGCCGAGGGCCCATCCGAGGGTGATCCACCATGGCTCGCGCACCACGGCGGCCGCCGCATCCGCGTCGCCGGCGGCCAGCATCGGCACGATGACCAGCGCAACCACCGTCAGGATGTCCTCCACGATCAGCCAGCCCACCGCCACGTGGCCATGTGCCGTGGCCAGCATGCCTCGGTCGGCGAGGACGCGCATCAGGACCACGGTGCTCGCCACCGCCATCGCCATGCCAACCACGACGCCGGCCGTCGGCGTCCAGCCGAACCACAGCAGGATCGCCGTGGCCGCCGCGGTGGCGACGGCGCTCTGGACGATCGCGCCCGGCAGCGCGATCCGGCGCACGGCCCAGAGGTCCTTGACGTGGAAGTGGAGGCCCACGCCGAACATCAGGAGGATCACCCCAAGCTCGGCGAGCTGCTGTGCGGCGGGCAGGTCGCCCACGAACCCCGGGGTGTTCGGGCCGATCACGATCCCCGCAAGCAGGTAGCCGACGATCGGCGAGAGCCCAAGCCGCTGCGTGATGATGCCGAGCACCCAGGCGCCGACGAATCCCGCGGCGATGGTGGTCAGGAGGGGAAGCGAGGACGCGGCGGCGAGCATGTCGTGGACCGGAGGGCACCGCACTGTAGCCGCGCATCCGCTGCCCTACCATCGGGCGGTGGACTCGACCGAGCTCGCCGAGCGGCTGCGCGACCCGGGCGCGTTCCCGGGCCGCGCGGGAGCATCGGTCGACGTCGCGCAGACCCATGCCTCCGTCGTCTTCCTGGTGGGAGACACCGCGTGGAAGGCGAAGAAGCCGGTCGACCTAGGCTTCCTCGACTTCTCGACGCTCGAGCGCCGGCGCGCCGACTGCGAGCGCGAGCTGAGGCTCAACCGGCGGATGGTGCCCGAGATCTACCGCGGGCTCGCGGCGGTCATCCGCGAGGGCAGCCGGCTGCGAGTCGTGCGCGAGCCGCCGCCGGGCGCGGACGTGGTCGAGTGGCTCGTCGAGATGCGCCGTCTCCCGGCGGAGGGCATGCTTGACCGCCTCATCCCGGCAGGCGGGGTGACCCACGGCCATCTGCGCGACTTCGCGATGCGCCTGGCCGGCTTCCACGCGCGCGCCGATGCCGGTCCGGACGTCCGGCGCCATGGCGCGCTCGACGTGGTGCGTGCACGGCAGAACGACTGCCTGGTTCGGCTTGCCGCGAGCGCGACGCGACCGGCACCCGGAATCGCCGCGCCGCTCGGCGCGGGCTTCGTGGCCGCGCTCGACCGAGCCGCACGAACGTGGCTCGGT
>VEQS01000126.1 GCA_018883105.1 Phycisphaerales bacterium
CGGTTGGAGGGGATCGCCAGGCCGAGCCGCGCCTGCGCCTTCTGGCCTTCCTCGTTGGTGAGCCAGCGCACCAGCTTCCATGCATCGCCCTTGTGGCGCGACTGCGAGGAGATGCTCCAGGAGACGGTGAGGATGATGTTCGCCCGCTCGCTGCCGCGGGGCAGGGGCGCAAAGTCCCAGTCGAAGTCGCGGATGCGCCGGTACTCGGGCACCACCCAGCGCCCGAACGGGCCCGCCATGCCCACCTTGCCGGTGGCGAACACGGCGCTGCCGGTCGCGAGCTTGCTGCGTCCGCTCGTCAGCGTGTTCTCCTCCTCGTGGCGCCATGCGCGCAGGCGCTCGAGCGCCGCCATCGCCTTCGGGTCCGAGAGGCGCACGTCCTCCCAGCCGCCGCCGACGGCGTCGCAGCCTTCCGTGAAGAGATAGGCGCGCACCATCGCCGGCCACGTGACGAACTCCGCGCCGACGTAGCGCTCGCCGTCCGGGCCCGTGGCGCGTCCGATCGCGCGTGCCGTCTCGATGAAGTCGTCCCAGGTCCAGTCTGGCCTCGGCGGCGCCACGCCGGCGCGCCGGAAGACGTCCTTGTTCCAGTAGAAGCCGACGGTGGTGAAGTCCTTGGGAATCCCCCACAGGGTGCCGCGCCCGGCATTCGTGCCGTCGAAGCGGAACGCGTCGACGACCTGCGGCCAGAACTCGCCGAGGCGCAGCGCGCCGGGTTCTTCCGAGCGCGCATCGCGCTCGACGAACCCGTCGAGCGGCTCGAGCAGCCCGAGGCTCGCGAAGCTCGGGATGCGCTCGTTGCCGACGTAGAAGACGTCCGGCGGGTCGCCCGCGGCCATCATCGTCTGGAGCTTGGTGTAGAAGCTGCCGGCGTCGCCGGGGTTGATGCGCGTCACCCGCAGCCCGGGATTCGCCGCCTCGAAGTCGCGGAGCGACCGCTCGACGATCTCGTCCTCCTCGGGGCCGCCCTCGCCGGACCAGTGCAGCACCACCAGCTCGGTGCGCGGGTCCTGCGCGAGGAGCCTCGAGAACTCGCGCGACCCCACGCGCCAGAATGCCCAGGCCACGAGCGCCGCCGCCATCACGGCCAGCGCGACGCGGCATGCGGTGCCCGCCATGCGCCAGGGCTCGGCTCGCCCATGCCCCCCTAGACTTTCCGATGTCCCTTCGGGGCCCGCACGCGGCATGATCCGAAGAATAACAGTCACCTGTGCCGCGGCGCTGATCGTGGCGTCGTTTGCGCCGGCCGCGCGTGCCGGCTGCGCGCCGATCGTCGCCGACGACGACGGCCCGGCCGTGCCGACCGTCGCGCCCGCGGATCCAGGGCGCCTCGCGCAGGTCCCCGGCGGCATGGACGCGACGCCGCGTCCGGTCGGGCGCTGGCGCGTTCGCTTCGCCCTGTCCGCGTCCGACGCCGCCGGCGCGTCGCGCGCGCGCGTCGCCGGCGCGTTCACCGGCTGGCAGGGCCAGGCGGTCGAGATGCAGCCCGACGGCCGGGGCGGGTTCGTCGCGACGTGCGACGTGCCCCCGGGCGTGCAGCCGTACAAGTTCATCCTGGGCGAGGATCGCTGGATCGCCGACCCGTCGAACCCGCGACGCGCCGACGACGGCAACGGCGGCGCCAACTCGCTGCTCCTGCTCGGCGCGCGCGCGTCGCTTTCCGCCTCCGGCGCCCGGCTCGGCGACGGCACGATCGACGGCACCGGCATCCTGCACGAGCCCGGGGCCGCGCGCGACCGCTGGAGGTCACCCGACGGCGCGTGGAGGCTGCGCACGCGCACGCTCGCAGGCGACGTCGAGTCGGTGCGGGCATGGGTCCGCCCCGGCGACGGCGCCCCCGCCGAGCTCGCCATGGCCCGGATCGGCCGCGATGGCCCGTTCGACGTGTGGGAATCCCCGGCCATCACGGCGGACGCGCCGTTGCGCTACACATTCATCTTCCTGGACGGACCCTCGATGCAACGCGACCCGCAGACGTACACGCTCGCTCCCGGCTCGAACGGCTTCCGCACGCCCGAGTGGGCGAAGGACGCGGTCTGGTACCAGGTGATGGTCGACCGCTTCCGCAACGGCGATCCCGGCAACGACCCGCCGCGCACGATTCCCTGGGGCCACGACTGGTACAAGCCCTTCGGCGACGAGGGCAAGGACGGCCAGACCTTCTACCGGCACTTCGTCTTCGGGCGATTCGCCGGCGGCGACCTGCAGGGCCTGCAGGAGCGCCTGCCGTACCTGAAGTCTCTCGGCGTGAACGCGCTCTACCTGATGCCGGTGTTCCAGGCGACCACGCCGCACAAGTACAACACCACGAACTACCTGCACGTGGACGAGCACTTCGGCACGCGCGGCGACTACGCGCCCGCGGCCGCGAAGGAAGACCTGCTCGACCCCGCCACCTGGACCTTCACTCCGACCGACCGCCGGTTCCTCGACTTCCTGCGCGAGGCGAAGCGGATGGGATTCCGCGTCGTGATCGACGGCGTGTTCAACCACTGCGGCACCGGGCACCCGGCCTTCCAGGACGTACGCGCGAAGGGCAAGGACAGCCGCTACGCCGACTGGTTCGACGTCACCTCGTGGGACCCGTTCAAGTACGAGGCATGGTGGGGATTCAGCGAGCTGCCGGTCTTCCGCAAGGACCCCGAGCACGGCCTCGCGAGCGCCTCGGTGCGCAAGCACGTGATGGACGTCACCCGCCGCTGGATGGACCCGGACGGCGACGGCGACCCCTCGGACGGCATCGACGGCTGGCGGCTCGACGTTCCCAACGAGGTGCCGCTCCCGTTCTGGCACGAATGGTGCCGGCAGGTGCGCGCGATCAATCCGCAGGCCTACATCGTCGGGGAGATCTGGGAGCGTGCCGACCAGTGGCTCGACGGCCGCGCGTTCGACGCGGTGATGAACTACGAGTTCGCGAAGGCCTCCGTCGCCTGGGCCATCGACCGCAAGAACAAGGTCACCGCGTCCGAATTCGACCGTCGGCTCGCGGAGCTGCGCCTGGCCTACCCGCCGGAGTGCACCTACGCGATGATGAACCTGCTCGACAGCCACGACACGGACCGCGTGGCAAGCATGGCGCGCAACCCGGACCGCACCTACAACCACCTCAACCGCGAGCAGGAGGGAAACCCCTACGACGCGGGCAAGCCGCGCCCGGAGGATTACGCGCGGCAGCGGCTGCTTGCGCTGCTCCAGGCGACCTATGTCGGCGCCCCGATGGTCTATTACGGCGACGAGGTGGGCATGTGGGGATCGAACGACCCGAACAACCGCCGGCCCATGCCGTGGGACGACCTGCCGCCCGCGCAGGACCCGAACGAGGTGCCGGACGCGTCCATGCGCGACTGGTACCGGCGCGTGCTCGCGCTGCGCAACGCCCATCCGGCGCTGCGCCGCGGCGACTTCCGCACGGTGCACGTGGACGACGGCCGCGACGTCTGGGCGTTCGAGCGGACGCTCGGCGGCGAGCGCGTGCTGGTGGCGCTCAACGCCTCCGCACAGGACGCCGAGGTGTCGCTGCCTGCCGGCGGCGAATGGGAGGACCTCCTGCCCGTGATGGGCGTGCCCGCAGGCGGCCCCGCCCAGGCGACGATTCCCGCGCTGTCCGGCCGGGTGTGGAAGGCGAAGTGATGCCTGCCGCCGGACGCCGCGCTCCCGGGGCACCCGCGATCTTCGCGCGCCGCCGCGCCGGGACGCTGCTCCATGTCTCCTCGCTGCCGTCGGCGCACGGGATCGGCGACCTCGGCCCCGCGGCACACGCGTTCGCCGACTGGTGCGCCGCCGCGGGGCAGACCATCTGGCAGATGCTGCCGGTCGGGCCCGTCGGTCCCGGCGACTCGCCCTACGCGAGCACCTCGAGCTTCGCGGGCGAGCCGCTCTTCATCAGCCTCGAGCTGCTTGCCGACGACGGCCTCCTGCTGCGGTCCGCGCTCTCGCCGCGCCGCGGCGAGCCGAGGGTCGGCGCCGAGGGCCCGGTCGACTGGGCCGCCGTGCGCGCCTTCAAGGAACCCCGCCTCAGGCAGGCGTTCGACGCGCATCGCCGCGGCCGCGGCGGCCTGCCGCGCGCATTCGCCGCCTTCCGCCGCCGCCACGCGGCGTGGCTCGAGGGCTGGTGCCGCTTCGCCGCCGCGCGCCCGGGCGCGGTGCCGGATGCCGCGTTCCACGCGTGGCTCCAGTGGACGTTCGACCGGCAATGGTCGCTCCTGCGCCGCCACTGCGCCGCGCGCGGCGTGCTGCTCCTCGGCGACGTGCCGATCTTCGTGCCGCTCGACTCCGCGGACGTCGCCGACGCGCCCGGGCTCTTCCGGCTCGACCGCGCCGGCCGGCCCGAGGTCGTGACGGGCGTGCCACCGGACTGCTTCAGCCGCACCGGGCAGCTCTGGGGCCACCCGCACTACCGCTGGGCCGCGCACCGGCGCACGGGCTATGCCTGGTGGGTGGCGCGCATCCGCGAGAACCTCGCGCGCTTCGACGCGCTGCGCATCGACCACTTCGTCGGTTTCGTGCATGCCTACGAGATCGCCGGCAACGCGCGCACCGCCATGAAGGGCACGTGGCGTCCCACCCCGGGCGCCGAGGTGCTCGAGGCGGTCGAGCGCGCGTGCGGCCGCCTGCCGCTCGTCGCCGAGGACCTCGGCGCGGTGACGCCGGAGGTGGTGGCGCTCCGCGAGCGATTCGGCCTGCCGGGCATGAAGCTCGTGCACAACGCCTTCTACGGGCCGTCGAGCGGCGACCTTCCCGCGCTGCACCCCGTCGACTGCGTGGCCTACCCCGGCACGCACGACAACGACACGACGATGGGCTGGTGGCGCACGCTGCCGCCCGACGCGCGCACGCGCTACGCCTCGTACGTCGGTGCGCGCGACGTGGCCGATGCGGCGTCCGGGCTTCCCGGCTCGATGGTGCGCATCGTGCTGCACAGCCCGGCGCGCACGGCGATCGTCGCGATGCAGGACCACCTCGGGCTCGGGCCCGAGGCGCGCATGAACGTGCCCGGGAAGGCGAGCGGCCAGTGGCGCTGGCGCATGGCGCCGGAGGCGCTGCGCTCGCTCGATGCCGCTAGGATGCGTCGCTCGGTCGAGGCCGCCGCGCGCCTCTGACCGCTTCCGTCCCGCCCGGCCCACGACCCATGTCCCCACACCGCCCGTCGCCGCGCATCTCGGACCCCTTCGGCACCCTGGAATCGCTGGAGACGCTGGCGACCGACTGCTGGTTCAGCTGGAACGAGATCGCCACCCGGCCGTTCGCCGCGATCAGCCCGGTGCTCTGGGAGTCGACCAAGCACTCCCCGGCCGGCGTGCTGCGAGCCGTCGATCCGGCGGTGCTGGAGACCAAGATCGCCGACGAGCGCTTCCGGCGACTGGTGCAGGACGCCCTCGACGCGCGCCGTGCCTACCACGAGACCGCGTCCTGGTACGAGGAGACGCAGGCTGCCGAGACCCACGGCCTCAAGATCGCCTACTTCTCCAGCGAATTCGCCATCCACGAGAGCATGCAGCAGTACGCCGGAGGCCTCGGCGTGCTGGCGGGCGACCACCTCAAGAGCGCCTCGGACCTGGGCATCCCGCTCGTCGGCATCGGGCTGCTCTACCGACAGGGCTACTACCTTCAGGAGCTGCGCGCCGACGGATCGACCGCCGTCCTGCACCCTTCCTACGACTTCTCCGCGTGGCCGCTCGTCGACACGCGGGCCCGGGTCGACTGCCCGATCGGCGGCAACATCGTCCGCGCGAAGGTGTGGAAGCTCCAGGTCGGGCGCGTGCCGCTGTACCTGCTCGACTCCGACCTTCCCGAGAACCGCAAGAAGGACCGCGCGCTCACGCGCGCCCTGTACCAGGGCGATGCCGAGCTGCGCATGCGCCAGCAGGTGCTGCTCGGCGTCGGCGGCGTGCTGGCGCTCACCAAGCTCAAGGAGCGCGCGACCGTCTTCCACCTGAACGAGGGCCACGCGGCGTTCGCCGGGCTCAAGCGGCTCTCGATGCTGGTGGCGCGCGGCATGTCGCTCGATGCCGCGGTCCAGCACGTGCGCCGCACCACGGTGTTCACCACGCACACCCCGGTGCCCGCGGGCCATGACCGCTACGACGTCGACATGTGCTGGAAGGCGCTGCGCCGGCCGCTCCGTACCGCGGGATTCACGCACGAGTCGTTCGCCGAGTTCGGCCGCGAGCACCCCGGTGACGGCCCGATCTGCATGACGGTGCTCGCGCTGCGCATGGCCGAGCGCGTCAACGGCGTGTCGCGCCTGCATGGCCGCGTCAGCCGCGAGATGTGGCAGGAGATCTTCGCTCGCGCCGCCGACGACGTCCCCATCGGCAGCATCACCAACGGCGTGCACGTCCCCACGTGGATCGCACCCGAGGCCCGCGCCTTCTGGCGCCGCTCCGTCGGGATCGACCTCGGCCGCGCCGCGCCCGACGCCGACCCGTGGCCGGCCGCCAAGGGCGTGTCGCACGCCGAGTTCTGGGCGATGCGCAAGGCGCTCCGCCACCGGCTGGTGGAATTCGTGCGCGCCCGCCTGCGCCGCCAGGCCATGGCCCGCGGCGAGGGACCGCTCGACCTGATGTGCGCCGGAGAGGCCTTCCGCGACGACGCCCTCACCATCGGCTTCGCTCGCCGATTCGCGACCTACAAGCGCGCACCGCTCATCTTCCACGACGTGGAGCGCGTCCTGCGGATCCTCACCTCGCCCGAGCGGCCGGTGCAGATCGTCTTCGCGGGCAAGGCGCACCCGAAGGACATGGGCGGCCAGGAGTTCGCGCAGATGATCTGGCGCTTCGCGCACGACGCCGGCTTCCTCGGCCGCGTGGCGCTCATCGAGGAGTACGACATGGAGGTCGGCCGCATGCTGACCTCGGGCGCGGACGTCTGGCTCAACAACCCGCTGCGCCCCTACGAGGCGAGCGGCACGAGCGGCATGAAGCCGCCGCTCCACGGCGGCATCAACCTGAGCATCCTGGACGGCTGGTGGCCCGAGAGCTACGACGGCACCAACGGGTGGGCGATCGGCGACGGCAGCGAGGGCCCCGACAACGACGCCCAGAACCGCAAGGACGCCGACAGCCTCTACGAACTGCTCGAGACGCAGGTGGTGCCGGAGTTCTACGAGCGCGGCCCCGCGGGCCTGCCGCACCGCTGGATCGAACGGGCCATCCGCTCGGTGGTCACGGTGCCCGGCACCTTCAACACCGACCGCATGGTGGGCGAGTACTACGGCTCCGCCTACCGGCCCGCGTTCGAGGCCGGCCGGGCCTGATCGTTCCCGATCGCGTGCCGCGCACGGCGCGCGGCCGACGTCACTGCACCAGGCCCCAGGCCCCGAGCAGCGGTCCAAGGTCGTCGCCGTTCACGGTGCCGTCGGCGTTGAAGTCGGCCGTGCCGGGCCCGCCCCACTGCGACAGAAGCTGGCCGAGGTCGGTGCCGTTCACCGCGCCATCGGCATTCAGGTCGTAGGGGCTGGCGCCGTTCTGGCTGAAGACCACCGCCGAGTACGGCCCCACGCCCAGGTTGCCGCTGAAGGGCATGCCGTCGTAGGGCCACGGGTCGGCGACGACGTCCACGGTGGAGAAGTTCCCGTAGTCCGCCGAGTAGCCGTTCCAGTCGCTGTTGAAGCGCACGCGCCACGTGCCGGCACGCGGCAGGCCGATCCGGTAGTTGGGGAAGGACTGCGCGCTGAAGTTCGCCAGCACGACCACGTCGTCCCCGGGACCGCCGTCGGCCCAGCGCCGGTAGGCGATCACCTTGG
Organism: Phycisphaerales bacterium; assembly: GCA_018883105.1. Lineage (GTDB taxonomy): Bacteria > Planctomycetota > Phycisphaerae > Phycisphaerales > SM1A02 > UBA966. The sequence continues at coordinate 7,745 of VEQS01000126.1, forward strand.
AACCGTTGTTCACGTGGTGCACCACGTGGTTGTGTCCGGTGAGCCCACGCGTGTTGCCGCCCAGGTTGCGGCGCATCGAGATCAGGTCGCGGTAGAGCTGCAGGATGCCGGCGTACGTCTGCGTGCGCGACCACTCCAGCGGATCGGTGTCGCTGAACCAGCGGTCCTCCAGGAACTCCTGGCCCTGGAAGAGCATCGGGATGCCCGGCGAGGTCATCACCAGCGCGGCGCCGAGCGTCGAGCGCTTGCGGCTCGCCCAGCTGCCGGCGTTGCCGGGCCAGATCGTCTCGGGCACGCGCGAGCGGCCGTTGGCCACCTCGTCGTGGCTCTCCGTGTAGATGATGCGCTGCTGCATCGAGCCGTTGTAGCGCTTGTTGATCGCGTCGCGCACGGCGAACATGTCGCGCGACGCGTCGTTCGCCGTCTCGATGGCCGTGCGCACCGGGAACGCGAACGAACCGTCCCACTGCGTGTCGAAGCCCGCGCCGCCGGCGCCGGTCGTGCGCGTGATCCACTCGTTGTCGCCGAGGTCCTCGGCGATCATCAGCTTGCCGGGGGACGCCGCGTCGGCGGAGTTGTTGCACCACTGCATCAGGCTCCAGCCGTCCGGCAGCTCCGGCCCGTCGAATCCGACCAGCCGGATGAACTTCGTGGCGTCGAAGCGCAGCCCGTCCATGCGGAACTCGTCGAGCCACATCATGGCGTTGTCGCGGATGTAGCTGCGCACCTCGCCGCGGCCGTAGTCCGGGCGCGTGTCGCCCCAGG
>VEQS01000237.1 GCA_018883105.1 Phycisphaerales bacterium
ACGCCCGAGCTGAACCGCGCGCTGGAGGCGCCATACCCGCCCGGCTCGCTCATCAAGCCGATCGTCTACGTGAGTGCCGTGCGCGCGGGTGCGGCGGACCGGGACGTCGAGATCGACTGCAACGGCCACTACTTCGGCGCCAACGAGCCCTTCGGCCGCTGCTGGATCTACCGCTCGCAGTTCCGGTTCCTGACGCACTCGAAGCAGGTGGGCGGGCCGCTCCCGGTGGAGGGGGCGATCAGCCGCAGCTGCAACATCTTCTTCTACACGCTGGCCGACCGCATGGGCCTGCCGACGCTCACGCGCTGGTACCGCGAGTTCGGGCTCGGCGAGCGGATCGACTGCGGCGTGGCGCGCGAGGAGCCGGTGCGCGACGCGACGGGCGCCGTGATCGGCACGCGCTGGGTGGGCGAGCACCCGGGCATCCTGCCCTCGGAACGCACGATGGCCGAGATCGCGCGCGCGCGCGACCGGATCGCGCCGGTGATCGCGGGCATCGGGCAGGGGCCGGTGGCGTGGACGCCGCTGCAGGCGGCGAACGCGTATGCCACGCTCGCGCGCGGCGGCGTGGTGCGCGATGCGACCATCCTGCGTTCGAACGTGTCGGGCCGCCCCCCGCGGCGCACGGGCGACCTGGCGCTCGATCCCGGCAGCTGCGACCGCGTGCTGGAGGGCCTGCGCCAGGCGGTTGCCGAGCGCCACGGCACCGGGCACCACGTGGCCTTCGCCGACCGGACGCAGGAACCGGTGATCAACGTGCCGGGCGTGCGCGTGTGGGCGAAGACCGGCACCGCGCAGGCGCCGCCGCTGAAGGTCGACGACGACGGCGACGGCACCCCGGACCGCACGGTGCGCGAACTCGACCACGGCTGGTTCGTGGGCCTCGCGGGCGACGCGCGCGAGAACCGCCCGCGCTACGCGATCGCCGTGTTCGTCGAGCACGGCGGCTCCGGCGGCAAGTGCGCGGGCCCGGTGGCCAACCAGGTGATCCACGCCCTGGTGCAGGAGGGCTACCTCCAGGGCGCCGCGCGCGCGGCGCCCGGACGCGCCACGGTGCGGCCGACCGGCGACGGCGACGTCGAGCCCGCCGGGGGTGCCGGGTGACTGTCCTCGTCTCGAACTCCCTGCCGCGCAGCCTGCGCCGCGAGCGTGCGTCGGCCACGCGCACGCCCGCGCGCATCTGGGCCAACTGGGCGTGGCTGCCGGTGGCGGCCGCGCTTGGCCTGAGCCTCCTGGGCATCGCCGCGATCGGCACCACCGAGGCTGGGCTCGCGCGGCGGCAGCTTGGGTACCTGATCGTCGGCATGGTGATGGCGACCGCGGTGGGCGCGCAGCACTGGAAGGACCTGCGGCGCTGGGCGTGGGTGCTGCTTGCCGTCAACGCGGCGGCGCTTCTCTTCGTGCTGCTGCCGTGGGTCCCCGAGTCGGTGGTTCGGCCGCGCAACGGCGCGCGCCGCTGGATCAACGTCGGCAGCGTCGACATGCAGCCGAGCGAGCTGGTGAAGCTCACGTGGGTGCTGGCGATGGCGGCATGGATGCAGGCGGCGCCCTCGGTGCGGCGGCTCTCGGGGGTCGCGGCCGCGATCGCGGTGACGCTGGTGCCGGTGGCGCTGATCGCCATGCAGCCCGACCTCGACAGCGCGCTCCTCTTCCTGCCGTGCCTCGGCGTGATGTTGGTGGCTGCCGGCGCACGGATCAAGCACCTGGCGATCATTGCCGCACTGGGCCTGGCGCTTGCGCCGCTCTCCTACCCGTTCCTCAAGCCGCACCAGCGCGACCGCATCCAGGCGATGGTGGCGCAGGTCACCGGCGACACGCGCGTCAACGACGGGATCGGCTTCCAGGGAAGCCGCGCGATCACGCTGGCGGCGTCCGGCGGCGTGGCAGGGCTCGGACGCGAGGAGGCCAGCACGCTCATCCGGTTCAACCGCCTGCCGGAGGAGCACAACGACATGATCTTCGT
>VEQS01000238.1 GCA_018883105.1 Phycisphaerales bacterium
GAGCCCTGGAGCGAGCGGTCGCAGGCCGCGTGGGCCACCATGGCGTTCCAGGTGGCGATGTCGAGCCGCAAGGTGCAGGTCGTCGTCTGGGACCGCCTGCGCGACGACGCCGGCTCTGGCGTGCGCGACTCAGGCCTCTTCGGCCCGGGCGGCGCGCCGAAGCAGGCCGCGGCGCGGCTCCTCGGCGTCCGCCGCAAGATGCGCGAGGCCCTCGGCCCCGCGCCGACGCCGTCGCCCGCGGCGGCGCCCGCGTCGTGACGCACACCGACGGCTCGCCGCCGCGCCCGATCGGCGCGGTCGCCCTGGCGGCCACGCTCGCCGCCGTGGCGGCGCTGTCCGCCATTCAGGCGCTCTGTGCCCCGGATGCGCCCGCGCCCGCCCCGCTTGCCATCGACCTGAACGCGGCCGGCCCCGACGAGCTTTCGCTCCTGCCCGGGGTCGGGCCGTCGCTTGCCGCGCGCATCGTCGAGGATCGCTCGTCGCGCGGGCCGTTCCGCACCGTCGACGACCTCGATCGCGTGCGTGGCGTCGGGCCGGCGCTCCTGCGCGGCGTGCGGCCGTTCGCGCGTGCGGGTGTGCCCGGGGCGCCGCAGGCCGCGGGCGCCTAGGCTGCGTCCTGGATGCCTTCCGCCATGGATGCATCGCCCGCGTGGTTTCGCGGGCTCGCCAGCTCGCCGGCGCTCGACCCCCTCCTCGCCAACGTGGAGGCGGGCGGGGCGTCCTCGTGCCGCGGCGCATCCGGCAGCAGCACCACCTTCCTCGCCGCGGCGATCGCCGCGCGCACGGGCCGCCCCGTGGTGCTCGTCGTCGCTCACCTCGACGAGGCGGAGGAAGCCGCCGCGGAGCTCGGGGACCTTGCCGAGGCCGGGCTCTGCCCGCGGCCCTCGTTCCTGCCGGCGCTCGAAGCCGCCGCCACCGACGGCGCCGCGGCGACCGACCTCCTCGGCGAACGCCTGGCCGTGGCGCGGCGGCTGCATGCGGGCGACGCGCCGCCGATCACGGTGGCCGCGCTGCCGGCCCTGATGCAGTGCATGCCGGCGGCGGACCGCATCCCGGGGCTCCTGCTCGACGTGCGCGCCGGCTCGCGTTGCCCGCCGCGCGACCTCGCCGCCTGGCTGGCGGCCGGCGGCTACGTCCGCACCGAGGCGATCGAGAACCCCGGCGAGTTCGCCGTGCGCGGCGGGGTGATGGACGTCTTCCCGCCCGGCGGGGCGCTTCCGGTGCGCCTCGATTTCTTCGGCGACGAGGTGGAGCGCATCTTCGAGGTGGACCTGGCCACGCAGGCAAGCGACCGCAAGGTGGACGCCGTGCAGCTGGTGGCCGCCTCCATCGACCCGGCGGTGCTCGAGACCGCCGTGCCGGTCGGCACGCTGCTTGACCCGCGCACCGTGGTGGTGGTGGCCGAGGTGGCCGAGGTGATGGAGCAGGGCCGCGGGTACTGGGAGCGCGTCGCCGACGCGACCGGCATCGTCTCGCCGCAGGAGGTCCTGAAGGCGGTGGGCGCCCGTTGCCACGCCACGGTCGACGTCAACGGCTTCAGCGCCGCCAACGCCTCGACGCGCGTGGTGCCGGTGCCGGTCGAGAACCTGCCGGCCTTCGAGGACGAGGTGGCCGCCGCCTTCAGCGACCTCGGCGCGATGGCATCGACGCACGCATGCTGGCTGTGCTGCGATTCCGACGGCGAGCTGGCACGCGCCCGTGAGCTCCTCGCCGAGCACGTGCCGGACGCCGCCGTGCGCGCGGTGCGCGGCCACGTGCACCGCGGGTTCCTCTGGTCGCCGGCCGGCGCCGCACCGATCGCCGTCGTCCCGCAGCGCGAGGTGCTGCACCGCTTCGGCACGCGCCGGCGCGTCCAGCGCGTGGGCGGCGCCTCGACGCGCGACGCGTTCCTCCAGTTCGGCCCCGGCGACTACGTGGTGCACCGCGACCACGGCATCGCGCGCTTCCACGG
>VEQS01000127.1 GCA_018883105.1 Phycisphaerales bacterium
GTGGTGATGGGCATAGGTCGGGCAGTTTAGGTCAGGGCTCGCATGCGTTCACGCCGACCGCCGGCGCGGAGCATGGCCGATATTCAAGGGGGTCGGCAGGGATTGGCGGCGACTTGAGCGAAAGGCGGGGCATTCCCGCCGATGGCGCGGCGATCAGTGCGCGGGCGGCGCGCCCGTGGGCGCCGGGATGCTCTCGATCGGCGTCTCGCCGATACGCCTCCAGGCCGCGATGGCCCCGGCGCGGCGCGCCCCGTACTCCGCATCCGTGAGCAGCCCGTCGCGGCGCGCGGCATCGAGCTGGATCAGTTCCTCGCCGAGCGTCGGCGGGCGGAGGATCACCGGCCGGTACACGGTGCAGCCGCACGGGAGAATGACCGCGACGGCCACGGTGCTCGCCCGCGCGATGCCACGCATCGGTCCCGGACGACAACGCGCACGGATCATCGCCCCGCCTCCGCCCGCATGCGGAACACCGCCGGAAGCGAGTAGGCGTTGGGCGCGGGAATCCCCGGCTCGTCGATGGACCGTCGACGCCACTCGGCTCCACGCACGGCCTGGTCCATCATGCGAACTCGCCTTGCCATCCACCACCACGCCGGCAGCTCGCCGCGCGCGGACCACTCGACGAATGAGGAATCGAGGTGCGTGAAGCGCAGGTCCACGGCAACTGCCGCGGTCTCCGACGCCCGGCGGACGAGAGACCGCCGGGCCTGGGACTCAAGGACTGCCTCAAGGTCGGCGCATTCGCGCGCGTCGATGACACCGGCGTCGCGAGCACGCCGGAGATCCGAGAGTTCGCGGTCCACCGGGCTGAAAAGGCCTGGATTGAGCAGCGCGTACCCACCGGGAGTCGTGCCCGCGGGGGCATAGGCCGTCGCCTCCAAGGCCACCGGCCCATCGACCAGACGAGTTCGCGATTCGGCACACCATGCCAGGACTTCCGCGATGCGCGCCTCGTGGGCCGCCCCGTCCGCGAGCACCCGGCCGGTGTCCGCGGTACGGGTGGGGGCCTCCCGGTCGACGAATGCCGCAGGGTCCTGCGAAACAGCTCGAATGGAACGCAGCTTCTCGCCCGTGGTCAGGTCCTGCTGCACGACCGGCGTGAAGACCGGGATGCAGCCGGTTCCCGCCGCCAGGGCCAGCGCGCCCCAGAGGGCGACGGCACAGGCGCACGGCACGTGGTTCGAGCGATCCACCGCCCGTCGATGCTAACGATGGGACGACGCGGGATGGGTATCGTCGCCGCCATGCGTTGCCCCGAATGCGGCCAAACGCTGATCGGCGTGGCGGAGTCATCGCCGTGCCCGGAGTGCGGCACGCCGAGCACGCTCGCGGAGCGGCATGTGCCGCCGCTGCTGCCGACGTGGAAGCTGGTCGTCGGCATGGCATGGCCCACCGCGGTCGGCGTTGCGATGGTCCTGTCGATCATCTGGATCCTCAACTCCGCCGTGGATGGCGCGGCGTTCTTCGTCGCCCTGGGGGCGATCGTCATGCTGCTCGTCATCGGCCCGATCAAGGCCGCGGTCTGGGTCCACGTGCTCATGGGCCGCCTGCCGCGACGGGTACGTGCCGCACCGCTGCTGGCGCTCATCCCACGCAGCATCGCGGTCCCGCTGCTCGTGGCCGCAGCGGTGGCGGTGCTCAACGCGGCGCTCGGCTTCGGCGCGTGCCTCGTGACGCTCAGCGTGGCCGTCCGGCGCTGAGTCCGCGGGCCAGCATCGCCGGACCAGTAGCCTCCCGCCATGCTCGCGGTCCACCGCGTGATCAAGGCCACGCGCCGCCGGTGTCCCGCGTGCGGCATGGACGTCCCGGCGAGCGTGGTGGAGCGCGACCGCCGGGTGTTCATGGAGAAGTCGTGCCCCGAGCACGGGGAGTTCCAGGTGCTGCTGCAGTCGGACGCGCGGTGGTACTTCCCGAGCCATGGCGATCCGGGGAATGCGGGCGGCGCGTGCTGCGGGGGCGGCGGTTGCGGTGTGCGGGAAGGCGATCCCTTCGACACGCTGTCGACCTGCGTCGCCCTCATCGAGATCGTCGAGAGCTGCAACCTCACGTGCCCGACCTGCTACGCGGGCAGCCCGTACGGCGTGGGCGACGACCTGCGCTTCGCGCCCTTCGACGACGTGGTCCGCCGCGTGGACGCCGTCTGCGCGCGCAAGGGCACCATCGACATCCTGCAGCTCTCCGGCGGCGAGCCGACGATCCATCCCGAGTTCGAGCGCATCCTGCGCTGGGCGACCGGCCACCCGCAGGTGGGCTACGTGCTCGTCAACACGAACGCGGTGCGGGTCGCCGGGGACGAGCGCTTCCGGCGAATGCTCGCCGACGTCCGCCGCGAGCACCCGCGCTTCGAGCTGTACGTGCAGTTCGACGGCGTGCAGGAGGCAGGCCAGGTCGACCTGCGGGGCGCCGACCTGCGCGCGATGCGGGAACGCGCGATCGACGCCGCGGGGGCGCTCGGCGTGCCCACGACCCTCGCCATGGTGGTCGACCCGCGCACCATCGACGGCGTCGGCGACACGCTGCGCTGGGCCGTCGCGCGACCGCACGTGCGCGGCATCAGCCTGCAGCCGGTGTTCACGAGTGGGCGGATCGCGCCGATCGAGAGCCGGACGCTGCCCGTGTACGGGGCGGGCAGCGGCGCGGGTGGGCCGGCCGTCGTGCACGCGCTTGGCGTCTCAGACGTCGTGCGCGCGTGCGTGACCCAGGCACCGGAGCTCCTTGCCGAGGCGGACTTCACGCCCCTGCCCTGCGGTGACCCGAACTGCCACACCATCGCCTACGTGCTGCGGACGCCGGACGGCCCGGTCGGCCTCAGCCGGCTCATCGACGTGGCGGCCTACGCGGGATTCCTGCAGAACCGCGTGAACTACGACCTCGAGGACCTGGCACGCTGCGGCTGCGAGACCGAGCCGCTCGGCGAACTCCTCAAGTCGCTCGAGCTGCGGCCCGAGCACCCACTGCGCATCTTCATCAAGCCGTTCATGGACGCCTGGACGTTCGACCAGGACCGGATCGACCGCTGCTGCACGCACGTGATCCGCGAGGACGGCTCGCTCGACAGCTTCTGCCGCCATTACGGATAAATCGCGCCGGGGGCCATTTACCCCATTTACGAGCGGCGGCCTCGGATGGGCCGCGCGCGTGCGAAAATGGGGTAAATGGCCCCCGGCACCATTTTCTACTCCCTCACCACCGTCGCCGGCATCGCGGTGACTGCGTTCGTCTGGCGGCGCTTCGCGCCCCGACGCGACGGGCGTACCGACCCGCGCTTTGCGGCCGTGTACGGGGGTGCACTCGCGGGCGCGTACCTGGGGGCCAAGTTCGCGTTCCTGATTGCCGAGGGCTGGCACCACCGCCATGACTGGGTGGCGCTTGTCTCCGGCCACAGCGTGACCGGAGCGCTGGTCGGCGGCGTGCTCGGCGTCGAGGCGGTGAAGTCGATGGTCGGGCTGCGCGAGGGCACCGGCGACCTCTTCGCGCTCACGGTGCCGCTCGCCCTCGCACTCGGCCGCATCGGCTGCATCGCGGCCGGCTGCTGCCCGGGCGTCGAGTGCGAGCCGGCCTGGTGGACCGCCACCGACGCGCACGGCCACGCCCGCTGGCCCGCGGCGGCAGCGGAACTCGCGTTCAACCTCGGATTCTGGTGCTGGGCGCTCATCGCCACGCGCCGCGGCTGGATCCCCGGCCAGCGCTTCAACGCCTACCTCATCGCCTACGGATGCTTCCGCTTCGCGCACGAGTTCGCGCGCGACGACGCGCGGTGGTGGGGCCCGCTCGGCGGCTACCACCTCGCCGCGGCGGCCATCATGGCCACCGGCATCATCCTCTGGCGCCGCCGCGCGCGGCTCACGCCATCGCCGGCTGCTTCGCGGCCTTCGCCTTCCGGCCCGCCTCGATCCGCCGCTTCGCGTAGTTGACCGCGGCGACGTGCTCGCTCGGGTCGTTCTTGCCTTCCTTGAGGACGGCGGTCGTGGTGTGCTCGATCTGCTCGATCTTCTTGTCGAGCGCGGCCTCGGTCATGCCGAGGTAGAGGCCCGCGAGGCGGATGACGCCGCCCGCGTTGACGATGAAGTCGGGGCCGTACAGGATGCCGCGCTGCTTGATCGACGGCCCGTCGACGTCGGGCACGTGCAGCTGGTTGTTCGCGGTGCCGCAGATGATGGCGCACTTCAGGTGCTTGATCGTGTCGTTGCTCAGGACTGCGCCCAGCGCGCACGGCGCGAGGATGTCGCACTCCTGCGCGAAGATGTCCTTGCCGGGCTCGAGCGCGACCACGCCGAGCTCCTTGACGGAGCGCTCGACCGCGGCCGGGTTGACGTCGGTGCCGAAGACCGTGGCGCCGTGCGCGCGCAGGATCTTCGCCAGCCGGTAGCCGGTCGCGCCGAGCCCCTGCACCGCCACCTTCAGGCCCGCGAAGTCGACCTTGCGGCCCGCGTGCGCCAGGCAGGCCTTCATGGCGTTGAAGCAGCCTTGGCTCGTGTACGGGCTCGGGTCGCCGCCGTGGCTGACCGTCTCGCCGCCCATGATGTGGCTCGTCTCGCGCGCCATCCAGTCGCAGTACTGCGTGTTCACGCCCACGTCCTCGGCGGCGATGTACTTGCCGGCGAAGGTGTCGACGAAGCGCCCCATGGCGCGGGCCTCGGCCTCGGTCGGGGCCTTGCCCTTCTCGATCATGATCACGCTCTTGGCGCCGCCCATCGGAAGGTCGGCCGCGGCCGACTTGTAGGTCATCCCCTCCGAGAGCCGGAGCACGTCGCGGATCGCCTCGGACTCGTCCGAGTACGCCCAGCGGCGCGTGCCGCCGAGCGCGTTCCCCAGCACCGACGAATGCAGCGCGATGATCGCCCGGAGGCCGGTCTCGGGGTCGACATGGAAGGCCACGCGCTCGTGGCCGTGCTGGTTCATCGCTTCGAAGAGCTTCATGGACTGCCTTGTGGGGAAACGGACCTATGGGGGACTCGGGCGAAGCAGGCTACCGGGACGCCGGAGCGATCAGGCGTGCTGCGGCTGTGCGCGGCTGATCGCGTCGCCGTGGAAGACGCTCCCGGAACCGAAGTCCGGGATCGCCTGCTGGTCGACGGGCTTCTGCGTGCGGCCCTTGCCGCGCGCCGCCATGTCGGGCGTGCGCTCGGGGATCGCGAACTCCGAGTTCGGGAAGCCGGCGATCCGCTTCATCACCGCATCGGCAGCGACCTTCATGGTCGAGTCGGCGTTGGTGCGCAAGGCGCGGAACTGCTCCTCGATCTCAAGCGTGAACATGGCGCAGAGGTGCTCCACCACGCTCGCCTCGTACGCGAGCGCCTCGCCGTCGAGGCCCTTGCGGATGTTGTGGTCGAGCTTCGAGAGCGCGCATGCCATGGCGTGGATGCAGATCGCGCACGTCGAGAGGCGGGCCTGGATCGTCTGCTCGGTGACCAGCTTGTCCTCCCACTCCTTGCACATCAGCTTCACCTGGTGGCTGAACTCGCGGATGCTCGCCATCAGCGAGTGCATCTGCGCGGCCAGCCGCGGGTCGGCCTTGCGGAAGGCCGGCAGCGGGCGGCGGATGCCGAGGAAGAGCTCGCTTCCCACCTGCATCGCGGACCCGATGTTCCCGAACGGCTTCTTCTTGATGCCCAGCAGCCACTCGCCCAGCTGCTTGGTGCCGTAGCCGGCGATGAAGGTGTGCATCACCTCGTTGGCGCCTTCCACGATGATGTTGATGCGGCTGTCGCGCCACATCCGCTCGACGTGGTTCTCCGTCATGTAGCTCTCGCCGCCCATGACCTGGAGCGCGTCGTTCACGGTGCGGTAGCCGAACTCGCTGCAGAACACCTTGCAGACGGCGGTCTCGAGCATGATGTCCTCGTCGTGCCGGTCGAGGAAGCCGGTCGTCATGAAGAGCATCGCCTCCATGGCGTACGTGTAGGCCGCCATGCGCGCGAGCTTCTCGCGGACCTGGTCGAACTCCCCGATCGGGCGGTCGAACTGGTGGCGGTAGGCGGCCCACTTCGCCGCCTGCTCGTAGGCGTACTCCGCGGCGCCGAGCATGCCCGCCGAGAGCGTGCAGCGGCCGTAGTTCAGGCAGGTGAGCGCGACGTTCAGGCCGCGGCCCTCCTTGTGCAGCAGGTTCTCCTTCGGGACCTTGACGTTGACGAGGCGGATGCGCGCCTGCCACGTGCCGCGGATGCCGCACTTCGAGCGGTTGCGGCTGTAGATCTCGACGCCTTCCATGTCGGGCGTGCAGATGAGGGCCGTGACCGCGTCCTTCTCCTTGCCGGACTTCGGGTCCCTGATCCGCTGCTTGGCCATCACGGTGAAGAGGGCCGAGAGCGCGCCCGAGGTCGCCCACTTCTTCTCGCCGTTGACGATGTAGAAGTTGCCGCACGGGCTCAGCTCGCAGCGCGTCTCCTGGCCGCCGGCGTCGCAGCCGACGTTCGGCTCGCTCAGGCAGAAGGCGCTCAGCGCGTCCTTCGCCATGCGGGGAAGGAAGCGCTTCTTCTGCTCGTCGTTGCCGAAGAGCATCAGCGCCTTGCAGCCGATCGACTGGTGTGCGCTCACCAGCACCGCGGTCGATCCGCAGGAGCGGCCGATGCGGCGCAGGACGCGGTTGTAGCTCGTGATGCCGAAGCCGAGGCCGCCGTGCTCCTTCGGGATGGTCATGCCGAGCACGCCCATCGAGAACAGGCGCTTGACCACCCACTCCGGGATCTCCTGCTTCTGGTCGATCTCGACCGACGGGTGCTCGGTACGGAGGTAGGAATCAAGCTCGGCGAGCAGCTGGTCGCAGCGGGCCGTCTCCTCCGCCGACTGCGCGGGGTACGGGAAGACCAGGTCCTCGCGGAAGTTGCCCCAGAAGACGTTCTTGATGAACCCCATCGTGGCCGGGTCGGGCCCGAGCATCTCCTGGGCCTGCTCGACCTGCTTGCGGTCCTTCTCGGAGAGGTTCTTCAGGTCCTTGGTCAGGTCGGTCTGGCTCATCGGGCGTTCCGGTCCGTTTCTGGGGAGGAAAAGGGGAAGAGAACCATTCTAGGAAGGTGCGCGTTTCCCGCGCCGTGGGAGGGCGTCCCGCCCCGGGGACCCCCCGTTCCTGCACTGTGAGGGCCGATTTCGGCACTCGGAGCGGCGCTGCAACCCAAGGCTCCCGACCCGGTAGATGCCTCTGCCATGCGCATCCGCACCCCCCTCACCGTCCTGGCCGCGACCGTGACCCTCGGCGCCCTGATGGGCACGGGTCCGGTGCCGACCTGCTCCACGCGCGCCATCCTGGAGGCGATGCTCGCCCAGTCGGCCGACCCGAACCAGCTCGAAGAGCAGCGTGCGTCGTACCAGGTGTTCGTCGACACCGCGGTCGTCTACGTCAATTCGTTCGACACCATGATGCTCGAGGCCGACGACGCGGTGCGCACCCTCGAGCGCGCGCCGGCCGACAACGCCGCCCCGCCGAAGAACGGCGAGCCGAGGTTCCTCGACTCCAAGCGCGCCCGCGAGGACTACCAGCGGGAACTGAAGGAGTACGCGAAGTCGGTGAAGATGGTCGAGGCCGGGGCCAAGGCGAAGGTGCCTGCCGACCGCGCCGACGCCGTGCGCGCCATGGTGCGCGCGGTGAAGAGCGACGAGCGTGCGCTGGTGGAGGTCGGCAAGTACATCGCCACTCGCGGCGACGACAAGCACGAGGAGTTCGCGAAGGCGCGGGCGAAGCTCAACTCGGTGCGCACCGGCCCGCTGTCGCTGCTGCGGGTGCAGGCGCTCAACCAGCTCGGCATCGCCACGCAGGTCATCCCGTTCCGCTGAGCGGATTCCGTCGGCGCCGGCCGGGGACCTACCATCGGCGGCGTGCACGTCGACCGGTTCCCGACCACCCATGCCACCTGGATCGAGGCGCAGCTGACCATCGCGGAGACGATGGGCGACGGGTCGCCTGCTGGCGCCGCCGCACATCGCTCGCTGCGCCAGCACCTGATGGAGCGCTATCGATCGCCGCTCGAGGCGTACGTCCGCGGCAGCAGCATGCGTGGCCTGGGCGAGCCCGGAGAGCTGGTGGCCGGGTTCTTCGCGGACCGGCTGGGCAGCCGTGACTTCCTGCTCTCATGGCGCGCGAGCGGCATGCCGCTGCGGCGCTGGATGATGAACGGCATCTCGTACTACGGCCGCGGCGTGATGCGCGACCGCGCGCGCGACCGGATGCGGCAGTTTCCGGCGGGCGAGGACGGGTTCGAGCCCGGGTCGCTCGTCGAGGACCGCGATGCCGCGCGTGCGTTCGACGAGGCCTGGGCGCTGCGCATGCTCAACGAGTCGATCGCGCGGGTGCACGCGGACCTCGACGGCGCGGGCCGGCTCGACGAGCTCGAGGTGTTCCGGCGGCACGTGATCGACGGCGTGCCGTACGAGCCGATCGCCGCAGACCTCGGGTGGTCACGGCAGCAGTGCGCGAACGTGGTGCGGCGCGTGGGCCGGAGGGTGGGCGAG
>VEQS01000128.1 GCA_018883105.1 Phycisphaerales bacterium
GTTGCCGGCGGCGGTCACGCAGGCATGGCTTGACGGGCACGCGCCGGCCTAGGCGGGGCCGACCGCCGCGGCCTTCGCCGCCCGACGCTCGTTGCGGTGCACCGCGACCATCAGGAGCAGCATCCCCGCGATCAGCTCCATGTCTGCGACGTTGAACACCCACGGGAACCACTCGTCGCTGCCGCCCGGCCAATTGAGGCCGAACGGCAGCTCACGGCGCGGGAAGAGGTGCAGGAAGTCGCGCACGGCCCCCACGGACACGCGGTCGACCATGTTGCCGATGCCGCCCGCAAGCACCAGCGCCAGCCCCACGTGGCTCAGGTGGCTGCGCGCTCCGGTGTGGCGTCCGAACACCCAGAGCGCCGTGCCGACCGCGAGCACCGTGAAGCCGATGAAGAGCGCGCCCCTGCCCTGCCCGATGCCGAAGACCGCACCGTGGTTGAGCACCAGGCGAAAGTCGAGGAGGTCCGGCGGGATGGCGCGCACTCCCGGATGCCACGGCAGCGAATAGGCGGTGTTTCCCGCGACTTCCGAGTAATCGAGCACCACCGGGTGGCCGGCCACCGTCCGGAACGCCCACTCCTTGGAGACCAGGTCGAGGGCGAGCGCAGCGGCGAAGGTCAGCGCAAGCACCGCCCAGGCGCGCGGCGAACGCCAGGCCTGCATGGCCTCAACGCCCGCCCATCTTCTCGATCTGGCGCGCCGCCTCGACCGTGTACTTGGCCCACGGCTTGGCATCGAGACGCGCCTTCGGGATGGGCTTGCCGGTGAGCTGGCACACGCCGTAGGTCTTGGCGACGACGCGGTCGAGCGCCTCGTCGATCTCGCGCAGGAGCTCGCGCTCCGTCTCGGCCATGCCGATGGCGAGGTCCTGGTCGAACGTGTCGGTGCCGATGTCGGCCATGTGCAGCGGCATGTTGGACAGGTTGCCGCCCGAACTGCGCAGCGCCTCGTCCTCGAGGCCGGTGACGCGCGCGATGAGCTCGGCGCGCGCCTGCAGCAGGATCGCCTTGTAGTCGGTGAGTTCCTTCGCCGAGAGCCGCGTCTTGATCGCCGCGATCTGCGCGTCGGTCGGGCCCTCGTCGCGGACCTTCTCGGGCGCGGGCTTGGCGGCGGCCGCCTTCTTCTTGGGCATCACGGCCTTCGTCGGAATCACGCGCACGCGCCGGCCATTGACGACGACATAGCCGTTGAGGTCGGGCTTCATCGCCGCTGCCACGCTGGCAACGCTCTTCACCGAGGTGAAGTCGATCTTGCGGCCCTTGTTGGCGGCGCGCTCGGCGGCGAGCTGCTGCTGCCGCATCGCCTCGAGCGCCTCCTTGCGGGGGTCGCGGATGGACGGGGGAGGCGCGCCCTTGCCGGGCTTCTTCTTCGGAGGCGGCGCCTCATTCGAGGCGCGCCAGACCTGCTTCGGGGCCACCGCGGGGATGACCTCCTTGGGCCCGGAGTTCACGATCTTGGGGATCGGGATGACCACCGGGGCCGGGATCGGCGCCTTCGCGGGGGGGAGCGGCTTGGCTGCCGGCTTCGCCACGGGCTTGGCCGCCACCTTCGGGGCCGGCTTGGCCGCCGCAGGCGCCTTGCCCTTGGGGGCAGGCTTCGCCTTTGCGGCAGGCTTGGCTGCCTTCTTCTCAGGGGTCTTTTTACTGGTCTTCGCCATGCGTGGACCTCGCGCGGCGCGCCCAACTGCGCCGAGAATCGTGAATCCTAGCGGATTTCGTGCGATCCGTCAACGTCCCCGCCGGACTCAGCGCACGCTGCCGATCGACCGGAACTTCTCGAAGCGCTTGCGCACGAGGGTGTCCGGATCGATGCGCGAGAGCTCGCGCACCCAGTCCACCACGTAGTGCTGGATGCGTTCGGCCATCGCCTTCGGGTTGCGGTGCGCGCCGCCGAGCGGCTCGGGGATCACGTCGTCGATCAGCCCGTTGCGCAGGTTGTCCGCGGCGGTGAGCGAGAGCGCGTTGGCAGCCTGGTTGTTGGTGCGCTCGTTCGCCTCCTTGAAGAGGATGGCGGCGCAGCCTTCCGGACTGATCACGCTGTACCAGCTGTTCTGGAGCATCGCCACGCGGTCGCCGACGGCGATGCCGAGCGCACCGCCCGACCCACCCTCGCCGATCACGATGCAGATCACCGGCACGCGCAGGCGGCTCATCTCGCGCAGGTTCACGGCAATGCTCTCGGCCTGCCCGCGCTGCTCGGCGCCGATTCCCGGGTACGCGCCCGGCGTGTCGACGAAGGTGACGATCGGCAGCCGGAACTTCTCGGCGAGCTTCATCTTGAGGAGCGCCTTGCGGTAGCCCTCCGGATGCGCGCAGCCGAAGTGGCACGCCAGGCGCTCCTTGGTGTCGCGGCCCTTCTGGTGGCCGATCACCAGGCACTTGATGCTGCCGATGCGGCCGAAGCCGGTGATGATGGCCGGGTCGTCGCCATGGCGGCGGTCGCCGTGCAGCTCGCACCAGTCGCGGCAGATCATCTGCACGTAGTCGAGCGTCTGCGGCCGCTGCGGGTGGCGCGCCACGCGCACGGTCTGCCAGGGCGAGAGGCTCGAGTACGCCTTCGACAGCAGGCTGTTGCGCGTCTCGTGGAGCGTCGCGATCTCGTCGCGGATCGAGTCGGCGTCGGGGCGGGTCTCGAGCGCCGAGATCTGGCGCTCGATCTCGGCGATCGGCTGCTCGAAGTCGAGGGTCTGGACGGCGGAGCTCATCGGTCGGGGAATCGTAGTCGCCGCACGCCGCGTAGCCTGCCCGACCATGCAGGCAGGCGGAACGCCCGGTGCGGGCGGGACCATTGCGTTCGTCGGGTGCGGCAACCTCGGGTTCGCCATCCTGGAACGGGCGCTGGCGGCGGGTGCCATGCCGGCGACCGAGGTCACCGTGGTCGAGCCCGATGCCGCGCGGCGCGACCATGCGCGCGCGCTCGGCGCCCGTGCCACGGAGCGCCTGGCCGACGCACGTGCCGCCGGCACCGTCCTGCTTGCCATCAAGCCGCAGCAGTTCGAGACGGTCGCCGGGAGCCTTGGGCCCCTCACCGATGCCACGCGTGTCGTGAGCGTGATGGCCGGCTGGACGGGCGCCACGATCCATGACCGGCTCGGACGCGGCCCGCGCGTGGTGCGCGCCATGCCCAACACGCCGGTGCGGCATGGGCTCGGCTTCACCGCGATTGCCGCCGGGCCGAGAGCCGGCGAAGACGACCTGGCGGCCGCGGAGCGCCTGTTCGGCGCCGTCGGCGCCACCGGACGCATCGATGAATCGCTGATGGACGCGGCGGTCAGCGCGGTGGGCAGCGCACCGGCCTACCTCTTCCTGCTTGCCGAGGCGCAGGTCGCGGCGGCGGTCGGGATGGGCATGGATCCTGCGCTTGCGCGCGCGGCCACCGCGCAGACGATGCTCGGGGCGGCCACGATGCTCGCGAAGGACGGACGCACGCCCGAGGAACTGCGCGCCGAGGTCACGAGTGCGGGCGGCACCACGGCGGCCGCGACGCGCGTGTTCGAGGACGGCGGAGTGCGGGAACTGGTCGCGCGTGCGATGCGCGCGGCGCGGGACCGCAGCCGTGAACTCGGTCGCTGAGTCGACGCCGCGGGAACGCCGCCCCCGCCCCACTCACGCACGCAGGTGCACCACGAACCCGGTCTCGCGGTACTCGACCGGCCGCTGGCGCCGCAGCGCCGCGCGCACGCGCCGCATGCCCACCTGCGTGAGCGGGTGCTTCTGCATCTCAAGCATGTAGGCGATCTCGAAGAGGGTCGACTCGGTCCAGTCGACTTCCTCGCGGAAGCCCGAGAGGCCGACGGCGCCCGTGGCGCGCAGGAACCTGCGGATGCGGGCCGCAGGCACCGCCACCGTGCGGCAGCCGCCGAAGTGGACGAACCGCCCGCGGCAGCGGCCGGCGAGCACCTCCTCGAGGCGGTCGATGTGGATGCGCTCGTCCGAGCGACGCATGTCGCCGGGAAGCAGGAGCCCCTTGCGCGAGTGGATGGCGAGCCACAGCACCTCGAAGCCGTGCTGCCGGCCCTGGAACCACTTGCGCAGGTAGTGCTCGAGCTCGGCGCGCGTGGCGACGTCGCGGTGGATGAACGGCACCTTGTAGTCGGAGGCGCGCAGCAGCTCGAGCGCGGGGCGCACCGAGACCGACGACCTCAGCCCGAACCACTCCGCCTCCAGGCAGAAGATGCCCTTGCGGTAGACGAGCACGGCGGAATCGTAACGCGGCCGCGGCGGCGTGCGCGCGGGGATACGCGCGCGATCGGGAGCTGTCAGAAGTCGCGGCGGCGGAAGAGCCACACGCAGCCGCCGAGCATCACCGCCTCGAAGGCCAGGCTGGTGCCGATCGACCACGGCGCGCCCTTGCGCGCCTCGGCGTCGTCGAAGACCGCCTGCTGGAACTCGCGCCGCTTGACGCGCTTGGAACCGAAGAAGTTCAGGGTCGATTCCTCGTCGGGCGGGCGGCGGAAGCTCGCCTTCTGCACCAGGTAGCGCTCGAGCCACTCGGTGGTCTCGTTGGTCTTCGGCAGCGCCGTCACCAGCGCAAAGGACGGCCAGTAGAGCTGCTGCCACCGCCGCGAGGAATCGCGCTCGCGCTCGAGGTCGGCGCGCAGGCGGTCGACGTCCGCGTCGGCGTTCTTCGAGAGCCGCATCTCGATCGCCGCCTCGATCGCCACGATCTCCATCTGCGACGCGATGCGCCCGCGGTTGGCGAACTGCTCGAGGGACTGCAGGCCGTAGAGCACCAGCCAGAAGACGAGCGTGAGCAGCAGGCTCGCCACCGTGCTGCGGGTCAGCACGCCCATCAGCGCGCAGAAGCAGTACAGGTAGCTGAAGAACACGACGACCGTCGGCACGGCGACGAAGAGCTCGGGCTCCCACACGCCGCCGCGGATCCCGATCACCAGGAAGCTCGCGGTCACGAAGACCAGCGCCTGGAAGCCGGCGAAGAAGAGCCCCGTCACCCAGCGCGTCAGGAACAGCCGCCCGCGCGAGATGGGCTTCGACAGCATCATGTCGATCGAGCCGCTCGCGATCAGCTCCGGCACCACGCTCGCCGTCGAGATGAGCGCCAGGATCGCGGCAAGCCAGGTGAGCCAGATGTTGATCCCGAGGTTCTGGAAGATCAGCTTGTAGAACGTGGCCGCCGGGATGAACGTCGTGTTGACGAACTGGCTGTCGATGTCGAACCACAGCACCTGGACGCCCGTCTCGTCGATCCCCACCGCGCCGCAGATCGCCACCGCCAGGAAGCTCACGGCGAGCGCCAGCCAGAACAGCTTGCGCGAGTTCAGGTCGCGGTACGCGTCCAGGAAGATGGCGAGGGTCTGCGTCATGGGCGTGCGGCCCCCGGCACCGAACGGCCGTGCTCGTCCACGACGCTGCGCACGAAGAGGTCTTCCAGGGTCTCGCGTGCGCGCTCCACGCGCACGATGACCGCGCCGGCGGCGCGCAGCGCGTCGATCGCCGGCTGTGCATCGGCGGCTTCGCGCGTGGGCACGACGTAGGTGCGCAGGCCGGGTCGGTCGGGGGACTCGCGGCCGGCGACCATCGATCCCGCGAGCGGAAGCGACTCGGGCCCGCCGCTCGCCTCGATCTCGAAGCGGTGGCTGTCGCGCGTCAGCTCGTCGATCGAGCCCTGCGCGATGGTGGTGCCCTTGGAGATGATCGCCACGCGGTCGGCCACCATCTCCACCTCCGAGAGCAGGTGGCTGTTGACCAGCACCGTGCGCCCCTCGGCGCGGATGCGAAGGAGCATGTCGCGGATCTCGCGGCGGCCGACCGGGTCGACGCCGTCGGTCGGCTCGTCGAGCACCACGAGGCGCGGGTCGTTGATGAGCGCGGTGGCGATCCCGATCCGCTGCTGCATGCCCTTGGAGTACGTGGTGACGCGGCGGTCGGCCCAGTCGCGCATGCCGACGAGGCCGAGCAGCGCATCCGTCCGCGGGCGGCGCACCGCGCGCGGCACCTTGCACAGCGCTCCGAAGAAGTCGACCACCTGGCGGCCGGTCAGGTACGGCGGGAAGCGGTGGTGCTCCGGCAGGTAGCCCACGCGCTCCAGGACATCCTGCGTGCCGACCGGGGCGCCGAGCACGGTGCCGCGCGCCGAGGTCGGCCGCACGACGGTCATCACGATCTTCACCAGCGTGCTCTTGCCGGCGCCGTTCGGGCCGAGCAGCCCGAAGATCTCCCCTTCGCGCACCGAGATCGACACGCCGCGCAATGCCTGCACGCGGCCGCGGTAGGTCTTGGTGACGTCGTGGAGGTCGAGTGCGAGCACGTCTGATGCGGATCCTATTGGCTCCTACGATTGGCCCCATGCCCACGCCGACCGCGCCAGCCCTTGCCGTCCTCGCGTGGCGTGCGGCGATCGTCCTTGCGCTCGCCGCCTACGCCGCGGCGGCCACCGTGGTGTGCCGGGGGCTGGTGGGCGGGTTCGGCGGCGCGCCGGTGCCATGGGCGGTGGTGGCGGCGGCCGCGGCCGTCGCGATGCTCGCCGTGCTCCCCATGGGTGCCGCGATCGACGTGCCGGAGGCGATGTTCGAGCACTGGCTTCCGGAGCGGCGCTTCCGCGCGGGGCGCTGCCCGTGCTGCGGCTACGACGCGGCGCGGGCCCGATGCCCGGAGTGCGGCGCCCCGTTCGAGCCGCCCGCTGCCTATGCCTCGGACTGGCGCACGCTGCGACGCACGGCATGGGCCGCGGTGCCGGCGTGGGTCGTCGGTTTCGCGGCCGGCGTGGCGCTGGTCACGCTGGACGAGCGGCGATTCGAGCGGGAGTTGGCGGCGATGCGGTCGCTCTCGCCCGAGCTGCGCGAGCACTCGCGCCCGCGCGCGGCGCCGGCCGGCTTCGCGCGGTTCGCGTGGGACGTGGGGCGCGGGTTCTCCGGCCCGCCGCCCTTCGACTCGCCCAAATCGCCGGTTCAGCCGCCGGTTCAGCCGCCCGACTTCGGTCCCGGGGGCGCGAAGCGGTCGACGAACTCGGGCTTGAGCACGAAGTAGTAGAAGGTGCCGTCGGCGTACTGGTTGCCGGCCAGCACGCGCGCCGCGGCGCCGACGCCCATGTAGATGTCGCCGCGGCCCGCGGCGCGGATGGCGCCGCCGGTGTCCTGGTCGAGCATGAAGCGTCGCCAGTCGCGCATCTTGCCCGCGTAGTCGGCCGTCTGCGTGTCGACGAGCATCGCCAGGCCGCGCGGGAAGATCCGCTTGTCCGTGGCGAGCGTGGCGTACGACGTGACCGGCACGCCGAGCGACCCGGCGGGCCAGCTCTTGCCGTCGTACATGGCGAAGAACACCATGTTCTCGTTGCGGTCGATGTACTTCTGCACCAGCTCGGGGTCGCGCTGGTAGAGACGCTCGATGGTGCCGAGGTTGCGCTCGCGGCGCGTGATGACGCCGTCCTGCACCAGGCTCATGCCCAGGCCCACGTAGGGACGGCCGGTCTTGCCCGCGTAGCCGACGTACTTCACGGAATTGTCGGGCATGATGAGCTTGGCGCTGCCGTTCACCTCGCACACGTAGGCGTCGAAGGCGCTCGCCAGCCACACCAGCTCCGTGCCTGCGAACTCACCGCCCGCCAGCAGCTCCTTGCGCGACGGCCACGGCACGATCGACCCGTCCTTCGCGCGCCGCCCGAGGGGCTCGCCGGTCTGCGAGTCCTTCACCAGGTCCTTGGGCGCCTGGAAGAGCGGGTACTTGAAGATGTCGGTCCTCACCATGCTCGCCTTGATCTCGGGCGAGAAGTAGCCGGTGAAGAGCGCGGTGCCCTTGTCGTCGTAGCCGCGGGTCTGCCAGACGTCGAAGTGCTCGGCGACGGCCTTCTGGAACGCGGCCGCGTCCTTGCTGGAGGCAAGCAGCTCCTTGAACGCACGCACGGTGGCGGCGGCGGTGCGGTGGTCGGGCACCACCTCGGCGACGGGACCGAGCTGCTGCGACGAGTACGCCGAGCGGCTGGTGCCGGTGTCGAACCACGCGATGCTCAGGTCAAGCGCGCGGCCGAACGCCGCGTCCTTCGCGGCGAAGGCATCGGAGAGGTCCGGGTGCTGGCCTTCGGGCACCTTGCGCAGGCCGTGCTCGCCGGCGGGCAGCTGGAAGTCGGGGTCGATCTCGGGCGCGGGCTTCGCCGGCGTCTCGCAGCCGCCGAGGAAGATCGCCGTCGCGGCCGAGAGCGCCGCGGCTGCGGCGAGCGCGGCGCCGGAACGCGCACGTCGGAGGCGGCGCGCGGTAGAGGGGCGGGAGCCAATGCCACAGTCCTGGATGCGTCCGTGCATGAGGGGAACGTCGGCGTCCAACGGGGATTTCGTGCAGAAATCCGATACACTTCGGCCCATGACCACCGTCGCCCCCGCCCTCCTCGGCCTGTTCGGCCTCGGCACCACCGAGCTCGTCATCATCGGGGTGATCGGCCTGCTCCTCTTCGGGAGCCGCCTGCCGTCGGTGGGCCGGAACATCGG
>VEQS01000007.1 GCA_018883105.1 Phycisphaerales bacterium
CACGCAGCGCGGAATCAAGAGTGTTGTCGGCGCCGGTCGAGTCCCCGGCTTCCCAGCTCCACGCCCATTCACGTTCTGCGAGGGCCGACGCGTCGTCCCACCAGCCGACCTCCACGAGCGCCGCGACCAAGATGTTGGCCGGCATCCGCCAGAGCTTGTTTCGCGATCGATCCGCCACCCATGTGCCGGTCAAGGCTCGGGCCGCGGCGACGCCGCACAGCTCGAATCGGCCGAATCGGTCGCATCCGCATCCCTCCCAGCGCTGCGGGAGGCCGTTGGCCCACGCGACGCGGAAGCACGGCAGGCCGTCGGCGCCGGAATCCGATCGTCGGTCGCGAATCTCGATGTCGCCGGGAACGAGGATGCCGTCGGCGCAGTAGGCGGTGACCTCGTCCCAGGCGACCCCGTCCGGAAGCCGGAACACATCGACCGTGAGCACCACGCCTTCGGCGCGCGACAGCGTCACCACCGGCGGAGGGGGCGGCGGTGGCGGCGATGCGCAGGCGGCGAGGGCAAACGCGAGGATGCAGGGGAGGCGAAGTCTCGTCATGGGCCCTCGGACCTCTGCTGCATCACGGGGACGCACCATGCGCCTCCGCGTGAGCGGAGGCAGGCTCAACAACCGCTTCCCACCAGCCAGGAAGCGCCTCCAACGCGTCCACCTTCTGGCGCAGCATCGATCGCCCTTCGGCGGACTGTGCCTCATGCGCCAGCGCGAGCGCCGCGGCACTCACCCGGTCAAGCGACATCGATCGACGCAACGACTCGGCCGCCGGCAGGCTCCAGCTCGCTTCCGTCCCGTGGCGTTCCGCAAACCAAGCATCGGCGACGAGCGCCACGAACATCAGCTTGTCGTCAGAAGCTGCCTCAAGCCACGCTCCCGCGGCGCCTGACTCATCCTCGCCCTCGATGAATGGCGCCGTGCACGACCGGGCTCCGGCCCGGAACTCGGGAGTCAGGCCAGGTGCCGGCGCAGGCAACCGTGAGCCAGCTTCGGGAAACACGCCTTGCACCATGCGGGCGAGCCGCACCGAGGAAAACCACGCGGCCAGCGAAGTCTGGTCGCCTGCAATCCGCGACACCGCTCGGGCGCATGCCTCTCCCAGCCGCTCCCGCATCGCTGGCTCGACCGAAGTCGACTTGCGCGCGGCAAACCCGACAAGCCACTCCGCCACGCAGTTGATGTCGATCAGGTCGGGCCGCATGAATTGCGAGAAGCATGCGTTGCAACGTGATTTCGATGGGTCGTGGCGGCCGATCTCAGAAGCGGCGAGACAGGCGTCGAGCACCGCCGACTGGCTCTCTTCGTCGCCGGTTCCGATCGTTCGCACGAGATTCGCTGCGCGCCGGTACGCGTCAAGCGCATTCGCGTGACGGCGCCTGGCGGCCTCGTTGCGACTCGGGTCGGCCAATTCGGCAAGCATCGCATCGATCCGATCCGCCCGGTCATGGATCTGCGATGCCGCAGCCTGACCGCGTTCGAGGGCAGCGATGATCGATTTCTTCCAGCCTGCGTCGCCTTCGCCGGTCTGGAGCAAGCGGATTTGTTCAGCTGCGGCGGCCATGACATCGCCGGTTTCCCGCGCCTTCTCCAGCGCCCTCCGTATCTCCGTCGCGTTCGCCGTCAACGCCCTCCAGGCGGCTGCATCGCCCAAGCCGAACGCCGGCAGGCCGGATTCGCCGGCGGCATCCGGATGCTGCCGCGCAAGCTCGACCCGCCGGAGAGCCTCCGAAGCCGCCTGCTCGAGCTGGAAGGTCGCGTCGGGCTTGAGGAGAGGCGAGAGCCCCGCCCTGAGTCGCTCGGCCTGCTCTGGAGTGAGGCCGCCGCCATCCACGAGGAGTTCGGAAAGACATGAAGCTGCCGCAGCGGCCTGTGGCGTGATTGCCATGGTCGCCCACGACTTCGCCGCTCCTTGCTGGCAGCCGATGATCGCAAGGCTCGCAGCCGCGGCGATCGCATCGTCACTCGCACCCGCCTCAAGCCGCGCGATCGCGGCACCGCTCAGAATCCACAGGGCGTGCCGCGCGTCGGTTGCGATCGCCTGGAACCGCAGCGCCTGGTCGTTCGAGTCCGCCTGATCGAGGTTCCGGAACAGCGGCTGCCGCTCAAGCAACGATGCAACCCGCTTCGCCTGCCCGAACAGCCGCGCGACCTCGCGACCCTGCGGCCCCGCGGGCAGACCAGGACACTCGAGCATCCGTTGCAGATGCAGTTCCACGACCGGCCCCATCGACTCCCTGAGCCGCTCGACGCCGGCACGCAGACGGTCCGCTCGATCGTCGACCGCCTGCACCGATGCATGCAATGCCGGCGATGCCAGGAGAGTGGCGATCGCAACGAGCGCGCGCACCCTGCAGCTCGGACGCGCACGGCCATTCATGGAGTGCGCTCCGCCTGGTCCGTCGGCCCATCGGTCTTCGTGACCACCCGGAATCATGACCCACAGACCTCGCGGACGAGGTCTTCCATCTGCGGGGGACTGATCACGGACGACGCGATGCCGGTCGTCGAGACCTCTTCCAGCCGGCGGCGTGATTCGGAAACCCACGCGTTCCGCGCCTCCTCGAACGCTCGCTCGCTCCATGACGGATGCGACCGCGCGAGGTCTGCGATCCTCCCGATCGCCTGCAACGCCTCGCTTCGCGAGGCGTGGAGGCCGTCGCGCAGCAGACGGATGAAGCGGTCGCAGGTCTCGCGGTCGCGGACGAGCCCGCCTTCGACGAACCGGCGTCGGGCGAGGTCGAACTCCCGCAGCATGCGGTCTCGCTGGGCGACGCGCCGGCGCGTCGATTCCATGCACAGTTCCACGACGGCGGCACGATCCTGCTCGGGCACCATGCGCTCGATCATGGCCACCAAGGGTTCGAACGAGAAGAAGTCCGCCGCCAGTGCGCCATAGGTCAGCCGCAGCAGCCGGTCGTCGAGCTGCTTCGCGACCTCCGGCGGAAGGTCCGCCCGTGCCAAGGCTGCGAGTTCATGATTCGTCGCTGCCACCTGGGCGGACGCCGCGGCGACGGGCCGGAAGGCGCTCGTGCCAGGCCCCCCGCTGGTCTCGCCCGCATTGATCGCCCGCTGGAGCGCCTCGTATGCCCGGTAGCCGGACTTCACCGTGGCATCCATGACGAGGCGACGCTGCTCCGAGGCGCGCGGCAGGTGGTCGAGCGCCAGCTTCCTGACCGAGGTGGCCGACTCCGGACCGGTCCGCGGATCGGCGGCTGCGTCATGCAGCAGCCGCAGGATGTTCGCCGCCATCGGGGATGCGGTGAATGGATCCTGCACGAATGCGTCCCCGCACCGGGCGAGCATGACCCGCTCGGCCATCTCGCCCCGCACCGCCTCGGCGACGTCCGATGACGCAAGCGCGGCGTGCAGGGACGTGCGCTCACGCTCGAAGAGACGCGCGACGAGCTCGTCCCGGCGCCTCATCAGGTCCTTGAGCATCCGAGCCCGCTCGCCGTAGTCCTTGACTTCGAGCGATCTCGCGGCGTACTCGGATGCCGGCTGCCGGAGCGGGCCGAGCAGTTCCGTGCCCCACGCCGCATCGGCCGACGCGGTCGACCGCACCCAGCGCTCGACGAAACCCGCCTCCTTCGAGGAGCCGCCGCTGATCCAGCCAAGGTACGCCGCATCCTCCTCCGACATCGAGCGCGGCAGGTACAGCTCGACCTGCATGCTCCCGGGATAGGCCTGAGTCACGTCCTGGCAGTCGGCGACGGGCGCCATCGCCAGGAGCGCAAGCGATGCGACGAGGGCCTTCATGCATGTGATGGACGCGCGTTCCCCCGGCGCGTGACGGCGTCGGGGGCATCGATACGCCTGGATTCTCGGCTTCACCTGCAGGTCGACAGATCCTCGTCCGGTGCCGCATGCGCGCGGACCAGCGCGGCGGTCGCCTCGTCGCCGTGACGCAGCGCGGCCGCGAGGGCCGCGCACCACGGGCGAACCGGGGCCGCGGTGCCGGTCGCCGCATTGCCGGTCGTGGGCGCTTCGGCAGGAGCATCGCGGTAGAGCGCAGGAATCACCGCCGGCTGGCGGGCATCGATGGCGATTTCGAAGGCGGTCATCCCCTTGTAGTCGCGCACCGTGGGGATGTCGCCCGCCGCCACCAGCAGGCGGACGATCCGTGGGTTGCCCATGCGCGCGGCCAGGTGCAGCATCGTCAGGCAGTCGCCCTTGCGCTGCGGCAGCCGGAATCCCAGGCGGGCGTCGTAGTCGGCGAGGTGCGACTCGAGTGAATCGGGCATCCCTGCCTCGATGGCCGACATCATCACGATGGCCGTCGTGACCTGCCTGTCGTCGCGAGTCTGGTCCCAGTGGACGAGCAGGACGCTGACCACCATCAGCACGATCGTGGCAACGATCGCGAGGGGCTCGACCCACGCCCTGCCGGGCCTGGCGATGCGTGCGTCCGGCGATGCGATGGAACCGTCAGCCATGGCTCACTGCGCCTCCTGAAGGGCGGTGGTGCGTGCCTTGCGCCGCAGCGCCGCCCAGCGCTGGCGGGCGGCGTCCTCGGCGATGCCCAGCACCTCGCCGACCTGCTTCCAGCCGAGGCCGCGCATGCGAAGCTCCAGGAGCGCGCGTTCGTCATCGGTCAGCCCGAGCACCAGCCGCACCGCCGCCTCGCGCGACGCCACCACGGCGTCCGGGGCGGGATCCGCGTCCTCATGCCGGCCCGATTCGTCGCGCAAGCGTCGCATCACGGCGCGGCGGACGCCCTTTCGGCGGAAGCGATCGATGAGCAGGTGGCGGACGATGGTCTCGACCAGGCCCCAGAAGTTGCGCGTGCCCATCCGTTCGTGGCCGCCCTCGGTGGCGATGAGCACGCGCCGCACCGTGGAGGACATCAGCTCGCTGGTGCGCATCGACCAGTCGGAGTCCTGCCGCCGCAGCGAGCGGATGCGCCGGGCGATCGCGGGGATCGCGTCGGACAGCTGCTCATGCGCCGGACGTTCGCCCGCCGAGTCGGCGGGCGCGGGCCTGGGTTCGCGTCGGCTGGGCAACGTCGTCAGAGGAAGAGGCGGGAGATCGCAGTGAACGCAACGAAGAGTACGCCCACGCCGGCACCGACCCCCCACGACACCACGCGCTCCCGCGACCACTCGGCCCGCAGCAGGCGATCGGCGAGCCCGAGGGCGGTACCCGGGCGCTCGCGGCATTCCCACCCCACCTGCACCATCCTGCCCCGCCACCCGGGCACGCGGTCGTTGCCCGGCCCCGGCCCGCGCGGCACGTGGCCGAGCATCAGCCACTGCAGCAGCGCGCCGGCACGGGCCACGTCGACGGCGGCCCGCTCGGGCGTGATCGGCTGCGCGAGCCCGTAGTCGACGAGGCGCAGCCTGCCGAACGAGTCGAGGATGACGTTCGCGGGCGAGAGGTCGCCATGCGCGAGGCCGGCGCGGTGCAGTTCCGCGATCGCGTCGCAGAGCTCGCCCATCGCCGAGATCGCCCGCGGAAGCGGCATTCGCTCCTCGGCGGCGGCCATTGCCACGAGCGACCGGCCGCGGATCCGCTCGAACACGACGTAGCCCATGCCCCCGCCGACCGACCCGTGCGCCCGCACCTCGATGCCGCATGGATGGGTGATCGCGGAGGCACGCCGCGACTCCTCGGCCCACGGCTGCTCGCCGGGCCCGCCGCGCACGAACTTGACGACCACGTCGCTCCGGCCGCCACCGTGGTCGGCCAGCATGCGGTCGAGCCCCTCGGCGATCACCCCGAACGCGCCGCGGGCGATGACGTCGCCGACGATGAACCGCGGCGCGCCGTCGGGCATCGGCTCGCCGACCGCCGCCGGCAGCGGGCCGGCGTCATCGTCGGAGCCAAGGAGGTCGAGCGCGAGGGCCGCTTCGCGCAGGAGCCGCGCCCACGCGGGATGGATGGACGAGAGGCGCTGCAGCACGTGGTCGCGGTCGGTGCGGGCGGCATGCACCACCTGGTGCGCCACCTCGCGCGCCGCGTCGGGGTCGGTTGCGGGGTCGACCAGCCCCAGGTAGCGGGCGATGGTCGGCACCAGTTCGTAGAGCTCGCCGCACCGGACGGCGTCCGATCGCACCAGCGCTGCAAGCGCGGCATCGCCGAGCGGTGCTGGCGCCCCGCCCACCACGTCGGCGAAGTCGGGGGGCGACGGGGACTCAGGCACCAAGCCACCTCCCGAGCGCGCGGCTCGCCGCCATGCAGACCGTGGCCCAGGCGACGAACGCACCGAGGCCCACGGCCAGCGGCACGCCTGACCCGAGCACCGCCACCGAAAGTCCGGCCACGACGGCGGTGGCCAGCTGGAGGCGGCGCCGGATCGGAAGCCGCACGGGCTCGCCGGGCGGGAGCCCCTGGGCGGCACGGCGATCCGCCTGGACCCACCGGTCCATCTGGCGGGTCACCTGCGTCAGCCGGAAGATCGAGAAGACGCACGCGGCCACCGCGATCGGGCCGATCAGCCGGCTGGGGCGGTCGATGTTCCAGTCGCCATTGACCTGCGCGACGACTCCCAGGACGACCAGCGTCGACGTCGGCAGCCGGTCGCCCCACCGGGTGGAGGCCAGGTTCCAGGTGGGCAGGCGGCGAAGGGCGCGGTCGAGCGCCACCGCGGACGCCAGCCACGGGAGCAGCGCCACGAACACGACCGCGTAGCGCTCGATCTCGAGCTGCATGTCGGAGGGCCGCTGCAGGTGGACGGGGTGGGCGATGATCCACTTGTTCCGCCCCATCAGCCAGCCGCCGGCGAGGAACAGCCAGATCACGACGCTGAGGCCGAACCCGAGCACGAACCACGCCACCCGTCCGCGCAGCTGCCGGGCAAGCGCCTCCCACCGCGCGTCCGAGCGCCGCCGCAGACGCCGGCACTGCGACTCGCTCGCGCCGCAGCTTGGGCACTGGTCGATCCCCGCGGGGCGCGACGTGCCGCACACCCGGCAGATCGGGGCGTCCGTCGGCATCAATCCGGCAATCGCAGCGGATGCGTCGGCCATCGGGAGCGCGAAGTGTGCCACGGGATGCAAGGACGCACGAGGGAGGGCGGCGTGAGGGCTGCGTCCAAACGCGGATGACGGGTCAGCGGCCTGGAGTACCGCCAGGCCCGGACTGCGGCGGGTGCTGAGGGCGGGACGAAGGAACGTCCTCGAGGAAGCGGACGTGCATCGATTGGAGCGCGCCGATGTCGCCCCTGTCGGCCGCACGCAGCGCCTCGAGGTACTCAGCGCGAACCGGGCTCACCCCGCCGATCGCCGACTCCGGCCACATGACCACCCCGAGTCCATGGCGTCGAAGCCAGACGCTGGCGAGCATCCGCGACCACCGGCCGTTGCCGTTCGGGAACGGGTGGATCTGCACGGCTCGATGATGGAGCCGCGTCGCCTGCTCGGGGACAGGCATGCCGCCCTCCACCCATGCGTGCAGGTCCGCGACCAGTTCGTGCAGATCGACCGACACGCGGTGCGGCGGACTGCCGATGTTCGTCTCGTGCCGGCGGAACTCGCCGGCCCAGGACCACACGTCGCCGAACATCTCGCGATGGAGCGCCCGGAACCACGCCGCGTCAAACGGTGCAAGCCGGCGCGAGGGGCGAGCCACCAGGTAGCGCACCGCGGCCCGGCGAATGTTCTCCGCTTCGCGCGCGTTGAGCACCGCGATCGTGCGGATGGATGCGTCCCGAAGCCCGGACAGATCCGTCAGCGGGGTCTGCCCCGGGATCTCTGGCTCTCCCAGCATCAGTCGGACCAGAGCCTTCGACGCGGGCCGGCGAGCAGCTCGTGGTAGGTCCGCTCGACGAGGCGGCCGAACTCGACGTCATCGATCCCCTGTGCCTCAAGGGCGCTGGTTCCCTGCACGAGTCGCGCCACCATCGTCGCCTTCGCGCGGGCGCGGTCGCGGAGCATCTCGTCCACGTCCTGCTCGTGCGACGTGAGAGGAGCGCCGACGGCGCGGGCGATTGCGACCACGTGCCCGAACGACGCCTCGGGCAGGCGACCGCGCAGGATCCGCTTGACGGTCGGCTCCGAGACGCCGCTGCGCGCCGGAAGCGCCGCGAAGCTCAGGCCGAGATCCCGGCGGCGCCGATCGAGTTGCGCGTGATTGAGGGGAGATTCGTCCATTTTCAGATCACATATGAGCCGTTTTGCCCCTAATCGATCGTATGTGACTGTTTGGTCCCAGGATCGCCGAGGGTCGTGGCAACGAAGGGCCGCGGAAGGGATGCGTGGGTGTGATATTTTGTCGGTCCGTACGATTACGAGTCGACAATTCATCACACGCATGGCCTCAAAGACCCAATCCGAACGAGTGCTCGACCTGGTCCGCCGCAAGGGGATCATCCGAGGGGTCGAACTCGACCATGTCGGCATCCACCGCATGACCCTCAAGCGGCTCGTTGACCGAGGCCTGCTTGTCCAGCGATCCCACGGCGTCTACGAAGCCGCCGAGCCGCGGATCACCGAGCACGGCAGCATCATCGAGGTCGTGACCCGCGCCCCGAAAGCGACGCTCTGCCTGCTCACCGCCCTGCGTCTGCATCGACTCACAACCCAGAACCCGTTCGAGATCTGGATCATGATCGACCGCAAGGCTCGGAAGCCGTCGATCGATGCCCCCGCCGTGCGAGTCGTCCGCGCATCGGGACCGTGCCTGACAAAGGGCGTGCAGACGCTGCGCATCGACGACGTCAACATCCGGGTCACGACGGTCGCCAAGACCGTCGCCGACTGCTTCCGCTACCGCAACACGGTCGGCACCGACGTCGCGCTCGAAGCCCTCAGGGATGCGTGGCGCCGGAAGGCTGCGAGCATGGACGAGCTCGTTGCGGCTGCGAGGACCGATCGTGTCGCCACCGTCATGCGCCCCTACCTGGAGTCGCTCGCGTGACCCACGACACGGCACCACAAGACCCCGTCGCCGTGCATCGCGGCCTGCTCGCCATCGCGCGGGAACGCAAGGCCGACTTCAACGCAATCCTCGTGCAATACGCGATCGAACGCCTGATCGATCGACTCTCGAAGTCTGCCGAGGCCCGCCGATTCGTGCTCAAGGGCGCCATGCTCTTCCGCGCATGGACGGGCGACCTCCACCGGCCCACGACGGACGTCGACTTCCTGGGGCATGGCGACTCGACGCCCACTGCCCTCGCGGAGGCATTTCGGCGCATTGTCGCCGTCGAGGGCAACGACGGACTCCGATTCGATCTCGACCGCATCGAGGCGAGGGAAATCCGCGAGGAGCAGGAGTACGGCGGCGTCCGAATCACCGCGATCGCATACCTGGCGCATGTTCCCATCACGGTCCGCATTGACGTCGGCTTCGGGGACGCGATCACGCCGCAAGCAGCGAGGACGACCTTCCCCACCCTCCTCGGGCATGCCGCCGCAGAGATCCTGGCCTATCCGCCGGAATCCGCCGTCGCCGAGAAGATCGAGGCGATGTGCAAGCTCGGGCTGATCAACAGCCGCATGAAGGACTACGCAGACGTGATTGCGATCAGCCGATGCTTCCAGTTCGAAGGCGTCGTGCTCGCTCGGGCACTCCGCGCCACTTTCGAGCGAAGAGGCACGCTCCTGCCGACGGGGGTTCCGGTCGGGATCTCCGGGGAGTTCGGCGCGGACGCCCAGAAGCAACGGCAATGGCGGGCGTTCTTGGGACGGATGCGGGCCAATGACATGCCCGCATCGCTCACCGATGCGATCACGATCGTCGGACAGTTCGCCTTGCCGGCGCTGCATGCCGCAGCGGGAGCACGGCCCGCACCCGGATCCTGGCTTCCCGCGTCTGGATGGAATCCAACGGCCTGACATCGGCCAGGTTGACAATCCGAGGTGATGACCCGGGAGACGGCATCGAGTCGAGGCATCCGATTGACGTCGGTTCGATCGTGGACCCCCACCCTCGCCGCTATGCATCCGCCCACGTCGCGCCCCAGGACGTGCCGACCTCGAGCGGGACGCGCAGGGCCATGGCCGCGGCCATCTCGCGGCGGACGAACGCGTCGAGGGCCGCCGCGCGCGGCTCGGCCACCTCGAAGACCAGTTCGTCGTGGATCTGGAGCAGCATGCGTGCGCCCGGCACGGCGGCCGGGAGGCCAGCGTGGATGCGCAGCATGGCAAGCTTGATGAGGTCGGCCGCGCTGCCCTGCACCACGGTGTTGATGGCGATGCGCTCGCCGAGGGCGCGCTCGGCCGGGTTGCGGCTCTGCACCTGGGGCACGGCGCGCCGGCGGCCCAGGATGGTGGCCACGAACCCATGGTCGCGCGCATCCTGCACGCACTTGGCGAGGAACGCGTCGATCCCGGAGAAGCGGCGCTTGTAGTCCTCGATGATGCGGCGGGCACGCTCGTTGCTGGTGCCGCCACCGAGCCGGCGCGCGAGGCCCCAGGGCGTGATGCCGTAGACGATGCCGAAGTTCACCATCTTCGCGGCGCTGCGCTGCTCGTCGGTGACCTCGGCCACGGGCACGCCGCAGACCTCGGCCGCCACGGCGCGGTGGATGTCGGTGCCGGACTCGAAGGCGGCGATCAGGTTGGGGTCCTGCGAGAGGTGCGCCAGGACGCGCAGCTCGATCTGCGAATAGTCGGCGGAGAGGAGGACGCTCCCGGGATCGGCGACGAACGCCCGCCGGATGGCGCGGCCCACCTCGGTGCGGATGGGGATGTTCTGGAGGTTCGGGTCGCTTGAGCTGAGCCGCCCCGTGGCGGTGACGGTCTGGTGGAAGCTCGCGTGGATGCGCCCGGTCGCCGGGTCGATGGCCTCGCGCAGCGCGACGAGGTACGTGCCCACCAGCTTCGAGAGCTGGCGGTACTCCAGGATCTTCGACGGGATGGGCGAGTCGACGTCCGGGTCCTGCGCCAGGCGCTCGAGCACCTCGACGTCGGTCGACGCGCCGGTCTTCGTGCGCTTCACCACCTTGAGCCCAAGGCCCGGGCGCGCGGCGTCGGGCGCGTTGAAGAGCGCCTCGGCGAGCTGCTTCGGGCTGTCGACGTTGAAGGGGTGCGGGGCCGCGGTCTCGATCTCGGCCTTCAGCGACTCGATGCGCGCCTCCAGCCCGCGCCGCTGGCGCTCGAGTTCGTCCGGATCGACGCGGATGCCGTTGAACTCAAGCTCCGCCAGGACCTCGACGAGCGGCACCTCGGTCTTTCGGTAGAGCTCGCCGAGGCCGAGGTCGTCGACCTGGCGCTCGAGGGCCTGGGAGAGGCGAAGCGCGACGTCGGCATCCTCGGCCGCATAGGGCGCGGCGAGCGAGAGCGGCGCCTCGTCGAATCGGCGCTGGTGGCGGCCGGAACCGATGAGGTCGGTGATCGGGATGCAGCGGTGCCCGAGCACCGCCTCCGCGAGCGCATCCATGCGGTGCGTGCTGCGCGTGGCATCCGCCACGTAGCTGGCGACCATGCTGTCGCCCGCCAACCCGCGTACCCGAATGCCCGCAGCGCGCAGCGCGACGAGGTCGAACTTCGCGTTGTGCGCGGTCTTGCGGATGGCGGCGTCCTCGAGGAGCGGCCCGACCCGCGCGAGCACGGCGGCCTCGTCGAGGTGCGCGGCGGGTTCCGGCGAGCGGATCGGGACGTAGACGCCCTTCCCCGCCTCGAACGACAGGCTGATGCCGCAGAGCTTCGCGGACACCGGACTGAGCGACGTGGTCTCGCAGTCGAAGGCGAGCATGGCGCCCGCGGCACCGGCGCGGCGCGCGGCGGCCACCACGGCATCGAGCTCGGCCGCGGTGGCGATCATCCGGTAGTCGCCGCGCGCAAAGGCCTGCATGGCCGGGCCGTCCGCCGCGGGGCCGTCGGACGACGACTCCGGCGGCGGGTTGAAGAGCCCGAACTCCTCCGGGGCATCGGTCTTTGGCGCCGGGGGCTTCGCAGCGGCGGGCGTGGCGCGCGCCGGGCCGGCAGGCGATGCCGCCCCGCCCCTCGCGGGCGCGTGCGCCCCGAGCCAGGCGCGCATGTCCTGCTGGTGGCGGTTGAAGCCAAGACGGTGCAGTTCCTCGAGCACCTCGGCCGCCTGCGCGCGCGACGGATCCACGCGCGAGGCCTCGAGCTCGAACGGCACGTCGACGTCGTCCTTCAAGACGACGAGCGAGCGCGAGAGCGGCAGCACGTCCTTCTGCGCGGCGATCGCCTCGCCGGTCTTTCCCTTCACCTGCGCGAGGTTCGCAAGCAGCGCGTCGAGCGAGCCGTGCTCGCCGATCAGCTTGGCGGCGGTCTTGATGCCGATCCCGCGCACGCCCGGCACGTTGTCGACCGGGTCGCCCATGAGGGCAAGCATGTCGACCACCTGGTCGGGCCGGACGCCCTTGGACTCGAAGAGCTGCTCGACGCCGAGCACCGTGTCGGTCTGCGGGTCGAAGAGGTGCACCATCGGCTCGACGAGCTGCCCGAGGTCCTTGTCGCGGCTGACGATGCGCACCTCGACCTCGGGATGCTCGCGCCGAACGCGGCGCACCACGGTGGCGATGGTGTCGTCGGCCTCCACGCCCTCGACGGCGAGCACCGGGATGCCCATCTGGCCCATGAGCGACACGCAGCGGTCCACCTGCGGGTCCATGTCCTCGGGCGGGGGCTTGCGGTTGGCCTTGTAGGCGGGGTAGATCCGGGAGCGGAAGGTGCCTTGGTCGCCGGAGGCGTCGATCACCACCGCGAGGTAGTCGGGCCGGTCGTGCCGCAGCACCTTGAGCAGCATGCCCAGGAACCCGAACGTCATGTTGGTGGGCTCGTCGGTGACCGGGCTCTTCATGCCGGGCCGGATGGCGTGGTACGCGCGGAAGAACTGCGCGTGGCCGTCGACGAGGTAGAGCGTGGGCATCCGTCAGTCCGGCCCGTGCAGGCGCTCGAGGTGCGCGAGCGCGGCGGGGCCCGGCACGGCGCCGCGGCGGGCCATCACCGTGCGCGCCAAGTCGAGGAACTTGCGCAGGATGAAGCGGCGCTCGCCGTCGTCGGTGACCCACGCGAACGGGGCCACCGCGCCCGTCACCGGCGTCGACGCCGCCCACATGGCGCCGGTGCCGATCGAGGAACCGGTCATGATGCGCGTGCCGATGGCGAGCTTCGCGTGGTCCCCGACGAGGCAGCCCATGAACTGCCGTCCGCTGCGCTCGAGCGGGCCGTCGGGGCGCAGGCGCATGACCACCTCGCCGTAGGTGTTGAGGAGGTTCGAATTCACCGTGCCCGCGCCGAGGTTCACCCACTCGCCGAGCAGCGCGTCGCCGAGGTGGCCGTCGTGCGCCTTGTTGGTGCAGCCCTGGAACACCACCGATCCAACCTCGCCCGCCACGCGGCACTGCGGGCCGATGGCGGCGCGAGGCTTGACGAGCGCCCCTTCCGAGACGACCGACTTCGCGCCGATGAACGCCGGGCCGTTGATCACCGCGTGGTGGCGGACCTCGGCGCCGTCGTCGACGAGCACCGGCCCGGCCGAGCAGTCGAAGACCACGCCGACGCCGATGCGCGCGCGGGCGTGCAGGTGGAGCGCGTGCGGGCCCACGTGGTGGGCGTGCGCGGGGAGCGTGCCGGTGACCGAGGCGTCCCAGGCGTCCGACACCTGCGCGGCGTCGCCGGCGATCGCGGCGTCGAAGCGCGCGGCGTCGAGCACGTGCCAGGGGCGGGTCCAGAGCGCGCAGTCCATGGTGCGCACGGCGCCGGGCGCCGCCGGGCGCGTGCCCGCGGCCACCGACTCGACGAACGCGCGCGCCGCCGCGGCACCGAGGCACGCGGCGACCACCGTGCCGTCGCCATCGACGATCGCCTCGCCGGCGGCGAGCGACCGCAGCGCCTCGCGCAGCGCACCCTCGACGGGCGACTGCAGGCGGCCGTTCACGAGGATCGCGCCGTCGACCGGGGCGTTCGCGGGCACGCCAGAGCGCTCGGCGGCGAGCGCCGCGCGCGCGGCCGGCACCGCGACGGCGGCCACCGAGCCCGCGAGCCGGCAGCGCTCGAGCACCGTGCATCCGCCCGTGCGCTGCTCGAACGACGCGCGCAGGTCCGAGAGCGGCCCGAGGTCTCCGAGCCCGTCGTCGAAGGGAACGAACGCGCGATCCATGCCGGAAGCGTAACCCGCGCCCGTGGCCGCGTGCGCGGTCACGGATCCCTGCCGATGCGCACGCCGGGCGCAAAGCGCGGGCCGGCGGTCGCGAAGTCCCACGCCGCGAGCGTCTCGTGCAGGAGACGCGCAGGCAGCAGGCCGAGCACCGCGGTGTAGAGGGCGGAGCCAAGGTCGACGCCCACGGCCGCGGCCCCGGAGCCCGTGCCCCAGAGCGGCACCGTGTCGGCGTAGGCGGCGCGGATCCCGGCGATGGCGACGAAGGCAAGCGCCGAGAAGGCCGCGCAGGTGCCGGCCGCGAAGGCGATGGCGAGGACGTTCCGGCGGTAGAGCACGGCGCGCAGCTCGAGCACCGGCCACGCGCCCGCAAGGCACGCGAGGACATGCGGGCCGATGATCGGCACGGCCGACGGCACCGGGTCGGCGGCGTTCGCCACCACCGTGGCGTGCGCGGCATCGAGCCAGAGCCCGGTGACGAGCGCCGCCCAGAGCGTCGACTCGCGCGAGGCGTACATGGCGCAGAAGGCAAGCACCACCGGCCAGAGCCGCGGCTCGAACGGCCCAAGCGCAAGCACCGGCATGAACGCGACGTCAAGCGACAGCGCGATCGCCATCGCCGGCAGGAAGACCCACCACCTCATGGCCGGCCTCCCGCGGGGGCGCCGGCCGCGGACACCTTCACCACCACGCGGCCGACGCGTGCGGGGTCGGCGTCCATGCGCACCTCAACGCGCCGGCGCAGCGGGTTGGCGTCCAGGACGCCCACCGCCTCGACGGTGCCGATCCGCATGCCCTGCGCGCCGGGCTTCCAGGTGGCGTCGCTCAGGATGACCGGGTCGCCGGGCTTCACCTCGCCGCTTGGATCGAACTCGCCGATCAGGCGGCCGTTGCCGGCAGGCAGCAGCTGGACCAGCACCGGGACGGCCGCCGGGGGCTTCGACGGCGGCTTCGCGCCCGCAGGCGGCGCCGGCGGCGGCGCCATCACGACGGCGTCGATGCGGCCGGCCCGGCGGTCATCGAGCGGGATCACGAGCGACCGCCCCGCCCCCGCGGATCCCGCGGCCACCAGCCCGACGAGCCGGTTGCCGCCGACCACCACGGGGTCACCCTTGTCGACCCCGTGCTCGGGGCCCTGGTCGATCACGAAGAGCCCGGGCGGTCGGCCGGCCGAGCGCTGGACCACCGTCGCCAGGCGCGGACGCCACCCGTCCTCCCGGCCCGGGCGGTAGCCGGTCAGCTCGCCAAGCTCGGTCTCCACCTGGCGCAGGCGGAGGCTGGCGGCATCGAGTTCCCCCTGCAGGCGGTCGCGATCGGACATCGCGTCGCGCAGCGCCTCGGGCAGCCCTTCGTAGGGCGGGTCGGACGGGCGGATCGCGTTGCGCGCAAGCGAGAGGAGCGCGGTCGCCGGCCAGAGCGGTGCCCAGAGCGCCACGGACACCGCACCCGACCACGCCGCCTGCGAGCGCTCAGGGAGCGCCGCGCACAGGGCCGCGAGCGCGACCGCGCCGGTGAGCAGGCGTTGGCTCGTCGGGAAGCGCATGGATCACCGCCGCGGGGCGCGGCGCCGGCGGGTGCGCGGCTCAGACGGCGTCGGCGTCGGACTCGAGCGTGTCCTTGAACAGGTCGAGGTTCTCGAGGTAGTTGCTGGTGCCGCGCGCCACGCAGGAGAGCGGGTCGTCGGCGATCTTCACGTCGAGGCCGGTGGCCTTGTTGAAGACCTTGTCGATGCCGCGAAGCAGCGCGCCGCCGCCCGCGAGCGTGATGCCGTTGTCGACGAGGTCGGCGGCAAGCTCGGGCTTGGCGCGCTCGAGGACGCGCACCACGGCCTCGGCGATCATGCCGACGGGCTCGGAGAGGGCCTCGCGGATCTCCTGGCTGGTGACCTCCACCTTGCGGGGAAGGCCGGTCTTCAGGTCGCGGCCGCGCACGTCCATCTTCATCTCGGGGCCGGTGGGGGCGGCGGAGCCGATCTCGATCTTGATGCGCT
This sequence comes from Phycisphaerales bacterium, assembly GCA_018883105.1. Taxonomy (GTDB): domain Bacteria; phylum Planctomycetota; class Phycisphaerae; order Phycisphaerales; family SM1A02; genus UBA966. The sequence goes on from VEQS01000007.1 coordinate 16,002, forward strand.
CGGCGGTCAGCTCGCCGATCAGCAGGCCGTGCGCGCGCTTCATGTGGTTGACGATCGAGTCGTCGAAGTCGTCGCCGGCCACGCGCAGGCTCTCGCACTCGGCGATCGCGGCCAGCGAGATGATGGCGATCTCGCTGGTGCCGCCGCCGATGTCGACGATCATGCTCGCGGTGGGCTCCGCGACCGGCAGGCCCGCGCCGATCGCCGCGGCCATGGGCTCGGCGACCAGGAACACGCTGCGCGCGCCCGCGCGCTGGGCGCTCTCGAAGACCGCCTGCTTCTCGACGCTCGTGATGCCCGAGGGGATGGCGATGACCACGCGGGGGCCGAACATGCGCGTGCTCTTGCCGTTCACCTTCTTGATGAAGTAGCCGAGCATCGCCTCGGTGACGGCGAAGTCGCTGATGACGCCGTCCTTCAGCGGCCGGATGGCGCTGATGGAGCCGGGCGTCTTGCCGAGCATGTCCTTGGCGGCGAAGCCGACGGCGTCGCCGTCGTTGAGCACGATGTTGGTGCCCTTGCGCACGGCGACCACGGACGGCTCGTTCAGCACGATGCCCTCGCCCCGGACGCACACGAGGGTGTTGCACGTCCCGAGGTCGATCCCCATGTCGACGCTGAAGAGGCGTGAAAGCCAGTCGAACTCGAGAGCCACGGTGCGCTCCTTCCTGAAGCCTGGTGCCGGGCGCGGACTCCGCCGCGCCGGGGGCCGCTGGGGCCCATCGCGGCGAAGGATACCGCCCCCACGGGAACCCGTGAGGGCGGCGGATGGCGTGCGGAATGCGGGGCCGCGTTCAGCGGCCGCTGGCGACGTCGAACGGGCCCTGGCCGGTGGCGTCCATGTTCATCAGCGAGACCACGGTGGTGCCGAGGATCGCGAGGAGGACGGCCACGAGCAGGAGGCTCGTGTAGACGTTCAGCTGCGGCTTGGCGCGCTTGACGTCGGTCTTGGCGGCTGCGTCGGCCATGGGTTCACTCGCCCTTGCGCGCGATGGCGCGGTGGCCGGACTTGACCTCGCCGCGGGCCTCGACGTCCTCGAGCTCGACGACGCCGACGGCGCGGTTCACGTCCACCTGGACGATGCGCAGGTTGCCGACGAAATTGGATCCGTCGGCGATGGTCATGACCCAGCCTTCCTTGACCCCGTCGCGGCTGCCCGCGTTGATCTCGGCGAGGATGGCATCGGGCTCGCGCTTCACGTCGATGACGGTGGCGCTGAGGGAGCGGTCGGCGACGATGGGAAGGCCCGCGTCGGACGTGGCGCCGGCGCGCGGGCTGGCGGAGCCGTGCAGGGCCGCGTAGCGCTGCACGTCGGCGAGGGCGCGCTCCTTCTCGTCGCTCACGCGCTGCAGCTGCTCCTGGAGCTGGCGGCGGGCGGCCGACTCGCTGTCGAGGTCGCCCTGCAGGCGGGCGAGCGAGTCCTGCAGCTCCATGCGCGCCTTCTCGGCGGCGAGGTACTGCGTGCGCGCGGACTCGATGTCCTGGCGCATGGCGTCGATGAGCTTGGTCTGCAGCGTGTCGTTGGCGCTGGCGGCGTTCAGCTGGCCCTTGAGGTCGGCGACCTCGAGGCGGGCGCGCTCGGCCTCGCGCTCCTTGTCGGCGCGGATCTGGACTTCCTTGTCGCGCTCCATCGTGGCGGCGCGAAGCTGGGCCTCGAGGCTGGCGGACTTGGCCTGCAGGGCGGCCAGGCTCGCGTTGTAGGCGTCCTTGGCGACGGCGCTCTCGGCATCACGGGTCTTCATCGCGGCCTGCGCATCGGCAGCCTGCTTCTTGAAGACGGACTGGTTGGTCGAGCTGACCGCCGCCAGCGGCACGAGCGCGGCCACGAGGAGCGAGACGACGACGACGAGGATCTTGGTCAGGATGTGCACGGTCGGATGCCTCGGTGGGCGACAAGCGAACATCGCGGGCGGGTGCCCGCGACGATTATCAGTAGTACACGGAACCCATACGGAATGTCAACGGGGCGCGGTTGCGGCGAGGATTCCCTTTGCCGCGGCCAGCTGCACCGAGGGGGCCTGGTCGAAGAGGAGCGGCTCGATTTCCGGAACCACCGGGGGACCCCCGGCATAGGCCAGGGCCAGGGCGGCCTGGGCACGCACGGACGCCTCGCGGTCCTTCAGGAGCGTGCGCGAGAACTTGACCACCGCCTGGGCGTCCTGCGGGCTGATCTGCGCCAGCGCCACCGCGCAGCAGATGCGCACCTCGGTCGGTCGCGCGGAGATGCCGGTGCCGTCGATCAGGCGCATCAGGATGGCGCGCGAGCCGTCGTCCTTGAGCGAGCCGACCTGCTGCGCGGCAAGCGCCGTGAACTCGGCCTGCTCGCCGGGGGCGAAGAGCGCGGCGCGGATGGGCTCGATGCCGTCGGGCTCGCCGAGGCGCGCGAGGGCCTCGGCCGCCTGCAGCTCGACGATGCGCACGCGCGCGGGGTTCACCTGGCGCATGCCCTTGCCGAGCGAGTCGCGGATCATCGGGATGGCGCTCGCGTTGCGCATCTCGCCGAGGATGAGGTACGCGTTCGAGCGCACCTCGGGGTCGTCGGAGCGCACCATGGCCGCCAGCGGGCTCGGGTCGACCGGCTGGCCCATGCGCGTGAGCGCATAGATGGCCGCGGCGCGGACCGACTCGCTCTCGTCGACGAGCAGCGGTCGCACGCGATCGGCGAGGTCGGCGAGCTTCGCGCGGCCGACGGCCATCGCGGCCACGAAGCGGACGCCGCGATTCGGGTCGGAGAGGAGCGGGCCCGCGACGGCGCGCAGGTCGTCCGGGGAGGTGTCGAGCGCCTCGAGCGCGTTGGCGCGGAAGACCGGGACCTCGGAGGCGCACGCCTGGCGCAGCAGCTTGACCGCGGCCGCGTGGGCGTCGCCGTTGGACTCGACCGGCAGCGGCTCGGCCACCACGCGGCCCGTGGCCGCCGAGATGGTGGGCTCGCCGGTGGGCTGCACGCTCTGCGAGCGGCTCGACCAGGGCTGGTCGGACACCGCCGGGTCGGGGCCGCAGCCGCCGGCCAGGATCGCCGTGCACGCGGCGATCACGAGCGCCGCGGCCGTGCGCACGGAGGCGGCCGGCGCGCGGTGCGGGCGGACGAGGCGCGCAAGGATGATGGATCCGCAGAGGGCCATGAGTGCGAGGGATCCTACTTCGCCCACGGAGGCGAAGGGCGCACGGCGCGCGTCGATCGGCGGCGACGCGTGCATCCACGACGCGGTGCGCGGTGCGGGCGGCGTGCCGAGGAGCCGGCCCGAGGAGTCGATCGACGCGCAGAGGCCGGTGTTGGCGCCGCGCACCATGGGCGTGCGGGTCTCGATGGCGCGGAAGCGGGAGATCTGCACGTGCTGCGCGCGGCCGGCGTCGAACCAGCCGTACCAGCCGTCGTTGGTGATGTTCACCAGGAGGTCCGCGCGGCGCTCACGGCCCGAGGACGCGGGGTACACGAGGTCGCGGCACACCCAGCTCATGGCGTCCTCGAAGCAGATCGGAACCGCGACGCGCACCGCCCCGCCCTTCCACGGCACCTCGAAGCGCACGGGCTCGCCGCCGCGGTCGAGGTCAAAGGTCATGCCCTGCGCGCCGACGGAGAGGAGCGCACGCTCGAGCCAGTCCCAGTTGGAGATGTAGGGCATGGTCTCGCCGAAGGGCGCGAGGAAGACCTTGTCGTAGCGCGGGTACGGCGGCGCGCCCGGGCCCACGAGGTAGGCGCTGTTGAACTGGCGTTCCCAGCGGAAGCGGTCGCCCTCGGGCGACAGGCCGATGAACGCGGGGCTGCCGACCAGGACGGGTGCGCCGAGGCGCTCGGACAGCCCGGAGACCATCTTGCGGAAGATGTCGCCGGGAAACCAGCCGTTCGATTCCTGGAGCGCGATGGTCGCGGGCTCGAGGCCGAAGCCGCCGAGCATCGTCTCGGGCCACACGGCGAGCGCGACGGGCAGGCCCTTCGCCGCGCAGTCGGCCGCGCCGCGGGCCGTGAGCTCGACGAAGGACGGCACGTCGCGCATCTGGTCGCGGGCGGTCCAGGCGACCTTGTTGCTCGTGGCGAGGTTGGTCTGGACGAGGAGGATGCCGGGCCCCGGCGCGGTGGGCGCCTGCGAGAGGCGCCACGCGCCGTAGCCGGCGGCGAAGGCGAGGAACGCACCCGCGACGGCGACGCCCGGCAGGCGGGCACGCCGGCGGTGCGCAAGCGGCTCGCCGCGCGACTGCAGCACGTCCACCGCGGCGCCCGCGATCGTGAGCGCAAGCAGCGAGGCGAAGAGCTCGCCCATGAGGTCGGCACCCTGCACCAGGACGGGCAGCTCGATGAGCGGGTGCCCCCACCGAAACCACGGGTAGCCGTCGAAGAGGACGAGCGTGCGGAAGACCTCCGCACCGCCGAGTGCCACCGGCAGGAGCACCGCCCACGGCACGCGCGCCGGCAGCACGCGGGCGCACGAGACGAGCGCGAAGAGACCGATCAGCTCATGAAACGTGCAGTAGGCGGCCAGCCCCGGCGTGCCCGCGGGGGTCACCTGGAAGAGCCACCAGTGCAGGATGAGCCACTTCGCGACGCCGACCGCAGCCACCGCGCCCGCGACCCGCCACGGCAGCGCCGCGCGCAGGCCGTGCGCGGCGCCTGCCCCTGCCAGGATGAGCACCATCGGCACGGGTGCCGCGAGCACCAGCGGCCAGGCATCGACCGGCGGGTAGGCGCAGCCGAAGAGGCCCGCCGACACGGCCGCAAGGCCCGCGGCACGGCGTGCGGTCATCGGCGCGGCGGGTGCGGCCACCCGTCACTTCCCGGCGTAGTCGATGACGCGGCTGATCTCGGTGCGCAGCGCGGAGCGGTGCACGATCCGGTCGACGAAGCCGGCCTTCAGCAGGAACTCCGCCGTCTGGAAGCCCTCGGGCAGCTCCTGGCGGATCGTCTGCGCGATGACGCGCGGGCCGGCGAAGCCGATGAGGGCGTGCGGCTCGGCGAAGATGACGTCGCCGAGCATGGCGTAGCTCGCGGTGACGCCGCCGGTGGTCGGGTCGGCGAGCACCGAGACGTAGAGCCCGCCCGCGTCGTCGAAGCGCGCGAGCGCGGCGCTGGTCTTGGCCATCTGCATCAGCGAGAACCCGGATTCCTGCATGCGCGCGCCGCCGGAGCAGCTGACGATGACGAGCGGCAGGTTGTGGTCGGTGGCGTGCTCGATGGCGCGGGTCAGGCGCTCGCCGACCACGCTTCCCATGGAACCGGCCATGAACGTGAAGTCCATGACGCCGACGACCACCTTTCGGCCCTTGATGAAGCCGGTGCCGGTCTGGACGCCGTCGATCTCGCCGCTCTTGCGCTGCATGTCGCGGAGGCGGTCGACGTAGGGCTTCTGGTCGACGAAGCCGAGCGGGTCCATCGGCGCCATGTCGGCATCGCGGGCCTCGAAGGTGCCGGGGTCGAGGAGCTGCTCGATGCGCCGCCGCGCCGAGATGCGCATGTGGTGGTCGCACTTCGGGCAGACCATGAGGTTCGCCTCGAGGCTCTTGCGGAAGATCGTCTCCGCGCACTCCGGGCACTGCGTCCAGAGGCCGTCGGGGACGGCGCGCTTGGTGACGACCTGCGTCTCGGTCCAGGTGGGTTCGGGCACTCCGTTGCTCCTTGCGGGCGAAGTGTACCCCTGCGCCGCGCTCAGTCGCCGAGCGCGGCGGCGGCGCCCTCGGGAAGCACGTGGCGCGTGCACCATCCGCGGCCCTCGACACGCGACCAGAGCGCGCTGCCGTCGCCGCGGGCGAGCGCATCGCGCACGGTGGCGAGCGCGAAGTCGTGCACCACCAGGCCCAGCCGGCGGCCCTCGTGGCGGTCGAGCGCGGCCGCGAACGCATCGAGGATGCGCGCGCGGGCGTCGGAGAGCGGTTCGCCTTCCGGCGGAACGGCGGTGAGCGGCGACTCGATCCACTCGGCAAAGCGGCGCTCGAAGCGGCGCTCGAACTCGGCGATTCCCAGGCCCTCCAGGAGCCCGAGGTCCGGGTCGCGCAGCCCGCGGTCGGCGCGCACGCCGCAGGCGAAGCGGCTGGCGACGACGCGCGCGCTCTCGGCGGCGGCGTCGTCGGGGGCATGGATCAGGACGTCGGGGCCCTCGTCGAGCCGCGCGACGCGGTCGCGGAGCTCGCGCAGCGAGTCCTCCATCGCCGGCAGGTCGGTGGCGCCGCGCAGGCGGCGGTCGACGTCCCAGGCCGTGTCGGCCGGGCGCATGAGCCAGAGCGAGGTGGGACCGGGCATCGCGCTCAGCCGCGGAGGGCGCGCGCGACGGCGGCGCGGTCGGCGGCGCCGAAGAAGGCGCTGGCGCTGATCAGGACGTCGCAGCCGGCGTCGCGGCAGGCCGCGGCCGTTGCGGGCGACACGCCGCCGTCGATCATCAGGCGCTGCGCAGGGGTCATGCGCGCGCGGATCGCCGGGCCCTTCGAGAGCACCGACGGGATGAACGACTGCCCCGAGTAGCCCGGGTGCACGCCCATCAGCATGACGGTGTCCACGTGCGCCAGCGCGTCGAAGCACGCCTCGGCCGGCGTGTCCGGGTTGAGGACCACGCCGGGGGTCATGCCCGCGGCGCGGATCGAGGCGGCGAGCGAGCCGGGGTCGCGCACCACCTCGGCGTGGAACTGCAGGTGGTCGGCGCCGGCCTCCGCGAACGGGCGCACGAAGTGCGCCGGGTCGGTCACCATCAGGTGGACGTCGATGCACGTGTTGGGCACCGCGCGGCGGACCGCGGCGCATATGGCCGGCCCCATGGAGAGGTTCGGCACGAAGTGCCCGTCCATCACGTCGACGTGCAGCAGGTCGCCGCCGGCGGCGACGGCGGAGCGGCATTCCTCGCCGAGGCGCGTGAAGTCCGCGGAGAGGACCGATGGCGCCACCAGGACGCGCCGGTCGGTGCGCAGGAGTTCCTGCCGGCGATGCATCGCGGCGGGCGCGGTCACTTGCCGCCCGACCGCCGCTCCTCGTAGGTGTCGAGCGCCTTCTTGAAGCCGTCCTTCACGCTCGGCGGCGCGGCCATCCACGCGTCGTACTGCATGTCGGCGGCCGCGGCCCAGTCCCCGCGCGCGGCGGCGACGGCGGCGATCGCCGACATCGCCTGCGGGTCGGAGGTGCCGGCGAGCGACTTCAGCTTGTCGGCGGCGTACTGCGCGGCGTCGAGGTCGCGCGACTTCACGTCGGTGGCGGTGGCGAGGTAGTTGGTCGCCTCGATCAGCGCGTACTTGTCCTTCGACACCTTGTCGACCAGGCCGCGGATCGAGGCCTCGGCGGCCTTCGGGTCGCCGGCCTGGTCCTTGAGCATGCGCCACAGCTCGAAGCCGTAGTCGAGCAGCGTGACCGGGTCCTCGTCGATCGCCTTCTCGTAGAGCGACTGCGCCTGGCGCCAGTCACGCATCTTGGCGACGCGGCGGGCCTCGGTGACGGTCTCGTCCACGCGCTTGAAGAGCTCGGGGTCGTAGCGGTTGGCCACGCTCAGGCGCGCGGCGCGCTCGAACTCGGGGTCCATCGGGTGGCCGATGAAGACCACCTTGCCCGCGCGGTTGACGACGAAGGCGCAGGGGATGCCGTTCTGCTCGGCGGCCTTCATCCACTTCTCCTTCATGAACTGGTCGTCCTTCTTCTGGACCACCACCGGGTACGACATGGTCGCGCCCATCTGCTTCACGAAGGGACGGACCTTCTCGGGGGTCTCGTCGCTGACGCCCACCACCACGAGGCCCTTGGGGGCGAGCTCGCGGTGGATCTTGTTGATGTGCGGGATCGACTGCTTGCACGGCCCGCACCAGGTGGCCCAGAACTCGACCACGTAGACGTTGTCGCGGCTGAAGGCGCCGAACGAGTCGCCCTGGATGAACTCGACGTGCTCGTTCATGCCCTCGGGGGCCTGCGAGCCCACCTTGAGCTTCTCGGGATCCTGGGCGAAGGCGGTGCCGGCGATGGCGAGCGCGGCGACGATGGTTCGGACGGTCATGCGCATGGGGAGAGTCTCCGTGGAAACACTATAGACGCGCCGGGCGCGGGGCCGGACGGCGCGCGCCGGACGAGGGATTCAGGCCGCGTCGAGCGCGTCGACCGACTCGAACCGCTTGCCCTCGAGCATCTCCAGGCTGGCGCCGCCGCCGGTCGAGACGTGGGTCAGGTCGCCGGCAAGGCCCGCGACGTCGAGGGCCGCCGCGGTGTCGCCACCGCCCGCGATGGTGACCGCGCCCGCACGCGTGGCATCGGCCACGGCACGCGCGACGGCCATGGTGCCGGCGTCGAAGGGCTTGGTCTCGAACGCGCCCATCGGGCCGTTCCAGACCACCTGCCCCGCCGCGCGCACCGCGTCGGCGAACTGCGACATGCTGCGCGGGCCGATGTCGAGGCCCATCCAGCCGTCGGGGATGCCGCCGACGACGACCTGCGTCTCGGTGCCCGCCTCGAGGGCGCGGCCGCAGACATGGTCGGTGGGCAGCATGATGGTGCGGCCGCGCGCGCGCGCGTCGTGCAGGATGGCGTGCGCCTTCTCCACCATGTCAGGCTCGACGAGGCTCTTGCCGGTCGGCACGCCCTCGGCGCGCAGGAAGGTGTAGGCCATGGCGCCGCCGACGACGATGGTGTCCACCTTGTCGAGGAGGTTCGAGAGGGCCAGCAGCTTGTCGCTCACCTTCGCGCCGCCGACGATCGCGACGAACGGGCGCTTCGGCCGCTCGAGCGCCTCGCCGAGGAAGCGCAGCTCGCGCTCGAGCAGGCGGCCCGCGACGGCGGGCGCGCCCTTCGACTTCATGGCGAGCGGCAGCGCCACCATCGAGGCATCGGCGCGGTGCGAGGCGCCGAAGGCGTCGTTCACGTAGGCATCGGCGTAGGCGGCGAGCTTGGCGGCGAAGGCCGGGTCGCCCTTCTTCTCGCCCTTCTCGAAGCGGAGGTTCTCGAGGAGGAGCACCTGGCCGGGCTTGAGCGCCGCCACCGCGGCCTTGGCGGCATCGTCGGTGGGCACCTGGCCCGCGAAGAGCACCTCGGCCTTGCCGGCGAGCAGCTGCTTCAGGCGCTCGAAGACCGGACGAAGGCTCTCGCCGGCCTCGAAGCCGGTGCCGGCCGGGCGGCCGAAGTGGCTTGCGACGATGACGGACGCGCCGCGCGAGACGAGCGACTCGATCGTGGGGAGCGCGCCTCGGATGCGGCGGTCGTCGGTGATGGCGCCCGCGTCGTCGGTGGGGACGTTGAAGTCGGCACGGACGAAGACGCGCTTGCCCTTGGGGTCGAGCGCGTCGACGGATCGGCGCGCGGACGCGCGCCCGGTCGCGGCGGCGGTGGAGTTCGTCATACTTCCACTATACGAGGATGGACGCGCACCACCCGCATCGCCCGACGCCCGCGCCGCGCACGGTGCTTGTCCTCGGCCCGACCGCCGGCGGCAAGTCGGCGCTGGCCACGGAACTTTCCCGGCGCATGCCCGGCGGCGGCGAGTGCGTCAGCGCCGACTCGATGCAGGTGTACGTGGGCATGGACATCGGCACCGCCAAGCCCACCGAGGAGGAGCGGCGCGGCGTGCCGCACCACATGATCGACGTGGCCGACCCGCACGGCGGCGCATTCACGCTGGCCGACTGGCTGGACGGCGCGCACGCGGCGATCGACGGGATCCACGCGCGCGGGCGGCATGCGGTCGTGGTCGGCGGCACGAATCTCTACGTGAAGTCGCTCATGGACGGCATGTTCGAGGGACCGCCGCCCGACCCGGCGCTTCGCGCGCGGCTCGAGGCGCTGCCGACCGAGGCGCTGCGGCGAGACCTCGAGCGGCACGACCCGATCGCCGCGGCACGGATCCACCCAAACGACCGGCGGCGCACCGTGCGGGCGCTCGAGGTGTGGACGGCGACCGGGCAGCCGATCAGCGCGCTGCAGCGGCAGTGGGAGGACGCGCCGCGCACCCTGCCCCGCGGCTGGCACGTGGTGGGGCTTGAGTGGCCGGTCGAGCTGATCAACCAGCGCATCAACGTGCGCGTGCGCGCGATGGTGGAGGCCGGGCTCGAGGCCGAGGTGATGCGGCTCCTGGCGAAGGGACCCCTCAACCGCCAGGCCGTCGAGGCGGTCGGCTACCGCGAGGTGCTGCGCCACTTCGCGCATGAGTGCTCGATGGACCAGGCCGAGGAAGACATCAAAGCCCGCACGCGGCGGTATGCGCGCCAGCAGCGCACGTGGCTTCGGCGCTTCAAGGCGATTCAGGGGGCGATCTGGGTGGACGCGCCGCGGGTCTCGACGGAGGATGCGGCGGCCGGCGTTATCGGGACGCTGTTTGGAGATTGAGGGAGTCCCTCATATAAGTCTCGCCCCTCCGCCGATGGACCCCGGGCTGCCGGACCGTCCCCGGCGCCCGAATCCGCATCCCCCCATGGCCAAGCGCAGCTCCAAGTCCGCCGCCGGTCCCGCCGACGCGGACGGTGCGCCCGAACCCTCCGCACCCAAGGGCAGCTACAAGCTGGTCATCGTCGAGAGCCCCGCGAAGGCGAAGACGATCACCAAGTACCTCGGCGCCGGGTTCAAGGTCGAGGCGTCGAAGGGCCACATCCGTGACCTGCCGAAGCGCGCCCAGAAGGGAAGCAAGCAGCCGGTGCCGGGGGTGGACCTCGAGCGCCGCTTCGAGCCCACCTACGAGGTGAGCGACGACCGCAAGGCGCAGGTCACCGCGCTGAAGAAGCTGGCCAAGGGCGCGAGCGAGATCTGGTTCGCCACCGACCTCGACCGCGAGGGCGAGGCGATCGCGTGGCACCTGGCCGAGCTGCTGGGCGTCGACCCGCTCAAGGCCAAGCGCGTCGAGTTCGACGAGATCACCCGCAGCGCGATCCTGAAGGCGTTCCAGGAGCCGCGGGCCATCGACATCAACCGTGTGAACGCGCAGCAGGCGCGGCGCATCCTCGACCGCATCGTGGGCTACCTGGTGAGCCCGGTGCTGTGGAAGAAGGTCGCCGGCGGCCTGAGCGCGGGACGCGTGCAGAGCGTCGCGCTCAAGCTGGTGGTCGACCGCGAGCGCGAGATCCGCGCCTTCCAGCCCGACGAGTACTGGAAGGTGGAGGCCGCGATGACGCCGGATCCGGCGCGCGGCGCGGCGCTCGCGAAGGAATGGCAGTCGTTCATGGGCCGGCGCGACGAGCGCGGCCGCGGACCGACGGTGAAGGAACAGGCGCACTGGCTGGCGGAGCGCGACGGCATCGAGTGCGAGCTGGTGTCGGTGGGCGGCAGGCCCGTCGACCTCGGCCGCGAGGTCCCGAAGTACGAGGACCTGAGGGACTTCGGGACCGCGAAGTGCGCGGTCGCGGTGCCGGACTGGGTGCTCCGCAAGAAGGAAGAGGACAAGAAGTCGAAGACCCCGATCCCCCAGGAGCCGGGCTGGTTCGACGCGGGCGACGCGCTGATGGCGCGGGTGCGCGCGGTGGCCGAGGCGGTGGGCCTCGAGGGGGTGACGGTCGCGGACGGGGCGCCGGCCGCGGGGCTCGACCTGCGCAAGGATGCCGAGCCGGTCGGCTTCGCGCGCTGGCAACGCACGCTGCGCGGGTCGATCGGCACGGGCGTGCGCTACCGGGTGAAGTCGGTCGAGCGCACCGCGACGTCGAGCCGCCCGAAGGCGCCGTTCATCACGAGCACGCTGCAGTCGAGCGCGAGCTACGCGCTCGGCTTCGGCACCGACCGCACCATGCGCGTGGCGCAGGCCCTGTACCAGGGCGTGAACGTGCCCGGCGAGGGGCCGGTGGGCCTGATCACCTACATGCGAACCGACTCGACGAACCTGTCGGGCGAGGCGCTCGGCACGGTGCGCGCCTTCATTGGCGAGCAGTACGGAGCGCGGTACCTGCCCGAGAAGGCACGGTTCTACGGCTCGAGCAACAAGAGCGCGCAGGAGGCCCACGAGGCCATTCGCCCCACCAACGTCCGCCGCACGCCCGAGAGCCTGCGCGGCGTGCTCGAGGAGGAGCAGTGGCGGCTCTACTCGCTCATCTGGCAGCGGTTCGTGGCGTGCCAGATGACCGATGCCGAGTACGACTCGACGAGCGTGCTGCTCGAACGGAGCGACAAGGCGACCGGCGCGGTCTTCAAGGCCACCGGGCGCGTGCAGACCTTCGACGGCTACACCGTCACCGGCATCCGCGGCGAGGGCGAGGACCAGGAGCTCCCCGCCATGAAGGAAGGCCAGGAGATGGCGCCCTTCTGGATCGACCCGCAGCAGAAGTTCACGTCGCCGCCGTCGCGCTTCAACGAGGCGAGCCTGGTGCGCGAGCTCGAGAAGCAGGGCATCGGCCGCCCATCCACCTACGCGTCGATCATCAACACGATCGAGGAGCGCAAGTACGTCGAGCAGGCGAGCCGTGCCTTCCACGCCACCGACATCGGGATGGCCGTCTGCCAGTTCCTGGAGGAGCCCTTCAAGGGCGGCTTCATGGACGTGGGCTACACCCGGCGCATCGAGGAGGAGTTCGACGAGATCGCCGAGGGCAAGCGCGAGTGGCACGACATGCTCGGGGAGTTCTATGCCCCGTTCAAGAGCGTGGTCGCGGGCCTGATGGAGCGCGACCACGTGAAGGCGGCGGCCGAGCCCGCCCCCTATGCGTGCCCACAGTGCGGGCGCCGGTGCGAGTACCGGCTCGGGAAGACCGGGCGGTTCCTCTCCTGCAGCGGCTTCAGCGAGAAGGTGAAGATCGCGCAGCCGCCCACCAAGGCCGGCAAGGCGCGCAAGCCGAAGGAAGGCCCCGCGTGCAGCTATGCGGCGCCGGTGAACCGACAGGGCAAGCCGCTGCTCCCGGAGAAGGTCGACATCCGCTGCCCGGTGGACGGCGCGCCCATGGTGCTGCGCACGGGCCGGTTCGGCGACTTCCTGACGAGCATCAACCGCGAGACCGAGTTCGTCCTGAACATCGACCGCAAGGGCGGCATCAAGTTCCCGTCGCCGCCGCCCTACGTGACCGACCTGCCCTGCCCCAAGTGCGGCGCGCCGATGAACCTGCGCACCGGCAAGCGCGGGCCGTGGCTCGGCTGCTCGAAGTTCCCCAAGTGCCGCGGGCGCGAGAGCTGGGCGAAGGTGCCCGCCGAGAAGCAGCAGGAACTGGAGAAGGCGCTCGGCCTGCACGAGGCCAACCAGCCGAAGTTCGAGATCGCCGCGCTCGACGGCACGCCGCTCAAGGAGGGAACGCCGGTGGCGGCGCTCCTCATCCCGGGCGAGGAAGCGCAGCTCACGATCCACCCCGACGCCGAGCGCGAGCGCCGGGCGATGGGCAAGGCCGGGTGAAAATGGTGCCAGGAACCCCTGTCCCCGATTTCCTGCGGAAATCGGGGACAGGGGTTCCTGGCACCTATTTCCGCGTCGGTGTGCCGCCGGGGTAGCCGACCGCCATCACCGCGAGGCAGCCCAGCGCCATCCACATCGGCACCGAGAAGAGCTTGGTGAAGTCCATGTCGCCGCCGGCCTTCGCCCACGGCGCGACGATCGATCCGGCGAACCAGCTGCCGACGATGATGCCGATGCCGACGATCACCAGGTTGAAGAGGTTCTGCGCGGTGGCACGGACGTCGGCGGTGGTGTTCTCGTCGACGATCATGAAGGCCACGAAGATGAAGCAGCCGAAGCACAGCCCGTGGAGCGCGAGGCCTGCCATCACGAGCGGCGCGCTGTCGCCCATGTAGGCGAAGATCGCCATGCGCAGGGCGTAGGCCGCGAGCCCGATGAGGAGGAGCGACTTCCGGCTCAGCGTCTTCGCGAGCACCGGCATCGCCGCGAGCACGGCGATCTCGGACATCTGGCCGATGGTCATCAGGCCGCCGCCGCCCACGCCGAGGATGCCGTTCACCCACTTGACGAAGCCGTCCGCGGCCGGGTTCCCCTGCAGCTTCGACAGGAACCCCGCCGTGTGCACGAAGTGGAACTGGTGGATCATGCTCACCGGCACCGCGATCGCGAACAGGAGGAGGAGCGGCTGCACCCGGATCTCGGCGAGCGCCTCCGACACGGCCGACGCCTGCCGCGGCTTCGGCGAGGGCGGCGTGTGCGGCAGCGTCAGGCAGTAGACGCCCATGGCGAGGCCAAGGATCGCGCTGACCTTGAACGCCACCGCACGGCCGGCATTCTGCGCCGCCTCGACCTCGGCGGCCGAGACGCCCTCCGGGGTGTGCCAGCGCAGCAGGATGTGGCCCACCAGGATGCCGACCACGATCCAGCCGATCGTGCCCCACAGGCGCACCGGGCCGAAGTCCTCGTCGCGGTTCGGGAGGTGCGCGAAGGCGAGCGAGTTCGTCAGCGCGAGGGTCGGCGCGTACACCAGTCCGTACACCGCGGACACCGCGACGAACGGCCAGAACGACGCGCTCTCGGCAAGGAGCCACACGAGGAACGCGCCCACGAAGTGGCTGACGGCGAGCATGCGCTCGGTGGCGAAGCGGCGGTCGGCGAGCTGGCCCGCGACGAACGGCCCGAGGATCGCGCCGGCGGCACCGGCGGCGAACACGGCGCTGACCTCGCCGTCGGAGAATTTCCGGTGCCCGGAGATGAACGGGTAGAGGATCGGCAGCCACGCGCCCCAGATCGCGTACTGCAGGAACATCATGAGAGAGAGGCGGGTTCGGACGTAGAGGGGGGTTCCGCCGGGGGCGGATGCGGTCACGGTCGCCATGTCCGGGAAGACTACACTTCTTCCCATGCAGGACCGCAGGAAGACGCGCCAGGTGTGGATCGGCGACTCGACGACCGGCCGCAAGGCCATCGGCGGCGACGCCCCGATCCTCGTCCAGACCATGACCGCGGGCTACACGCACGAGATCGACGCATGCGTGGCCGAGATCGAGCGCTACCGCCAGGCCGGCGCCGACGTGGTGCGCGTGGCGGTGCCCGAGCGCAAGGACACCGAGGCGCTCAAGGAGATCCTGAAGCAGGTGCGCGTGCCGGTCGTGGCCGACGTGCACTTCCACTACCAGCGGGCGCTGGAGGCGGTCGAGGCCGGGATCCACAAGATCCGCCTCAACCCCGGCAACATCAACGACCGCGACCAGGTGAACAAGGTCATCGACGCCTGCAAGGAGCGGAAGATCCCGATCCGGATCGGCGTCAACGAGGGCTCGATCATCGAGCGCAAGGACAAGCAGAAGCGCATGGAGGAGCTCGGCAAGTACTTCGCCGGGCACAAGTCCGGCCACCTGCTCGCCCTGATGATCGCCAAGCTCGAGGAGTACCTCGAGATCTTCCACGCGCGCGACTTCCACGACATCGTGATCAGCGCCAAGAGCATGGACCCGGCGCTGGTGATCGACATCTACACCGAGATCGCCAACCGCTTCGACTACCCGCTGCACCTGGGCGTGACCCACGCGGGCCCGAAGTCGACCGGCGCCATCCGCAGCGTCGCCGCGCTGAGCACGCTGATCGCCAACGGCATCGGCGACACGCTGCGCATCAGCTACGCCAGCGACCACATCGACGAGGTGAAGGACGGCCTCGAGATCCTCTACTGCCTGGGCAAGCGCGAGCGCAAGGGCGTCGAGCTGATCGCCTGCCCCACCTGCGGCCGCATCCAGGTGGACCTCTTCACGCTGGTGAAGGAGGTCGAGGTGAAGCTGTCCGCCGAGATCGAGCTGCCGATCAAGGTGGCCGTGATGGGCTGCATCGTGAACGGCCCCGGCGAGGCCGAGGGCGCCGACGTCGCCGTCTTCGCGGGCGACCGCCGCGGCATCATCTACGTCCAGGGCCAGCGCGTGGCGAACGTCCCCGAGAACGAGATCCTCGACCGCCTCCTCAAGGAGTGCAAGGAGTTCGAGGCGAAGGTCAAGCGCGGCGAGGCGAAGCTCGGCGAGAAGGTCGTCGACATCGTGCCGCCGGACCCGATCGGCGAGCTCGGCTCGGGCGCGCAGAAGATCCACGCGGGACTCGTCGAGAAGGTCACCGTGCGCGCGACGTGAGCGCCCGGCGGGCCCCGGCGGCTCCCGCACGACTGCACAACAACGGGTGGGGTGGCTGAGCGGTTGAAGGCACTCGACTTGAAATCGAGCAGACCCGCAAGGGTCTCAGGGGTTCGAATCCTCTCCCCACCGCTTTCGTGATCAGGGCGCCGGCCGGGCGGGTGCGTCGGCGGCGACAGGCGCCGATGGTGCGGGCGCCGCCTTCGCGAACACGCGCGCCGCCCACGTCCCCTCGACCAGCGTCGGCACGCTCCGCACCGTCGAGCGCGTCGTGATGAAGAGCGTCGTGCCGTCCTCGCCGCCGAAGCAGCAGTTGGACGGGCCGTCCGGGACGTCGAGGAATCCGCGTGGGCTGCCGTCGGCGGCGACGACCGCGATCCGGTCGTGGCCGGGGAGCGCGATCCAGGCGTTGCCCTGCGCGTCGATCGCCAGGCCGTCTGCGCCGCCGGAGCCTTTGGGTGAGGCCGCAAAGGCGAGCGACACCTCGCCGCCGGGTCCGAGCTTGCCCGGGACGGCCGACACGCGGAACGCACGCGGGCGTGCGTAGTCGGCGACCCACAGCGTGCCACTGCCGCCGCCCTCGGGCGACCACCGGATGCCGTTTGGGCGCGTGGCGCCGACGGGCGAGTGGACGGGGTCGCCCGACGCCGGGATGCACCACACGCCTGTCCACTCCGGGTGCTTTCGGTCGCCCATGTTGGTGACCCAGAGGCGGCCGTCGCGGTCGAACGTCAGGTCGTTGAGGCCCGGCCGCGCGGCATCCGCCGAGAGCGCGCGCGGCGCGAGCGTCACCGCCCCGCCCTCGCCGGGGACGAGCGTGACCACCGAGCCGACGCGCATCTGGCAGCCGACGAGCGCGCCCTCCGCGGACCACGCAAGCCCGGAGAGGCCCTTCGTGCCGCCGGCGATCTTGGTACGCGCCCAGCCGCCCGGGCCCCTCTCAAGCCGGAAGACCTCGCTCGTGGCCAGGTCGCAGAATGTGATGTTCCCGCGTGCGTCGGCGGCAGGCCCCTCGGCGAAGCGAAGTCCGTCGACGAGCACCTCGATCCTCGCGTCGGGCGCGACGAGGCCCGGCACGCCGGCGGCCGGCGCGGGCGTCGTCGCGGCGACGATTGGCGCCTGCTCGACCGGCGGGTTCGGCTGCCCTGCCCCGTCCTGCGCGGCCGCCATGGTGGCCAGCACGCACGCGGCCACCGCGATCACGGCGTCGCCCCCTCGATCGGCGGCTCGCCGCGCATCACGCGGTCCCACGCGTTCGACTCGATGAGCTCGCCGACGAACCGGTCATAGGCGCGCGCGAAGCCGTCGAAGTCCCGGTCGAGGTAGACGGTGACCATCCAGACGCCCTTGTTGGACGTGCGCGCAAGCCGCTTGCCGCGCGCGTCGAGCGCGTCGCAGCCGTCGATCGCGGCGGGGATGGCGCCAGTCACCGCATCGGCGAGCATGCGCTCGAGGCCCGCGCGGTAGCGGCCGCCCTCGCCGTCACGGAGGAAGTGGACGAACGCCCACACCTGCGCGTAGTAGGCCAGCTGCGAGTCGCGGCTTTCCTCCAGGAACGACTGCGGCGTGCCCTCGAGGAGCGCGCGCAGCTCGACCAGGCGACCCTTGCGCGCGGTGGAACGCAGCTCGGCGTAGCGCTCGGCGTTGCGCCACGGCAGGAAGGTGGGTTCCGGCGCGCCCTTCGGCTGGCGGAAGCCCTCCATGAAGCAGGCGATCCCTTCCTCGAGCCACACGGGGAGCGCGTAGCGGAAGGTGGTCTGCGAGTACTGGTGCCATCCCTCGTGCGCGGCGATCGCCAGCGTGTCGCGCGGGCCGATGTCGTAGAGCACGGCCTCGCCCGCGGTGGTGAAGCCGCCGCGGCCCATCTTGAGGTACGGCGCCGCGTCGGAACCGAGGCGATGCTCGGTGTAGCGCGCCCATTCCTCGCGGGTGCCGAAGACGCAGGCCTCGAGGCGGCGCGGCGGTGCGGGCAGCGGCACGAGCCCCGTGCGGTAGTTGCGCAGGGCCGCCTCGTAGAAGGCCGGCAGGCCGCCCGTGAAGTTCGCGCTGCGCAGCGACGAGCGGATCACCCAGTGCTGCGTGGCGATCTCCAGGCCGCTCACCGAGCGCCACTTCCACTCGCGCGTCGAGAGGACCGGGCTTGCGGTCAGGACCGCGGGCAGTGCGCCGCGCGCGGATCCGGGAGAGG
>VEQS01000008.1 GCA_018883105.1 Phycisphaerales bacterium
CGGTCCACGACTGCCAGAAGGTGCCGAGGGCAGCGAGCGCACCGAGCGCGACGAGCCACGCGCGTGCGTCGTCGGGCATGGGCTCGATGCCGCGCGTTGCCATGAGCGCCAGCGCTCCGCCGAGGAGCAGCCATCCGCCTGCGAACGACGTGAGCACGCGTGCCACCAGGTTGGTGGCCACGAACCCGAGCAGGAGGCCCGAGAGCGCGCCGGTGGCGATCGAGCCGACGAGGAGCGTCCGGTAGGCGGGCGCCACCGCGGAACAGGCGGCACTCGAGCGCTCCCACGCGCGGCGTGCGGCGTCGGCGGTGTCGCGCAGGAGGTGTTCGCCGGCCGGCGCGGCGGCGTCGGCGGTGCGCGCCAGGGCATCCTCCGATGCATCCGCCGGTGCCAGCACCGACAGGAGCCGCATGCCGGCGCGCTGGCCGTCGCCGGGGCGCGCGGCCTCGCGTGGGCTGGCGACGAGCGCGTGCCCAAGGTCGCGAGGAGCGGTGTCGAGCGAACCGCCCGCCATGACCGCGAAGGCGATGATGGCGCCCACGGTGGCCCCGACGGACGCCGCGGCGACGGCCACGGTCGGCCGGTAGAGGAGGGCGCCACCGAGGAGCCCGGCCACGGCGCCCGACGCGGCGGCCGCCCAGAGCGGGACCTGCGGCAGGGCGTGGCGTGCGGCGACGATCGCTCCCAGGAAGCCGATGGTCATGGCGGCCAGCACCACGGCCGGGCGCAGCACGCGCGCGCCGAACAGGATCAGGCAGGTGCCCGCCAGCATGGCCACGGCAAGCGCGGTGCGCGTCCCCGACGGCAGGGCGGCGTCGGCGAGGAACGGTGCCAGGGCGCCTGTCGGGAATTGGATCGCGGCCGCGTGCGTCACGCTTCCCGTGTCATCGGCTCGCCTAGCCTTCGGGCCGTGAAAGTCGACCCTGACGGCCCCGGCAACCGCCTCCGCGGCGCGAGCAGCCCCTACCTGCTCCAGCACGCCCGGAACCCGGTCGACTGGTGGCCGTGGTGCGCCGAGGCGATCGCCGAGGCACGCCGGCGCGACCTGCCGCTCTTCGTCTCGGTGGGCTACAGCACCTGCTACTGGTGCCACGTCATGGAGCGCGAGACGTTTGAGTCGTCCGCCGCGGCGGCTCTCCTGAACGACGCGTGCGTGCCGGTCAAGGTGGACCGCGAGCAGCGGCCGGACGTCGATGAACTGCTGATGACCGCCTGCCAGGCGTTCACGCAGCTCACCGAGGGGCGTGCGAGCGGCGGCTGGCCGCTCAACGTGTTCCTTGATCCCGGGTCGCTCGAGCCCTTCTTCTGCGGCACCTACTTCCCGCCCGAGCCGGCGTTCGGCCGGCCGTCCTTCGGCGACCTGGTGCGCGCGGTCGCCACGGCGTGGGCCGAGGACCGTGCGGGCATGCGCGACCAGGCGCGCCGGATCGCCGACGTGGTGCGCCGGCAGATGGGCGGCATGGCGTCTGCCCCGGCCGAGCGTGCGGGCGGGGCGGCGGGGCTCGCGTCCGACGAAACCGCCGCCCACGTGGCGTCGGCGCTGGTGCGGCTTTCCGATCCCTCCAACGGCGGGTTCGGCGGCGCACCGAAGTTCCCGACGCCGCCGTACCCGCGCTTCCTGCTCGAGGCCGGCGGTCCCGGCGCCGAGCAGGTGGTGCGACGTGCCCTGGACGGCATGGCGACGGGCGGCGTGTTCGACCAGGTCGGCGGCGGATTCCACCGATACGCCGTCGATTCGTCGTGGACGGTGCCGCACTTCGAGAAGATGCTCTACGACAACGGGCTGCTGGCGTCGCTGTACGCCGACGCACACCGGCGGTGGGGCGACCCGTTCCATGCCGAGGTGGCGCGGCGCACGTGCGCGTACGTCATGCGCGAGATGACGGGCGAGCACGGCCGGTTCCTGAGCGCGCAGGATGCCGAGGTCGACGCGCGCGAGGGCGGCAACTACGTGTGGACGCCGGACGAGGCGCGGTCGGTGCTGTCGGGCGCCGGGCTCGGCGCGGACGACGTGTCGTTCGCCTTCCGGCTGTACGGGCTGGACGGCGCGCCCAACTTCAAGGACCCGCACCATCCCGAGGCGCCGGCGGTGCACGTGCTGCGCCTGTCGGCGCGCCCGGACGCGCTGGCCGCGGCGTGGAAGGTCGAGCCGCGCGCGTTCGCGGCGGCCCGTGCCCGCGTGGATGCGGCGCTGCTCGCGGCGCGCGCGCGCCGGCCACAGCCGCTCACCGACGACAAGACCATCGCCGCCTGGAGCGGGCTCATGGCCGAGGGCCTGGCCGACGCGGGCGACGCGCTCGGCGAGCGCGCGTTGGTCGACGCCGCGGCGCGCGGCGCGCGGTTCGTGCTGGAGCGCATGCGCACGCCGGACGGGCGGCTGATGCGCTGCTGGCGCGGCGGCACGGCGGAGATCCCTGGTTTCCTGGAAGACCACGCGAACCTGGCGAACGCGTGCCTGGCGATCGCGCGGGCGACCGGCGACGCGGGCTGGCGGGTCCACGCGCGCGCGCTGCTCGACGTCGCCGAGCGCCTGTTCCGCGACCCCGCCTCCGGGGCCTGGTACGAGACCGAGGACGGTGCGCCCGACCTCTTCGTGCGCGTGCGCAGCACGGACGACGGCGCGATGCCCAGCGGCACGTCGTCGGTGCTGCGCGCCTCGATCATGCTGGCCGAGGCCGATGCCGACGTCGCGCGCCTCGACCGCGCCGAGGCATCGATCGACGCGGTGGCGCCCGGTCTTCGCGAGCAGCCCGTGGCGGCGAGCGGATCGGTGCTGGCGGCGCGCCGCCTGGCCGCCGCGCGGGCGCGGATGCGCGGCTAACCTCTCGCGCCCCTCCCATGGCTTTCCAGGTCGCGCTCATCTCCACCGGCGGCACCATCGAGAAGACCTTCGACGAGCTGCACGGCGTGCTGCAGAACCGGGTCAGCGTGCTGGATGCGATCCTCGCGTCGCTGACGCTGGAGGGGATGTCCATCGAGCGCGTCCCGCTCATGAACAAGGACAGCCTGGAGATGACCGAGGACGACCACGAGCTGATCTCCCGTGCCGCGCTGGAGTGCGCGGCGCGCGCCGACGGCGTGGTGGTGGTCCATGGCACCGACCGCCTGGCGGTGACGGGAGAGCGGATCCATGCGCAGCTGTCGGCGGCCGGCGCGCCGCGCCGCGCGGTGGTGCTCACCGGCGCCATGCGCCCCTACGAGCTGCGCCGCACCGACGCCGTGCAGAACATGACCGAGGCGCTGTGCGCCGTGCAGCTCCTGGCTCCGGGTGCCTACGTGGCGATGCACGGGCGCGTGCTCGCCTTCCCCGGGGTCCGCAAGGACCACGGGCGGATGACCTTCGTCAAGGGCTGACGGCGCGCGGTCAGTGCGCGCCGTGGCCGGCGGCCTCCGCGTCGCTCAGGTGCATGCGCGCCTTGAGCCACGGCGAGATGGCGAAGAGGATCACGGCCGACACCGCCGCGGCGATCGCGATCCCGCCGAAGACGTCGCCGTAGACGCCCACCGTCTCGGTGGGAGGCGGCACGGTGGCACCCTCGCCGCCTTCGCTGACGCCGGTCAATCCGGCGATCGCGGCGGCCACGAGGTGGCTGAACGCGGTGGCCAGGAACCAGGCGCCCATGATGGTGCTGGCGATCGCGGCGGGCGAGAGCTTGGTCACCAGCGACAGGCCCACCGGGGAGAGGCACAGCTCGCCCGTGGTCTGAAGGAGGTAGCCGAGCAGCAGCCACTGCATCGCCGTCATGCCGTTGCCGTCGGCGGCGCGCGCGCCCATCCAGAAGCAGGCGAACCCGCCGGCCAGCTGCAGCAGGCCGAGCGCGAACTTCACGCCGGCGCTCGGGTCGCGGCGGCCGAGCGCGCCCCAGAGCCAGCTGAACACCGGCCCGAACAGCAGGATGAACGTCGGGTTGGCGGCCTGGAAGACGCTCGCCTTGACCTCGTCGCCGCCCACAACGAGGCCCTTGGCCACGTCCTCGGCGTCGGCGGTGAAGGTGATCCGTCCCTCGGGCAGGCCGTCCTTCTGCGCCTTCTGGGCGACCTCGATGTCGGTGAGGGTCCACGTCCTGCCGTTGACGTCGACGCCCAGGAACTCCTGCGTGACCACCACGTCGGTGTAGACCTGTCCCTCGCGCACGTCGGTGCCGCCGACCACGCGGTCGACGTTGCGGTCGGTGAAGTTGTTGACGCTCGAGCCGGCCTGCTCGAAGAACGCCCAGAACAGCATGCTGAAGAAGCAGAGCACCAGCACCACCGTCAGCCGGTCGCGCACGATCCGGTCGCTGCGCAGGGCGGTGGCGATGATCGAGCCGAAGGCGATCACGCCGACCAGGTTCAGCATCCACGTCGCGTAGGTGTTGTGGGAGACCAGGAGCGCGATCGGGGCGACGGCGGCGAGCGTGCCGGCCATGATCGGCAGCACGAATCGCGGCCGGACCGGGTTGCCGGCGGCGTCGCGCGGCGCGCCGGTTCCCTCGGGCAGCCCGCCGCCGCCCAGCTTCACGAAGCTCACGGCGCCCGCGCCGAGCAGGGCGATCGCGATCGGGAGGTTGAGCAGGACCTGCGTGCGGTCGTCGCGGGCGAACCAGAACATGGTGCCGACGATCGCGAACGACGCGAGCAGGATCAGCGCACGCGCCACCCCGCGCGGGGCGACGAAGGTCGCGAGCCCGAGGAGCATCCCGAGCGTCGCAAGCCCGAACCCGTAGTGCCAGCCGTAGGTCTCCCCGATGTAGCCGCAGACCAGCGGCGCGAGCGCGGCGCCGAGGTTGATTCCCATGTAGAAGATGGTGAACCCGGCGTCCCGCTTGGTGCTCTCCCGTGGGTAGAGCGACCCCACCATCGTCGAGATGTTCGGCTTGAAGAAGCCGTTGCCGACGATCAGCAGCGCGAGCGCGCCGAAGAGCGCCCACTCCTGCTCGATCGCCATGAGCAGGTGGCCGCCCGCCATCAGCACGCCGCCCCAGATCACGGCGAGGCGCGCGCCGAGGTAGCGGTCGGCCAGGATGCCGCCGAGGTAGGGCGTCGCGTAGACGAGCGCACCGTAGGCGCCGTAGATCGCGTAGGCGCGCTTGTCGTCGGCGTGCAGGAACCCCTTGATCAGGTAGAAGGTGAGCAGGGCCCGCATCCCGTAGAACGAGAAGCGTTCCCACATCTCCACGAAGAACAGGAGGAAGAGGCCCGGCGGGTGCGAGTCCGCGGGGCCGGCCGATGCGCGCAGCGTGGCGTTCGTCATCGAGGGCGAAGTGTAGAGTGGCCCCGATGGGATCGCCCGAGCACGCCGTTGCCGCGGGTCGGCTCGTGCCGCTCCGGCGCCCGCCGCTCCTGTCGGTGGTC
This sequence comes from Phycisphaerales bacterium, assembly GCA_018883105.1. Taxonomy (GTDB): domain Bacteria; phylum Planctomycetota; class Phycisphaerae; order Phycisphaerales; family SM1A02; genus UBA966. The sequence goes on from VEQS01000008.1 coordinate 5,335, forward strand.
GAGGGCCCGTTCGTCCCCGAGCGTGCCTCGCTCGACGAGGTGGACCGCGCCTGGCAGGCGCTGGTCCGGCGCGTGCCGCGGGCCTTCGACGGCCCGATGCTCCATGTGCTGGGAACGAGCCGCAACGGCCACGGCGGCGTCACCATCCACTGCACCCCGTCGAGCTACCGCTTCCACGCGGTGATGCACGAGGGGCTCGACACCGGCATGCGGCCGCTGGGGGTGAAGGCCATCACCTTCGGCCCGGAGGGCCGGGTGGTCATGGGCCGACGCGGCATGGGCACCCTGAACTACCCGGGCCTCTGGGAATTCGCGCCGGCCGGGACGATCGAGCCGGGCGTCCCGCCCGCCGAGATGATCCTTCGCGAGCTGGCCGAGGAGACCGGCTGGCGCGCATCGCAGCCGCCCGCGCCGCGGGCGCTCCTCTTTGACCCGGTGACGCGGACCTGGGAGGTGGTGTTCACGATCGACGCCGTGCCTGGCGACGTGCAGGTGGAGCACTGGGAGTGCGCGGAGGTGCGCGCCGTGGTGCCGGGCGAGTGGCCGGGCGAACTGTCGCCGGTCGCGCGGCAGATGATGCCGATCCTGGAGGCCGAGCGCCGTGCGCGCGGGTGCTGAGCCGTCGATCGCCGCGGCCGACGTGGTGCGCCGTGGCGCGCGCGAGGCGGTGGTCGTGAAGCCCGCGGGCCTCTCGAGCGAGGCGCCGGGTGCCGGCCGCCCGGGCGCGCCGCGCACGCTCATCGAGCAGGTGCGCACGCTCCTTGGCTGGCCCGACGCGCAGCTGCCGCACCGGCTCGACCGGCCGACGCGCGGGTTCGTGGTCGTGGCGCGCGACCGCGAGGCGGTGGCCGAGCACAACGCGTCGATCCGCGTCGGCGCGTGGACGAAGCGGTACCTGGCGCGCGTGCGGCCGGCGCCGGGCATCGACCCGGGTGCGCTGGTCGGCGAGCATCGCGCGTACCTGCGCCGCGAGGGCACGGTGGCGCGCGTGGTGCGCTCGGGCGGTGATCCGTCGACCCTCGCCATCGAGGCCGTCGCGCCCGCACCGGGGCGGCCCGGCGAGTTCCACGCCGTCGTGCTGCTTGCCACCGGCCGCTACCACCAGGTCCGCGTGATGCTGGCGCACCTCGGTGCGCCGCTTGTCGGCGACCGCGACTACGGCGGTGCGCCCGGCGCGATGTACCTCGAGCATGCGTGGCTCGCGCATCCTTCGATCGACGAGGGCGTTCGCGTCGTCGACTGGCGGCCCGACGATCCGGGACGCGATCCCGTCGCCCCCGCGCTCGTCGCCGCGCTCAGCGCGCGTTCGTGACGGCGGCTGCGGGCATGCCCACCCAGCGCACCTTGCCGAGTCGGTTGGTGACGAACTGGCTGGCCGCGCGTCGCGTGGCGCGCGCGTTGTCGGCGTTCTCGAACGCCCCGAGCGTGCCGGTCATCTCGGCCGGGCTCAGGAGGTCGACGAACCCGGGGGTCTTGTCGACGAGCGAGATGCTCGAGCCGGTGATGTCCACCTCGATCTCGCCGTCTCCGGCGCGGCCCGCGCGGATGAACCCGAAGCCGCCGCCGACGTAGACGCCGACCTCGCCGTTCGAGACCACGACGAAGCGAATCGAGAGGTTGGTCGAGCTCGGCTCGATCGGGGTCTTGCCCGGCCGCGGCCGCCACAGGACCTCGACGTGCAGGAAGCGCCCGTTGCGGGCGGTGCCGCGCGCCAGGTCCTCGTAGGGAATGTCGCTGAAGACGACGGTGGTCTGGGCGGGTTCGATCGCGAACGTGCCAGTCTCGAACCGGCTGCTCAGTCGGATGGCGGTGTCGCCGGCGCCCACGGCGTCGACGGTTCCGCCGGCCTCGATCGAGCAGCCCGCGCAGCCGAGCGCCAGGGCCGCGGCGGCGGCCAGGCGGATCATCGCCGGTCCCGCGAGAGGTCGCCCTCCGCGGCGGCGCGGTCGCCGCGCACGCTTCTCGCGGCCGGGGAATCGATGCCCAGCACCGAGAACGGGTCGCGCTCGGCGATCGAGCGGAGCGCGGTGCGCGGGATGGCAGGCAGCTGCGTGCCGTGCGCGAACGCGTTCACCGAGTACAGGTGCTCGATGGCCTTCGCCGGCTGTTCGTAGGGGAAGCCGCTGCCGAAGAAGAGCTTGTCCAGCACGCCCATCGCCTGCGCGCCCAGGAGCGCCGTGTAGAGCTGCCACGGCCGGCCGGCCACGCCGCTGATCTCGGCGAAGACGTTCGGGTGCTTGATGAGCATCGCCAGGCACTCGTCGGTCCACGGCCAGCCGAGCTCGCCCACCACGATGCGCATCTTCGGGTGCGCACGCGCCACCTCGTCGAGGCCGGTCGGACGGTCGAACTCGAGGGTCCCGGCGGGCACCGGCGGGCCGGGTCGAAGCACGAAGAGCGGCAGGCCCAGTTCCTCGATGCGCGCATAGAGGCGCATGGCGTCCGAGTGCGCCGGGTGGAAGCCCTGCGCGCTCGGCGAGATCGACACGCCGACGAGGCCGAGCTCGAGCGCGCGCTCGAGCTGCGCCCGGGCGTCCGGCGACATGGGGTCGATGCCCGCGATGCCGGCAAGGCGCGCGGGGTTGGTGCGCACCACCTCGGCGACGAACTCGTTCGGGATGCCCGCGTCGAGCAGGCGGGACTGGAAGCCGTGCACGAGCGACGCGGCAACCGGTGCGGAGGCGCGCTCATGGGCGGCGGCGGTCGATTCGAGGCGCGAACCCCGGGAAGCCATCATCCGCCGGACGGCGGCGGCGGTTTCCCGGCCGAGCTGTTCCGGGGCGTTGAAGACGCGGGTGGCGCAGTCGACGATCATCGGGGTCATCCGTCCTTCCTGGACCCGGCCTGGGCGCGCGCGGTCCCTGCGCGGGCGTCGGTTCGAGCGGCTCCCAGTGTATCGGGATCCGCGGGTCGCTCGGCACGGTGGAGCGCGCAGATGCCCATGGAGAGCGGCATCCACGAGCAGCCGGCGAACCCGGCCGCGGCCAGCATCCGCGAGAGGTCATCCGGCTGCGCGAAGGTGCTCACCGAGCGCGGCAGGTAGCGGTAGGCACCCGAGGTGTCCCGCGCGATCAGCGTGGCCGTGAGCGGCATCACGTGGCGCGTATAGGCGCCGCCGAGCCATCGGATGACGGGGTTTGCCGGATCGGCGAACTCGAGCACCACCAGTCGGCCGCCGGGGCGCAGGACACGCCGGAACTCGGCGATCGCACGCTCCGGCTGCGCGACGTTGCGGATGCCGAAGGCGATCGAGACCGCATCGAAGCTCCCGTCCTCGAACGGCAGCGCCATGGCATCGCCCTGCACGTACCGGACGCCGGCGCGGCCCGGCCGCGCGGACGTGCGCGTGGCCTTGTGCCGCGCGATGTCGAGCATCTGGGGGGTGAAGTCGAGGCCGGTCACCTCGGCGGCGCCCGCGTCGGCGAAGGCCTCGGAGAGGTCGCCGGTGCCGCAGGCGCAGTCGAGCACGCGGCTCCCGGGGCCGATCCCGGCCGCCCGGACGGCCGCCCGGCGCCAGCGCTGGTCCTGGAAGAAGGAGTGGACGCGGTTGTTCAGGTCGTAGCTGCGGGCGATCGCGGCGAACATCGCCTGCACCTTCCGGGCCTTCTCGGCGTCGGCGTGCGGGTCGCGCGCGAGCGCGTCCGGGGTCCAGACCGTGGCGTCCTTGGCCATTTGGGCGATGGTAGGCGCATTCCGGGACCTTCCCGAGGCGTCCAAGTTGGCCATAACGGCGCCGAAGGTGTCCGAGAACGGCCATGCGCACCGGGGCTGTCGCGAACGCGCGGACTATCCCGATGCCACTCGTGCGCCGCCATCCGCGGCTCGACACGAAAGGCACCCACCACCATGCACCTCGAATCCACGATCGAACAGCTCTTCCACCTCGTCGCCTCCGGTGACCGTCGCCGCGCCCGCACCTTCGTCGCCGACCTGCTCGGCCGCGGCGTGCGCCCCGAGCGCCTGGCAAACGACGTGTTCTGGCCCGTGCACGAGATGCTGGTCAAGCTCTTCAAGCACGCGCAGATCTCGCGCCTCTCCTACAACTATGCCACGCGCACGCTGCGCCAGCTGGCCGACCAGGGTGCGCTCGCCTACGTCCGCGCGGAACGCCCGGCGGGCCGCGTGCTCCTGATGTGCGGCCCGACCGAGGGCGAGGAACTCGGCGCGCAGCTTGCCGTCGACCTGCTGGAAGCGGCGGGCCACGAGGTCTTCTTCGGCGGCGCCGGCGTCTCCAACGACGAGGTCATCGGCGAACTCGCACGCACCAAGCCGTCGGCCCTGGTGATGTGGGCCTCGGCGGCGGCCGATGCGCCGGCCATCCGCGGCCTGATCGACCAGCTGCGCGAGATCGGCGGCCACCCGAACCTGCGCATCATCTGCGGCGGCGGCGTCTTCAACCGGGCCGATGGACTGGCCCAGGAGATCGGCGCCCATGCCACGGCCTGCACCCCAGCGGCGCTGGTGGCGGCCCTGAACGCCCCGACCGACCCGACGCCCGCCGTGGCCTCCCGGCCCGCGGTCCGCCGGCTCCGCCAGGCGGCCTGACCGAACGCTCCTCTGACGATTGCACCCGCCCGCCGGCCACGACGGACCGGCGGGCGGGTGTTTTTGCGGCATGGGCGCCGGGGGACGGGCCATCGGGGTGGGGGCCCCGGGGAACGGGCCTGCAACCCCGGACGCGCCGCGCGGTACCTTCATGCGCAGCATGCTCTCGAAGGAACGAGAGGCCCAGCTGATCCGGCGCGCCCAGCGCGGCGACGGATCGGCAGTGGAGGAACTGATCCGCGCCCACCAGGGTGCGCTCTATGCATTCATGCTGCGGCTCTGCCACCGTGCCGACCTCGCCGAGGACATGGTGCAGGAGGCGTTCGTGCGGGTGCTGCGCAACATCGACCGCTTCGACCCGCGCTTTCGCTTCTCGACGTGGCTCTTCACGATCGCGCGACGGCTCTGGGTGAACCACCAGCAGAAGCTTCGCCCCGAGAGCGAGGGTGATGGCGTGGCAGCGTGGGCGTCCGAGGAGCCGCGCCCGGAAGACCTGATCGTCGAGGCCGAGCGGCGCGACCACGTGCGCCGGATCATCGACGTCGCGGTGTCCTGCCTGAACCCGATCCAGCGCGAGCTGGTCACGCTGTTCCATGACCGTGCGTGGACCATCGAGGCGCTCAGCCGTCACTTCTCCCTCCCGGAGGGAACGATCAAGAGCCACCTGTTCCGCGCCCGCAAGCGCATGCAGGAGGCCATCACCCGCGACGAGTCCCTGGCACGGCAGGCCGAGGAGGTCATGAAGTGACGCCGCACGATGCACGTGTTCCCGACGTGACCGAGGCCGTCATGTCCCGCCTTGGCTACTCCCGCGCGACCGACGCGGCCGAGGCGCGCCGCGTGCGGCTTCGCCGCCGCGCGCTGCGTGCCGCGCAGGCCGGGGTGGTGCTGGGTGCGTGCGCGCTGGGCGTCGCATGGTGGTCGTCGACGCGCCCGGCGCCGTCTCAGCCTCCGGTCGCCGATGCGCTGCGCGGGTCGGTGTCGGGCGGCGTGGAGGTGCTCGGCTCGCTGCGCCTGGGCATGCCGCGCGCCAAGGACGCCCCGGGCGTGCAGTCGGCCGATGCGGCCACGCCGGGAACCGCCGCTCCCGCCGCGGCGCCGGGCAGCACCGGCGTCCGTCCTTTCTGATCCATCGAGCGTCCATGGGACTGGCCCTTGCCGCGGTCGCCTGCGCTGCCGCCGCGGCGATTGCCGTGCCACCCGGCGACGGTGCCTTCGGCGGGCTGTCGGTCGCACCCGCCGATGCGCAGCTCGTGGTGCGCGTGCGCGACGGAAGGTCTCTGCGCTCGGATCCGGCGCTGGTGCCCCTCGAGGGTGCGCTTGCCGAGCTGGCGGGGTCGCGCACGCTCGAGGAAGGCTGGGACCGTCTCGCGGACACGCTCGGCCTCGCGCCCGACGCGCTGCTTGACCGGTTGTTCGGGACGGACGCCGTGTACGTGGAGCGCGCGGCATCCGGCGCGGCTGCGGCCGAATGGGCGATCGTCACGCGTACCGATCCCGCGTTCCATGCCGAACTGGTCGAGCGGCTGAAGCCGGCGGCGGCGGCGGGCGGGCAGGCCGTGCTCGAGGTGCAGCGCGCGACCGTCGCGTGGCGGCCGCCGTGGCTCGTCATCGGACCGACTGGACGCACCGGGCTGATGTCCGCGTGCGTGGCGCTCATGGAACGGCCTGACGCCGAGGGATCGATGCTGGCGCTGCCGGCCGCCGTGCCGCTCGCCGCGCAGGCGCCCGCGCCGGTGGAGGTGGCGTGGCTGCAGGATGGAAGCGGTGCCGTGGGCGGCTTCGGGGTGCGCATGCGCCCGCGCGGACTCACCGTCTCGGTGCGCGGCGTCGCGGGCCGATGGCCGCTGCGCGTCGCGTCAGGCTGGCCGGCGGACGGGACGCTGGCGACGGCCCTCGCGCGCGGATCGATCCTGGCGACGAGCGGAAGCCCGTGGCGCGGGGCGCCGGACCCGGCGTGCCCCGTGGATGCGATCCTCGCCGAGGGCGGCATGGAGGACGCCATGTGGTCGAACCTCGGCGCGCGCATGGCGATGGTCGTGGGCGAACGGACGCTTCCGGAAAGCGGCATCCGCGTGCCCACGCTGGGCGTTGCGTTCGAGGTGCGCGACGCGCGCCTGGCCGAGCGCCAGTGGGACGGATGGGCGGCGCGCCTGGCCGCGCGCGTCGCAGCACGCGCAGGGCTTCCGGCGCCGGCCGCACCGCCGCGTGCGCCACGCGGCGCGGTGCGCGAGACCGATCTCTCGCCCATGCTGGCGGCGGCCTTCAGCGACCATCCGTTCGCGCGCGGCACGGACCTCTGCATGCAGTCGATCGAGGCGGCGGGTGCATCGTGGCAGCTCGTCGCCACCGACTGCGCGACGTGCGAGCGGATGGCGGAGGCCATGCGTGCGGCCGGCGGCGCGGCATCCATCGCCGTGGCAGACGAGGTCGGCGAACTCGGGGGCACGACGCTCGCGCGTCATGTCGCGTCGTGGCAGCCGGCCGCGTCGTCGTTCGCGCCGTCGTCGGCCGAGGCGTTCGCCCGCGGCGTGGCGCTTGCGGCGCGGCTGGCGGAGGCGGTCGACCGGGTGCGATGGAGGATCCGCGCGGGCGCGAACGGCACCATCGAGGGCGAGGTCGACGTCGACCTCTCGGCACCGTGAGCGGTGCGGCGCGCGACGCGCTCTTGCTGGCCGCTGGGCGCCACCCGCTGGCCCGTGAGGTGGAGGCGGGGCTTGACCGGGCGCGCGTCGAGCGTGGCGCACGGGTGCTGGTGGCCGCGAGCGGAGGCGCCGATTCCACGGCGCTCCTGGCGCTCGCGGCCGGGCTCGCCGCCCGCGGGCGGATCGAGGTGGCGGCCGGACACGTCGACCACGCGCTGCGCGCGGACAGCGCGCTTGACCGGGACGCGGCGGTGGCGTCGGCGGCGCGCCTTGGCGTCGGCTGCGCGGTGCGCACCCTGACGCTTGCGCCCGGGAGCGGGCTGCCCGCACGCGCACGCGAGGCGCGTTACCACGCGCTCGCCGAGTCGGCGCGCGAGGCGGGCTGCGGCATCGTGCTGGTCGCGCACCATGCCGACGACCAGGCGGAGACGATGCTGCTGGCGCTGGCGCGCGGGGCAGGGCTGGCGGGGCTCGGCGGCATGCCATCGCGGCGGCTGCTGGGGGACGGCGTGGCGCTGGTGCGGCCATGCCTGCGGATCGCGCGTGCGGCGCTGCGCTCGGCGTGCGCCGACCTGGGCCTCGCGTGGCGCGAGGATCCCGGCAACGCGCGCGACGATTCGCCGCGCGGGCGGGTGCGGCACGTGGTGCTGCCTGCGCTGGAGGCCGTGTCGCCCGGGGTCGCCGAACGCGCGGCGCGCACGGCGGAATTGCTCCGCGTGGGAGACGCCCTGCTCGGCGCGCACGTCGAGGCCATGCGCGCGCCCGACGGATCGGTGCCGAGGGCCGCGCTGCGCGGGGCTCCGGCGGCGCTGGCGGCCACCGCGGCCTGGATGCTCACGGGCGATTCACTGGACGATGCCGCGCGCTGGCAGGCGGCCGAGGCGGCGATCGACGGATCCACCGAGCCGCGTCGGTTCCCGCTCGCGGGCGGCGGCGTGCTGCGCGTCGATGCGCATGCGCTGCGTGTCGACCCTCAGGGCGCGGGCGCGGCGCCGCCCGATTCCGACGCGGCGCGGCAGCGGTCGTAGTCGGTCCAGGTCACGCAGGTGATGATGCCGTCCTCGACCCTGGCGATCGTCGGGGTGGTGATGATCCACCGGCGCTTCGCGGGCAGCTCGAGCATCTCGCAGCCCGCGCATGGCACGTCCTCGGCAATCTCCCCGGGGACAAACTCCTCGCCCGGTCCGTAGGGAACCTTGACCGCGATCACCGACCCGTCCTGCGGCCCGGCGAAGTAGGTGTCCATCACCTGGTGGCAGCGCCCGCACGACGGCCGGTAGAAGACGACCCACTTCGTTCCTGAGAGCGTGGCCGGCGTCAGCAACGGCACGTGCACCGCCACGCCCGCCTGCGCGAAGGTCTTGCCCGTCCACTGCGCGGGATCGAGCGCGATGGCCTCGACGCCCCCGGCCCCGAGCGTGACGTCGGTGCGCGGCGTCACCGTCATGCTGCCCGCGACGCCGAAGCTCAATGCCGCGAGCGTGACCAGTGCCATCGCACGCCACGGCGTGAACCGTGCGGGCGGCGGCGGCTCGGCCGCCGGTCGGTTGGAGAGGAGCCAGAGCCCGCTGCCGCCGAAGGCGAGTCCGAGGATCGGGCCGATCCACACGCGCCCCGGGAGGGCGCGGTTCCCGGGCGCGGCGATGATCGCGGAGAGCTCGGCGAGGGCGCTGAAGGCGAACGCGACGCAGGTGATCCACGCCACCGCGCGGGCGCGCCGCGCCGAGAGGAGCGCCAGCCCCGCGCCGAGCAGTTCGAACGCCGCCAGCAGCCGCACGGCACGCTCCGGCCCGAGGCCGCCCTTCACGGAGAGGTTCGCGAGCCAGTTGGGCAGCGCGTCGGCGCCCATGCGGAACTCGACCGCCACGCAGGCGAGCAGGGCCAACGGCACGGCGATGCGGCAGAACGCGCGGGTCATGGTTGGTTCACCGCGCGCCGATCGCGGCACGCACGGCCTCGGCGTCCTCGGAGTTCGTGCACACGCCCACCACGACGCCGTCCTGCACCGTGAGCAGCACCGGGGTCGAGAAGACGTAGGTGATGCCCTTCGGGAACGCGGCCTTCGTGCACTGCATGCAGGGGTTCTCGAGCGGCTCGCCCGAGGCATCCGGCACGGCGATCGAGATGGTCGGGGCGGGAAGCGTGCTCCCGAAGTAGCGAAGCAGCAGCTCGTGGCAGTGGTCGCAGTCCTCGCGCATCAGGACCACGTGGTGGCGGCCGTCGTTCAGGTTGACCGGCAGCGGACGGATGATGAGCATGACCTCCTGCTCGTCGAGCCGCTTGCCCTTCCACGTCTCGAACTCCGGGGCGTACCAGGGCTGCGCGGTGGCGGGCATCGCGGGCCAGGGCCGGCTGGCGGCGGCGACCGGGGGCGTCGGTGCCGGCGGCGTGGCGACCGGCTCGGGCGACGGCGTCGGGGCGGGCGCCGGCGGCGCGGGTGGGGAGACGGCTGCGGGCGGCGCGGCAGCCACGTCTTCCAACACCACGGCCGCCTTCTGCGGCACCAGGAAGGCGATGGCGGCACCGATCGCGACCGCGATGGCACCCAGGCGCAGCACCGAGGGCGCCGGAGACGCTGGCATCGACGTGCGCTCGGCCGGAGGCAGGAAGAGAAGTCCCGCCAGGAGCGCCCCGTCGATCGCGATCATCACCGTGGGCGACGGGCCGCTGGCGCCGAAGCACCCGCACTGCGCGGCGCCGGAGGCGATCAGGATTCCGAGGATCAGGCAGAAGAGCCCCAGCACCGTTGCGCCCAGCCACCGGGCGACGCGCACCGGCCCGAGCATCATGGCCAGGGCGATGGCGAACTCGGCCGCCACCATCGCGCGCATCGCCGGGTCGAGGTAGCGCTCGCGCGGAATGCCCATGCCGGAGACGAAGAGCCAGTCCGTGACGTCGGTGACGGGCTTCGGGAGGAGCTGGGGGTTGCGCTCCCAGAGCTTCACGGCACCGCCGGCGATGATCCACAGCGGCACGATCACGCGCGCGAGCAGGGTGCCCGCGAGGGCGGTCGGCGAGACGGCGGATGGGGCGGCGGTGTCGTTGGTGGTGGCCACGGGAAGGCTCCTCGTCGCATCGTAGGGGCGTCCCGGCAGGCACGCCCGAATCCGTCCCCGGACCCTTCGCGAACCCGGCTCCGATGGTTTCCTCGCCGATGGATCCGCACGGAGCCGCGCCCCGGCGGTGGCTCATCCTGCCGGATCAGCTGGACCGGGATGCCTGGCGGGGCCGCATGGCCACGACGGCGGTTGCGCGCGCCGGCGCCGTGCTGGTCGAGAGCCGCGAGTGGCTGTCGCGGCGGCCGTACCACCGACAGCGGGTGGCGATGATCCTCCTCAATCTGCGGGCCTTCGCCGAAGAGCTGCGCGCCGACGGGTTCGACGTGCGCCTCGTGCGCACGGACGGCTCGCCGGCCGAGGCGGTGCGCCAGGACGTGTCGATGCACGGGCCGCTGGACGTGCTCGAACCCGCCGAACGAGAGGTACGCGCGGAACTCGCCCCGATCATCGAGTCCGGCGGGCTGCGCGTCCACCCGAATCCGCACTGGCTGACCCGGGATTCCGACTTCGCCGCCGCCAAGGGACGCGATGGCTGGCGGATGGATGCCTTCTACCGCGCGGTGCGCCGCCGGACGGGCCTCCTCATGGAGGACGGCGAGCCGGTGGGCGGCAAGCTGAGCTTCGACGTCGACAACCGCGCGCGCTGGGACGGCATCCCTGCCGCGCCCGAGCCGCCGCGGTTTGCGCGCACGGCGCTGCGGGACGAGGTCGAGCGCGAGGTGACGTCGGCCTACGCGGCCCATCCCGGCCGCCTGGACGTGGACGCGCTTCCGGCGACGCACGAGGACGTGCATGCGCTCTGGCAGTGGGGCGTGCGCGCCTGCCTGCCGCACTTCGGGCCGTTCGAGGATGCGATGAGCGAGCGCAGCCGCGGCCTGTTCCACACCCGGATCTCGCCGGCGCTGAACCTCGGACGCATCGCTCCCGCGACGCTGGTCGCCGATGCATGCGCCTCGGGCGCCCCCATCCAGTCGGTGGAGGGATTTGTCCGCCAGGTGATCGGCTGGCGCGAGTTCGTGCGCCATGTGCACCGTGCGACCGATGGCTTCCGCACGCTGCCGTCGGGGGCGGCCCCCGTCCGCCCTCGGCCGGGCGACGCGGGCTACGCACGATGGGCGGGACGGGACTGGGTGCCCGCGGCCTCGGCACCGCCAGGCGTCGATGGAGGCGCTGCACCATCGCACTTCGGCGAGGAACGGACGCCGCTTCCGCCCGCCTACTGGGGCGCGACGAGCGGTCTTCGCTGCCTCGACCACGCCGTCGAGTCGGTGTGGGACGAGGGATGGAGCCACCACATCACGCGGCTCATGGTGCTTGGGAACCTGGCCACGCTGCTCGACGTCGACGCGCGCGAGCTGGCCGACTGGTTCTGGGTCGCCTACATGGACGCATGGGACTGGGTGGTTGAGCCGAATGTCCTCGGCATGGCCACGTATGCGGCCGGCGGCGTGATGACCACCAAGCCCTACGTCGCGGGGTCCGCCTACATCGAGCGGATGTCCGACCACTGCGATGCCTGCGCCTTCACGCCGGGCGGCACGTGCCCGATCACGCGCCTCTACTGGGCGTTCCTCGCGCGGCATGAGCCCACGCTGCGCGCCAACCCGCGCCTCAAGCTGGTGATGGGATCGCTGCGGCGGCGGTCGGCCGAAGATCGCGAACGCGACCGCGAGGCGTTCGTCCACGTCCGGGACGTCCTGGTGCGCGGCGAGCGCCTGCAGCCGGCGGCAGCCGCGCGGCGGGGCAGGTAGACCACGTCCAATGCCCGTCCACGTCCGCTCCAGCCTGATGCCCGTCGACGCCCGGACGCTTGCCGACTGGCACTTCCGTGCCGGGGCCATCGACCGGCTGCTGCCCCCGTGGGAGGAGGTCGAGGTGCTGCAGCGGCCGGGCGCGATGGTCGACGGCGCCGTGGCACGCTTCCGCATGCGCAAGGCCGGCCTGTGGATCGAGTGGGTCGCGCGCCACCATGACGTCGAGCCCGGGCGTGGCTTCAGCGACACGCAGGAGCGTGGCCCCTTCCGGCGCTGGACGCACCGCCACTCCTTCCTGCCGAGGGACGAAGGCACCAGCATGCTCGAGGACCACGTCGACTACGACGTCCCGGGCGGCGTGCTCGGGCGTGCCCTGGCGGGCGGCATGGTCAAGCGCGACCTCGAGCGCATGTTCGCGTGGCGGCACGCGCGCACGCGGCATGACCTGGCGCACCATGCGCGCTTCCCGGGCGAGCGCCTGCGCGTGGCGGTGAGCGGCACGGGCGGGATGGTCGGCGGCGCATTCCTGCCGTTCCTCTCGACCGGCGGCCATGACGTGCGCCGCATCGTGCGCGGTTCCGCCGACCACGCGCGCGGGGACGTGGCGTGGGACGCGAAGGGCAACGCCTTCGACGCCGCGGCACTCGAGGGGCTCGACGCCGTCGTCCACCTGGCCGGGGCGGGGATCGCCGACTCGAAGTGGACGCCCGAGCGCAAGCGCGTCATCCGCGACAGCCGCGTGCTGCCGACGCATGCGCTGGCGCGCACGCTGGCCGGCCTGCGTGCGAAGCCCCGAGTCCTGGTGTGCGCGAGTGCCATCGGCTGGTACGGCGACCGCCCGGCGTCGGAACCGGTCGACGAGGCCAGCTCGCGCGGGCACGGCTACCTCGCCGACGTGTGCGAGGCGTGGGAGCGCGCGGCGGACCCCGCGCGCGACGCAGGCATCCGCGTGGTGCACGTGCGCATCGGCGTCGTCCTGAGCGCCCGGGGCGGGGCGCTTGCCAAGCTGCTGACGCCGTTCCGGATGGGCCTCGGCGGCCCGGTGGGATGCGGGAAGCAGGGGATGAGCTGGATCGACCTCGACGACCTGCTGGGGGTGCTGCGCTTCGCGATGAGCGCCGACGTGCATGGGCCGCTCAACGCGGTCGCGCCGGCGGCATGCTCGAACCGCGACTTCGGCCGCGCGCTCGGACGGGTGCTCGGGCGGCCGGCGGTGGCGCCGCTGCCGGCGGCGGCCGTGAAGGCGATGTTCGGCGAGATGGGCGAGCGGCTGCTCCTCGACGGCGCGTACGTGCGGCCGACGGTGCTGGAGCGGCTCGGGTTCCGGTGGGCGCTCGGCGACCTCGAGCACGCGTTCCGGTTCGAGACGGGAGCCCCGGCATGAGCGGCACGGTGCTCTGGTACCGGCAGGACCTGCGGACCTCCGACCACGAGGCGCTTGTCGATGCCTGCGCGCGCGGACCGGTCACGCCGGTGTTCGTGTGGCACCCATCGGGCGAGGGGCGGTGGCCGCTCGGCGGTGCGCAGCGCTGGTGGCTGCACCGGTCGCTCCTGGCGCTCGATGCCGACCTGCGCGCGCGCGGATCGCGGCTCGTGGTGCGGGTCGGCGACCCGGCCAAGGAACTGGCCGCCGTCGCGCGCGCCGTGGGCGCGACGCACGTCGCATGCAGCCGGCGCCACGAGCCGGCGGCGATGGCCGACGAGGAACGGGTGCACGGCGTGCTCGAAGGCGCAGGCCTGGCCTTCGTGCGCCGCGGGGCGAACCTGCTCTTCGACCCGTTCGAAGTCCGCTCGCAGACGGGCACCGCCTACAAGGTGTTCACGCCGTTCTGGCGGGCATGCATGGCACGCCCGGCGCCGGAACGCCCGGTGCCTGCGCCCGCGCGCATTCCCGCACCGAAGGCGTGGCCGGAGGGCGTGACGGTCGAGTCGCTCGGCCTGCTGCCCAGGATTCCCTGGGACTCCGGCATGCGCGACGCATGGACGCCCGGATCCGCCGGCGCGCGCGCGCGGCTGGCGGCGTTCGTCGCGGGCCCCATCGGCGGCTATGCCGACGCGCGCGACATCCCCGGCGTGCACGGGACGTCGATGCTCTCGGCGCACCTGCACTTCGGCGAGCTGTCGCCGCGCGAGGCGTGGCATGCGGCGGGCGACCGGCTGAAGGGAGCGACGCCCGCCGTCACGAGGAACGTCGAGAAGTTCCGCGCGGAGCTCGGCTGGCGCGAGTTCGGTGTCCACGTGCTCGCCAACTTCCCGCGCACCGCCGAGGATCCGCTCCGCCCGGAGTTCCGGCAGTTTCCGTGGCGAGACGATGCGGCCAAGCTCCGTGCGTGGCAGCGCGGCCTGACGGGCTACCCGTTCGTCGATGCCGGCATGCGCGAGCTCTGGCACACCGGCTGGATGCACAACCGCGTGCGCATGGTGGTGGCGAGCTTCCTGGTGAAGCACCTCCTGATGCACTGGATGCACGGCGCGGAGTGGTTCTGGGACACCTTGGTCGACGCCGATCTTGCCAGCAACACGCTCGGCTGGCAGTGGGCCGGCGGCTGCGGCGCGGATGCGGCGCCGTACTTCCGCATCTTCAACCCGGTCACGCAGGGCGAGAAGTTCGACGCCGCCGGCGACTACATCCGCCGCTGGGTGCCGGAACTGGCGAAGGTGCCCGCCGAGCACCTGCATGCGCCATGGGAGGCGCCGCCGCTGTCGCTCGCGGCCGCGGGCGTGACGCTCGGCGAGACGTATCCACGGCCGATCGTCGACCACGTGGCGGCGCGCGCAGCCGCGCTGGCCGCGCTCTCGGCGATCAGCGCGAAGCCCGGTCGGCCCGAGGCAGGCGGCTGACGAGCACCTTGTCCACGCGGCGACCGTCGAGGTCCACCACCTCGAAGCGCCAGCCGTGCCAGTCGACGTGGTCCCCCGTGGCGGGAAGGTCGCCGAGCAGCGCCGTCACCAGGCCCGCAGCGGTCGCGACTTCCGGCAGCTCGTCCGGCGCATCGCGCCCGATGCCGAGCGTCGCCAGCACGTCGGGAAGCGGCAGCCGTCCGTCGATGAGCCATGATCCGTCGTCGCGGCGCACCGCCGCCGGCTGCTCGTCCTCGCCGCCGCGGCTCAGGTCCCCGAGGATCGCCTGGATCACGTCGTTGGCCGTGGCCAGGCCCTCGAGCCCGCCGTGCTCGTCGACCACGAACGCGATGCGCGTGCGTTTGGCCTGGAACAGCTCGAGCAGCTTCAGGGCCGGCATGGTGTCCGGGACGTAGGCCGGCGGCTGCATCACCGCGGAGACCTTGAAGTCGCTGCCGGCGAGCAGCCCGTAGGAGATCAGGTCCTTCACGTGCACCACGCCGCGCAGCCGGTCGATGGTGCCGCCGCAGACGGGAAAGTGGCTGAAGGGCGCGGTGCCGATCAGGATGCGCACGTCCTCGGCGGGCATGGATTCGTCGATCCAGGTGATCTGCGACCGGGGCACCATGAGGCTCTTGGCGGTCATGTCCCCGACGCGAAGCGCGCGCTCGAAGATGCGGTGCTCGATCGGGTCGAAGACGCCGGTGCTTGCCGCGCGCGCCACGATCGCCTTCACGTCCTCCTCGTTCACCTCGTCCGGCCGCTGGCGGATGCGCATCAGCCGCAGCAGCCCGTCGGTCGAGGCGCTCAGGAGCCGGACCGGCCAGGCGGCCACGGTCGAGACGATCCACAGGAAGGGCGCGATGAGGGTCGCCACGCGCTCGGGGTAGGCAAGCGCCACGCGCTTGGGGACCAGCTCGCCGAACACCAGGCTGCAGTAGGTGAGCAGCGCGACGACGATCGCGAGCGCGATCCCCTCGGAGTAGTGCTCGAGCGGCTCGAATCCCTTCACCCACTCGGCGATCGGCCCGGTGAGCTGGCGCTCGCCGTAGGCGCCCTGGAACACGGCCACCAGCGTGATGCCCACCTGCACGGTGGACAGGAGCCGAGTCGGCTCGCGCGACATCTCGATCGCCTTGCGTGCGCCCACGTTGCCGCGGTCGGCCATCTGCTGCAGCCGCGACGGGCGAGACGTCATCATCGCCAGCTCGCTGGCGGCGAGCATGGCGTTGAGCGCCAGGAGCAGACCCAGGATCACGAGCGTCGCCGTCATGCCGCGCGGTCCACGCTACCAAAGGCACGGACGCGCCACGCGCGCCACGCGAGCACCGCAGGAGCCATGCCCACCGCACCGGCACCGCAGATGGTGAGCGCCAGTCCCGCCGACGACGTCGCGGCGGCCATGCCCACGAGCGGCCCGGCCACGTAGCCGAGTCCGATGAGCGCCTCGAACCGTCCGCCGGCGTCGACCTCGGCGCCCCCGACGGCCATCGCGTAGTAGAGGCTCGAGTAGTAGATGATGCCGTGCCCGGCGCCGAAGGCGCAGAGGCCCGCGACCAGCAGCGTCGCGCTCGGCGCCAGCACCGCGAGCGCGAACCCGCCCACCAGCAGCAGGACGCCGGCCGCGAGCGCCGACCACCGTCCATGCCAGAACGTGCGCGTCGCCAGGAGGGCCACCGTCAGCATGCGCGCGAACATCCAGAGCGACGCCACCAGCGTGCGCATGCCCTCTTCGATCCCCAGGTCGCGCACCAGGAAGGGGAGCACCGGGCCGATGACCGAGACGAAGACGTAGCTCGTCGGCACCACCCACCGCGTGGCGCGCAGCAGGAACGGGTACTGCGGCGCCAGGTGCGCGTGCGCCTGCTCGGGGGCGTGATCGGCTGGCCGCTCCGGGAACGCCGAGAGCACCAGGACCGAGATGCCCGAGGCCGGGATCAGCGCCAGGAGCGCCAGATTCGGGTCCCCGCGCGCCATCAGCGGACCCATGCCGACGAGCGCGATGCCGGTCGCCGACATCCACGTCACGTTGAACGCGCCCAGCGCCCGGCGCATCTCGCGGCCGTGGCGCCCGGAGGCCACGTAGCTCTCCATCACCGGCCACAGCGCCGCGCCGACCGCGCTCATGATGCAGGCCGCCGCCACGACGCCTGCCTCGCCGGTGAGCGACAGCAGCGAGGCCGCCGCCTGCACCCACATCACGCCCCCGAGCCATCCGCGCGGCGTCACCTCGAACCGGCGCCCGAGCCAGCGCACCAGCGGGCCCGCGCTCATCGCCATCGCCACGTAGATCACGCTCTCGACCAAGGCCAGCAGCAGGTTCTGCCGCTCCGTGAAGCCGTACTGGCGCTCGGTGACGAACGGCACGCCCGACCACAGGATGCCGCTGCCCAGCGAGTTCAGCCAGGTGACCCCCAGCAGCGCCCACATCGGCACGCGGCGCCGTCCTGCGTCGTCGGGGGTCTTCACGGGGCGGGGAGGATAGGGGAGTGCCCGCGGCCCGCTGCGGCAGTCGCCGCGCGTCGTGGAACCGGGCGCTAGACTTCACCACTCGTTCGATGACGTTCCGCCGGTCCTCGTAGCTCAATTGGATAGAGCGCCGCCCTCCGAAGGCGGAGGTTGTGGGTTCGACCCCCGCCGAGGACGTTTGTCCACCGAAGAACACCGTGCCGCGGACGCGCCGATGGCGATCCGCGACTTCCAGCAGCTGATCCGGGACCGCTACCACGCCACCGACAGCGCGCGCGGGGCGGCGGGCACCTTCCTGTGGTTCTCCGAGGAGGTGGGCGAGCTCGCGCATGCGCTCGGCAAGCTGGAGAAGGGCACGCCCGACCGTGCGAACCTCGACGAGGAGTTCGCCGACGTGATGGCGTGGCTCGCGACCCTCGCGAACATCGCCGGCGTCGACCTCGAGCGCGCGATCCACGCGAAGTACCTCGCGGACGGCGGCCCCAAGGGGACGAAGTGAGCAACGCGGCCGCCGGGTGCGACGTCTGCCGCATCCATGCCGACGCCGCCCTTGCGCCGCTCGAGTGCCACCGCGGCCCGCGCTGGATCGTGCGCCACCATGCGCCGCCCGCGCCGATTGCCGGATGGGCGTTCCTGTGCGCCGTGCGCCACGTGCAGGGGCCCGCGGACCTCGACGACGCCGAGGCGGCGGGGTTCGGCCGCGCACTGCGGGCGGCGAGCCGTGCCGTGCGCTCGGCCACCGGTTGCGACCGCGTCTACGCGATCGCGTTCGGGCAGGGCGCGCCGCACCTCCATGTCCACCTCGTGCCGCGGTTCGATGCCGAGCCGGGCACGGCCGCCTGGAAGGTGGCCGACTGGTACCGGGCGGTCGAGCGTGGCGAGCGTGCGCCGGCCGATGCGGCCCGCGTCCACGAGACGGTCGCCCGGCTGCGCGCGGTGCTCTGCAGCGAACCGCCCGAGTGACCTACGCTGCCTCCGGCATGGATGCCGCGGCCACCATCTCCCGGCTCACGCTGCGGGCGCGGCAGGCAATCCACCGCGATGCGCTGGCCTTCGTCGCCGAGCGCTACGGACTCGACGCCGCGCAATCCGAGGCGCTGGCGGCGATCCCGGTGCGGTGGAAGCGCGCGCGGGGATCCAGTGCCTTCTACCTGCGCGCCGCGCATGGGTTTGCGGGCCCGCACATCCTGGTGCGCGTCCCCGGCGGGGCGCGTGTGCGCTGGCATACCTATCGCCGCGCCCGGGCGCGGTTCGCCACGCCGCCCGGAGGCATCGACCTCGCCGTACCGACGTTCGCGGGTGCCGTGCTGGTGCACGAACTGACCCACGCCCTGCAGCACGGCGTGGCCGGGGAGCCGAAGCGCCGCTACAGCGAGGTGGAGACCACGGAGAACGAGCTCGAGTACGTCCGCCGGCGTGCGCCGGACGCGTACGCGCGGCTCGTCCCCGTCCTGCCGAAGCCGCGTCGCCGCGCGGGACGCCCGGCCGCACCGCCGACGGCGCTCGCCGCGCTGCGCGCCGCGGTGCTGCGCATGGCGGCGCGCGTGGTGGGAAGCCTCACGTCGGCTGCGCCGCCAGTGCCGCCACCGCCGAGGTCCCGGCGACGAACCCGCTCGCCCAGGCCCACTGGAAGTTGAACCCGCCGATCCG
Organism: Phycisphaerales bacterium; assembly: GCA_018883105.1. Taxonomy (GTDB): domain Bacteria; phylum Planctomycetota; class Phycisphaerae; order Phycisphaerales; family SM1A02; genus UBA966. The sequence continues at coordinate 24,298 of VEQS01000008.1, forward strand.
GCCGTCGACGTCGAGCACCTCGCCGGCGAGGTGAAGCCCCGGCACCACGCGGCTCTCCATCGTCTCGAGCCGAACTTCCGACAGCGGCACGCCGCCCGCGGTCGCCTCGGCGAACGTGAAGCCGCGGTCGCCGGTCACCGGGAGCGGCGTGGCGCCGACGAGCTGCGCCAGCCCCCGGCGGCGATCGCGCGCCAGCTGCTGCGGCGTGGCGGCGGCATCGACGGCAGCGGCCTCGCACAGGGCACGCACCAGGCGTTCCGGAAGCCATGCGCGCAGCACGGCGCCGACGCCCCGGCCCTTCGCCTCGACCAGCGCGCGGTCGATCGCCTCGGCCTCCATGCCCGGCGTCCATGACAGCTCGAGCCGCGCCTGCGGGTCGTCGACACGTGCCATCGTCCAGTGGCGGCTGATGTTCAGGACCGACGGGCCGCTGAGCCCGAAGTGCGTGCAGAGCGTGCTGTCGGCGAACGACACGAGCCGCTTGCCGCCGCCCGACCGCAGCACCAGTTCCGCCGGCACGGTCAGCCCGCTGAGTTCCGTGATCCAGTGCCCCTCCGGAAGCCTGAGCGGCACGAGCGATGGGATCACGTGGTCGGTCACGCGGTGGCCGAGCCCGGCCGCGATCGCAAGCCCCACGCCGTCCGAGCCGGACTTCGGGAGCGCCTTGCCGCCGGTCGCGAGCACCACGCGGCGTGCCACATGCTCGCCGGTCGCGGTGCGGATCCGGAAGCCGCCGTCCATCGGCGCCACCGACTCCACGCGCTCCGGGTGCCGCAGGTGCACGCCGGCGCGGCGCGCGGCGGCAAGAAGCGCGTCGAGCACCGTGTGCGCATCGTCGGTGACCGGGAAGAGCTTTCCCGTTTCCTCGCGCTTCAGCTCGACGCCGAGCTCCGCGAAGAACCCGACCGTCTCCTCGACGCCGAAGCGCCGCAGCACCTTGCGGATCGCGGGCGCGGTGCTGCCGGCGTAGTCCCCTTCCTCGACGCGCCAGTGCGTGACGTTGCAGCGCCCGCCGCCCGCCACCAGGATCTTCGCGCCGAGCTTCCGTGCGCCGTCGAAGGCGGCGATGCGCGCCGGCACGCCGGCGCCCGCCGCACCGCGCCCCGCCCAGATCGCCGCGAAGAGCCCCGCCGCGCCGGCGCCGACCACGGCGACGTCAAGCATGCCTTCACCCGCCGACGCCGCGTCGGTCACGGCGCCTTCGCGGGCGCGGCGTCCGCGGCCGATGCGGGCCAGCGGTCGCCCAGCGCGACCGCAAGCTCGATGTCCCGGGCCTTCTGCGCGGAGTGGCGCAGGGTGACCTTCGTTCCCTTCGCGCCCTCGGCCAGGAAGCGCGCCGCGATCGACGACTGTCCCGGAACGCCGCCCGGGAAGCGCAGCGCGTGCGGACGGAATGCCTGCGGCTCGAACGTGCGGTCCGTGCGCCGGCCGAGCGGGCCCCCGGCGACCACCGTCGCGCCCGTGAGCTCGAGCACGTCGTCGAGCCCGATCCCGCGGTCCGCGGCGCGCGCCGTGCGCGAGGGGATCAGGCGGTCGTTCGCCACCGTGACGGTGACTTCCCACAGGCCGGGCGACAGCTCCTTCGTCTCCGCCGACTCGAAGCGCAGCAGCGGCATCTGGTCGGCGTGGTACATGGTGAAGGCGAAGTTGCGGTGCAGCTCCTCCTCGACCATGAAGGGCGGCGGGATGCGCGCGCTGAACTTCGTGCCGCCGCCGACGAGCACCGTGCCGTGCTCGGGGTGCTGCACCTCCTTCATGGGCGACTTCGTCTGGTCGAAGAGCATGCGCCGCTCCCACAGGCGGCGCTCCTCGTCGCTCGGGTCCTGGCCGTCCTGCATCAGGCGCTTCTCGGTCCAGAGCTCGTTGGTCAGGCTGATGACGCCGAGGCCCTCGGCCAGCCAGTTCACCGCGCCGCCGTGCACGGTGTAGAGGTCCTTGTGGATGACCATGGGGCGATAGAAGGGCAGCATCGCGGCGCCGGTGTCCTGGATGCGACGGTAGGTCGCGGCGTCCTCGCCGGGGTAGTCCTTGTCGCGGAACGGCGCGCCCGGGCCGCGCAGGATCATGCCGCCCGTGTTGTGGTAGCACTGCGCCGCGGCGAGGTTCGGCTTCGCAAGCAGCCAGTCGGCCACCGCGCGGGTCTCCGGGTAGCAGAGCGGGTACGCGCCCGCGCCCCCCTGGACGTTCTCCGGCTCCCAGCCGCTCGGGAAGTTCCGGTTCATGTCGTAGCCGCCGGGACCGTCCTCGTTGATGCGGCCGTCGCCGTCGTTGTCGACGCCTTCCTGGCCGGCCATCGACCATTCGCCGTACTCGCGCGTGCCGTCGGCACGCGGTTCCGGCGAGACGCGCTCCATGCGGTCCGGGTCGCGCGGGTCGCGGCGGTGCGTGCCGAACGGGTCGCGCCGCCACATCATGGTGATGTGGCCGTCGCCGTCGAGGTCGTCGGGCCCGTCCTCGTCGTCGGTGCCGTCGCCGTCGTCGTCGGTCGGCTGCTGGCCGGTGCGCGCCGAGTGCGGCGTGTGCGCGTCGGCGAACCACGTCGCCCGCCCATCGGGATTGACGAGCGGGACCAGCAGGAACACGCAGCGGTCGACGAGCTCGGTGATGCGGGGCACGGTGCCGTACGCGCCGAGCAGGTACCAGGCCGTGTAGGTCACGGTCTCGCTGGCCTGGATCTCGTTGGCGTGGATCGACCCGTCGATGTAGATCGCCGGCTTGTCGCGCTCGTCGCCGGTGCGCGGGTTCGCGATCACCATGGCGAGCATGGGGCGCCCCAGCGACGACGTGCCGATCCGCTCCACGCGGCAGAGCTCGGGGTACGCCTCGGCCAGGCGGAACATCTGGTCGCAGATGCCGTCGGTGTCGACGAAGCGGTTGAACCGCAGGTCGACCTTCGAGGGAATCTGCTGCTGGGCGGCGCAGGTGCCGGCAAGGGCCAGCGCGGCGACGGCGGCGAGGGCACGCATCAGCGCACCTCCTCCGCGGGCACGGAGACGCCGCCGCGGAACGCATGCCGTTCGACGGCCTTGCCTGCGAAGAGGAGCTCCACCACGATGGTCTCGTCGTCCGGCGCGTTCACGATCCACGAGCACGGGCGCGTGGTGCCCGGGTCGATGCCGCGCACGATGTCGACGCGGCGCCCGGACTTCACGCGGTCGGCAGGCACCGAGATGCGCACCACGTGCGCGGGGGTCACGCCTTCGGCGCGTCCGCCGCGCATCACCGACGGCAGGCGGCCGGTGTTCGAGAGCGCCGCGTCGATCCGCCAGAGCGACGGCCCGGCGCGTTCGATGGTCGGCGTCGAGATCGAGACCTTCGGCCGCGCCTCCGCGACGCGCCCGAGGAACGCGACGAGCTTCGCCGACATCGGCGCCACGTCGGCGAGCGGCGGGTTCTCGCGGAAGCCCGGCACCCAGCCGCCGACCTCCACCTCGCCGAGCTGCGGATGCTGCTGGCGCGTCCACGGCACGAATCCGGCGCCCTCGCGGGCACGGTCGCTGTACTCGAGCCACGCGGCGGCCGACTCGTCCGCGGGCTTCGGCGCCTTCGGGTCCCTGGCGGGCGTCCCGTCCGGGGGCGGCGGCGCGTCCGGGCGGCCCCAGAGCGTCGTCGCGAAGGCGGGCATGCCACGCTGCGCGTTGAGCCAGGCCACCAGGCTGCCCGCGGTGTCGGCGCCGTCGGCGCGCGACTGGCCGGTGAGCTCACGGTAGGCCTTGGCCAGTTCTCCGTAGGCCGCGGCGTCGCCCTCGTCGAGGACCGACGGCATGCCGCCGGGCGTGCGCGACTTGGCATCCGGAACGTTCACCACGGTGTCGTGGCGGCCGATCACGAGCGCGGCGAAGAGCTGCGGGTTGGCGATGACGAGGTCCGCGATCGCCTTGCTCTCGATGGCGATCAGCGGGTAGACGCCTGCCTCGTCCTCGAACTCCGGCCAGCGGTGCGGGAAGTTGCGCTCCGGGTCGATGCCGCCCGGCCAGTCCTCGGCCATGCGGCCGTCGGCGTCGGCGTCGATGCCCTCGGTCCACACGGTCCATTCCGCGAGCTGCCCCGCGGCTGCGTCCGGCGACTTGAGGAGCCGCGGTTCCGCGGGGTCGGCAACCTGCGTCGGCTTGCGCCAGGGCGGCACGGTGCCCGACGCGCGCATCTGGGTGATGAGCCCGTCGCCGTTCAGGTCCCGCGGCGGGTCCTCCTCGCCGTAGCCGTCCTTGTCGTTGTCGTGCGCCACGGCGTTGCCAGACGAGGCACGGCGCGGGCCGCGGACGAACCGCTCCGCGGCATCGGGATTGGCGCAGGGCACCACGTGCACCGTGATGCCGCGCAGCGACTCCGGCCGGTCGCGCAGGATTCCCTCGGCGATCGCGAGCGCCGCCTCGGTGCTCGACCAGCGGTGGCCATCCATGCCGCCCACCACGAGCATCGCCGGCCGGCGTCCGGCGGCGGAGGGGTCGTCGGCGATGGTCAGCAGGTGGATGGGGTACCCGCCGACGCTCGTCGCCAGGATCTGCGACCCGACGCGGTCGGGCCACGTGGCCTTCAGCGCCGCGACCGCTTCGGCGAGCCCGGCGGCGTCGCGGCGCTCGCGCAGCGCGACCGCCGGGGGCGGCGCGGCAGCGGCGGGCTCCGCCTGGGCGAGGAGCATCGAGACGATCGAGCAGGTGATCAGCATGGGAGGGAGGGTTCCGGCGGTCGCGCGGGATTCAGAGCTCGGGACGCGCGCCCTGGACCATCGAGGCATCCTCGAGGATGTAGAGCCCGACGAGCCAGTTCTCGACGAGGTAGGGATCGATCTTCAGCCTGCCCTTCACGCCGCCGAAGTTGAACGTCGCGTGGGCGCCGGAACGCTTCGCGGGCTCGAGGAGCTTCACCTCGATGGCGTCGTAGGGCGTGGGCGGCACGCCGATGCAGCAGCCGTCCCACTGGTTGAGCATCACCAGGAGTTCCTTGGTCTCGCTCACCATCAGCGGGAACGCGAGGTATCCCTCGACCTGCACCCACGCGCCGTCAAGCATCGCGACTCGCTGGGGCAGGTCATGCTCGTTGAGCCGCGGGATGTACGACTCCGACGCGCTCGCCAGGCACTCCCAGCTCATGCGATATGGATTCTCGGCGGTGCCCTCGCCGCGGATCTCGTACTTGCCGTCGGCGTAGAGGAGGCGCTCGCCGCTCTTCTCGTCGGTGCGCGGGACGATGTTCCCCGGCACGATGCGCGCGCTGGCGATGCTGCGTCCGAGCCCGAGGTCGACCGCGTCGGGCGCGCGGACGACGGGGGCCTTCGGGGCGGGCGCGGCGGGCGCCGCCGGTGCTGCCGGGGCCGCCGGCGCTGCCGGGGCCGCCGGCGTGGCGTTCGCCGGCGCCGTGGGTGCGGGCGTCGAGGCCGGGGTCGGCGCCGACGCGGTGCGCTCGGGCCGTCCCGTGAGGAGGAGCGCCGCCGCCGCACCGATGAGGAGCGCGCCGACGATCCAGACGAGGCGCATGCCGCTCACGCCGCGGGCCTCAGGCTCTCGGCCACGGGCAGGTGGTAGGCGCGCCACGCGGGAAGCAGTCCGGCGAGCGCGCTCAGCGCGACCGCGCCACCCAGGACGATCACCGTGTCGCGGGGGTCGAGCGCCGGGTCGACCACCAGTCCGATCGAGGCGCGCAGCCACGCGCTCGCGGCGATCCCGCCGACGAGGGCCAGCACCACGCCCGCGGCGGCGCCGGCGAAGCCGATCAGCAGGCTCTCGGTCACGACCATGCCGAAGATGCGTCCCTGGCTTGCGCCGAGGACGCGCAGCACGGCCACCTGGCGCGCGCGGGCCGCCATCGAGTTGTAGAGGGCCAGCATGGTGCTCAGGGCGCTCGACACCAGCACCACCACCGCCATGCCGATGAAGAGCCCGTCGACGTTCGACACGATCGCGAAGAGCCGCTGGATCTGCTGCGCCGGCTGCGCCACCACGATCGACGTGTCGCGGCGCAGCGTGTCGAACTGCTGCTGCATCGCGGCGCTCGCGTCGCTTCCGGGCCGCGTGGGCAGGCGGAGCAGGATGCCGGTGATCAGGCGGTCGGCGTCGGTGAGTTCCGCCGCGCCCACCTTGCCGTGCTGTCCATCGCGCTCGCGGCGGTCAAAGGCATGCAGGATCCAGCTCGACTCGAGGTCGATGAAGAGGGCGCGGTCGTGCGCGCTGCCGGAGGGCTCCAGCACGCCCACCACCTTGAAGGGGTACTCCGTGTGCACGTGGCCCGCGTGGTCGCCGCCGCCCTCGCGGCTGCCGCCGGAACCGTGCGTCAGGAACACCTCCTGCCCAAGGCGCAGGCCCGAGCCCTTCGCCGCGGCCGCGCCCAGGACGATCTCGAACGGCCGCTCGAACAGCCGCCCCTCTCGCAGCTTCCATGGCTCGCCGGCCACGGGCTCGAACTTCGTCAGGAACTCGGTCGACGTCGCCATCGTCGGGTAGCCGCGGTAGCTGTCGCCCTGCTGGGTGGGGATCGCCCACAGCCACGGGAAGGACCCGCGGATCTGCTGGTACTTGGCCCAGGGAATCGGGTTCGCCGGGGCGTTGGCGTAGAAGATGCCGTTCAGCACCGCAACCAGCGGGCTCGGGTCCGAGCTCACCAGCAGATGCGTGTTCCCCGAGCCGCGGTCGAAGGCATCGCGGGCGCTCGAGCGCATGCCGAGCAGGACGAGGAGCAGGCCGACGCTCGTGGCCACCATGCCGATCGTGATCCACGTCGAGAGCGGCCGCGCCTGCAGGCTGCGGAGGACGATGCGGGTATCGGTGAGGGGGCGGGAGCTCATGCGGCAACCTTCCCTACGAAGGCGTCCACCGTGTCGATGCGCGTGAATCGCGCCCGCATCGCCGGGTCGTGGCTCGTGCAGAGGAGGGCCGCGCCGTTGGCGCGGCACGCGTCCTGGATCAGGTCCATGGCGGCGACGGCGTTCTCGGGGTCGAGGCTTGCGGTCGGCTCGTCGGCGAGAACGAGCGCCGGCCTCGCGGCGAGCGCCCGGGCCACCGCGACGCGCTGCTGCTGCCCGACCGACAGGCGGTCGACCGGTGCGGCCGGGTCGGGGATGCCAAGCGACCCAAGCAGTTCCTGCGCACGCGCCGCGTGCGCCGCCGCCGGCGAATCGCCGAACATCAGCGCGGCCATCACGTTCTCGAGCGCACTGAAGCCCTGCAGCAGGTTGAAGGTCTGGAAGATCATCCCGATCCGCTGCCCGCGGGCGCGGTCCCGCGCGGCGCCCGCAAGCGCGCTCATCCGGATGCCGGCCACCTCGATCGACCCGGCATCGACGTCGCGCAGCCCGGCGACCAGCTGGAGGAGCGTGCTCTTGCCGCGGCCCGAGCCGCCTGCGAGCAGGGCCTGCTCGCCTGCGCCGAGCCGGTAGGCCGGCACGTGGAGCGCGAAGCCTCCGCCCCGGTGGGCGAAGCGCAGGTCGCGGATGTCGAGGGCGGGTTCTGCCATGGGCGGATGAGTGTAGGTCGCGCGCCGGCCGCTACGCGACGTCGGCGAGGCCGAGCGCGTCGCCATAGGTGCGCAGGATCTTGCGCCGGAGCAGGGCATGCTCCGGGGCATCGAGGCCGGGATCGCGGTCCACGATCGCCTTCGCATCGCGTCGGGCCAGCCGCAGCAGTTCCATGTCGTGCGCCAGGTCCGCGACTCGGAAGGGCGGCAGGCCGCTCTGGCGGCTGCCGAAGAGCTCGCCCGGGCCACGGATCGCCAGGTCCATCTCGGCGATCTCGAATCCGTCGTCCGTGCCGGCGATCGCCTCCAGGCGCTTCGCGGCATCCTCGGTGGCGGGGTCGCCGATGAAGACGCACAGGCTGCGGCGGGTGCCGCGCCCGACCCGGCCGCGCAGCTGGTGGAGCTGCGCCAGCCCGAATCGGTCGGCATGCTCGACCACCATCAGCGAGGCGTTGGGCACGTCGACCCCCACCTCGATCACGACCGTCGCCACCAGCACGTCGAGCTCGGCGCGCCGGAACCGGTCCATCACGGCCTCGCGCGCGTCGCGGTCGAGCCGGCCGTGCACCACGCCCACGCGCAGGCCGGCGAAGACGCCGTCCGAGAGCGCACGTGACGTGCCCTCGGCATCCTTCAGCCCGTCGGCGCGTTCCTCGACCGCCGGCACCACCACGTAGCACTGCTCGCCGCCGTCGATCCGCTCGCGCACGTATCGGTAGACCTCCTGCTCGCGGTCACGGCCCACCACGCGCGTCGCCACCGGCTGGCGGCCGGCGGGACGGGAACGGATGGTCGACACGTCAAGGTCGCCGAACACCGTCAGGCTCAGCGTGCGCGGGATCGGCGTGGCCGTCATCACCAGGACGTGCGGAACCTCGCCGGACGGGCCCGCGGACTTCTCGCGCATCGCGGCGCGCTGCTCGACGCCGAAGCGGTGCTGCTCGTCGATCACCGCGAGGCCGAGGTTTCGGAACACCGCGCCTTCAAGGAGCAGCGCATGCGTGCCGACGGCCACGTGCGACTCGCCGGATGCGAGGCGCGCGAGCGACTCGCGGCGCGCCGCCGCCCCGAGGCTGCCGGTCACCAGCTCCACGCGCACGTCGCTTCCGGAGAGGAACCGGCCGATCGACGCCGCGTGCTGCTCGGCAAGCAGCTCGGTCGGCGCCACCAGGGCGGCCTGCATTCCGGCCGCCACGGCGGCCAACATGCCGTAGAGCGCGACGGCCGTCTTGCCGCTGCCGACGTCGCCCTGCAGCAGCCGGTTCATCGGCAGCGCCTGCGCGAGGTCCCCGGCGATCTCGCTGCACGCGCGGTCCTGCTCGCCCGTGAACGGCCAGGGGAAGCGCGCGCGGATCCGTGCGTCGACCGCCTCGTTGACGGGGATGCGCGGGGCACGCGCCTCCGTGCGCATGCGGTGCTTCTTCATCATGACGCCAAGCTGCAGCTGCAGGAACTCCTCGAAGGCGAGCCGCCTCCGAGCCTCGAGCTGCTCGTCGCGGTCGCGCGGCGCGTGCATGCGGCGCACGCACTCGTCGAGCGGGGGCAGCGCGCGGGACGCGCGGTATTCGGCCGGCAGCGGATCCTCGAGCTGCGGCAGGATCGCCGGCATCGCGGCCCGGACGGCGCGCTCGATCGCGGCGCTCGCGATCTCCTCGCTGGCCGGGTAGACGGGCCGCAGCCGCGCCTCGCGCGCGGGCGGCGCGTCGCCGTCGGCCAGCGGTTCCCAGCGCGGGTTCGAGAGCTCGAGGTAGCGCCCGCGCAGCTTCGCCTGCCCCTGCAGCATGCCGCGCATCCCGGGATGGAGCCTGCCGCGCATCCATGGGGCGTTGAACCACACCGCGCGCACCGTGCCGGTGCCATCCTCGAAGGTTGCCTCGGTGCGCGGCTTGGGCCGCGGCGCATGGCGGACCGAGGCGACCTCGACCCGCAGCGCGGCGACCGGGCTCTCCCCGCCTTCGCAGAGGCCAATCAGGTCCGCGACCGACCGCTCGCCGCGATCATCCTCGTAGCGCAGCGGGAAGTGGCGCAGCAGGTCCGCGGCGGTGCGGATCCCCAGGTGTCCCAGTGCCTCCGACGTGCGCGGCCCGATGCCGGGGATCGCGCCGACGGGCGTGCTCGGCCGCAGGTCGGTGGCAGGCATGGCGGGTTCCGGTTCGTATCGTACGAACGTGGCCCGTCGCCCCTTCGATCCCCGGCTTGCGCGCGGCGGGCTGTTCGATCCGGCGCCGGCCGCGGCGCCGGCCGCACCGCGCGCTGAGGCACCACCCCCGTCCGACGCGATCTCGGTCACCGAGGCC
>VEQS01000239.1 GCA_018883105.1 Phycisphaerales bacterium
GCGCACCGCCACGGCGCCGGCGGCGCGCGCCGGCGCGGCGGCATGGGCGCGCGCGCCGTCGAACAGCACCTCCACCGTCCGGCCGACCCACGCCGCGTGCACCCGCGCGCTCGTCTCCGACTGGACCGCCAGCAGCGCGTTGTTGCGCCAGCGCTTCACCTCGTCGGGCACGTCGTCGGCGAACCGGTCGATCGCGACGGTGCCGGGCCGCGGCGAGTACTTGAAGATGAAGTTGTTCTTGAACGGCAGCCGGCGCACCAGGTCGCAGGTGGCCTCGAAGTCGGCGTCCGTCTCGCCGGGGAACCCGACGATCAGGTCGCCGGCGAGCGTGGCGTCCGGAAGGTGCTCGAACACGCGCGCGACGAACGCCTCGTACTCGCCAACCGTGTAGCCGCGGTTCATGCGCGCAAGCACGGCGTCGCTGCCGCTCTGCGCCGGCGCGTGCAGGTAGCGGCAGATGCGCGGGCAGTCGCGCATGGCCTGCAGCACGTCCACGCCGAAGTCGCGGGGGTAGCTCGTCACGAAGCGCAGGCGCGCCACCGACGGCACGGCCTCGTGGATGCGGAACAGCAGATCGGCGAAGGTGGTGGTGTCCGCGACCGAAGCGCTCGCGTCTCGGAACGCCCGCAGCCCCGGCCCCACCTGGGGCGCGGCACGCCCGTCCACCGTGACGGCGGTCCCGTGCGTGTAGCGATAGTGATTGACGGTCTGGCCAAGCAGCGTGATTTCCAGCGCCCCGGCATCGGCAAGCCGCCGGCACTCTTCGACGATGTGCTCCGGCGGGCGGTGCACTTCCGCCCCGCGCGTGTACGGCACCACGCAGTACGTGCAGAACTTGTTGCATCCCCGGGTGATGCGCACGTAGGCGCTCCACGGCGTCTCGCGGGCCGCGGGGTCGAAGGCGCGCGACAGGTCGAGCGACTCGAGCCCATCCTCCGCCGCCGCCAGCGTCGAGGAGCGCCGCGAGCGGTTGCCGGCGAGCGCGACGGCGCGGGACGGCCGCCCGGCCGCGGCGCCGTCCGCCTCCGAGGCGGCACGCGCGCGCCGGACGTTGTCGATGAGCTGCGGCAGCCGGTCGAGGTCCGATGGTCCGCACAGGAGATCCACCTGCGGATGACGCCTCAGCAGGTCCACGCCATCCCGCTCGGCCATGCAGCCAAGCACCCCCAGGATCAGGTCCTCGCCCGCGCGCTTGCGCACGCCCACGGTGCCGACCCGGCTCAGCGCCTTCTGCTCGGCGAGCTCGCGGACCGAGCACGTGTTGTAGAGGACCACCTGCGCGTCGGCGTCGGTCTCGACGAACCGGTAGCCCAGTGCCGCGAGCTGACCGCGCACCAGCTCGCTGTCGAGCTCGTTCATCTGGCAGCCGAAGGTCTCGAGGTAGACGCGCATCGGGGAGCCGCGCAGTATGACGGAGGGGCCGCGTCGGCCGGAAATCACCGACAATCGACTCGTCTAGAAGTGGCTTATAATATGCACTCTTTAGGCTCCCGCCGCCGTTTTTGACGGTGCCTCCGGCGGGGCACGGCCGGGTGCGCCGCCCGCCTCGCGCCGGTTTCTCGCCCGCAGCGCTTGACTCCCCGGAGAACCGGGCCACATTCCCCCTGTCGGTGGAGAGGTTCCAGACGACCAGCACAAGGGCTGGACCGTCTCGAGAGAGGGATCCCCCAACGATTCGTTCAATCGCCGCTCGCGCGGCCTACAGAGGGAAAAGGAAATGAAGACTCGTTCTATCGGTGTTCTTGGAGCAGCGTCGACCGCGGCCGCGATGTTCGTGGCCTCGGGTGCAAGCGCCGACTTCATCGGCTGGACCTCCTCCACGCGCGCCGTCACCGGCGGCTTCCTGGTCAACGTCTTCGCGGCCACCAACGCCTCGACCGACGTGATCCTCAACGTCTCCGGCG